>NZ_CP042823.1:685000-1027500 GCF_008000895.1 Methylobacterium sp. WL1 | reverse complement strand
CCATCAGGGCGAGCGTCGCGGCCGGGATCGGCGCGTCGGCCTTCCCAGCCTGCGCCGCGACGGAACCGCAGACGGTCAGCAGCACGAGGCCGGCGGCGAGGGATCTCGGTATCGGGAGGGGCATGAACCGTCCGCGCCGCATCGGCCGGAGGGGAACACGGCCGTGCACGGTCCGCGGAGGCTGACCGGGCATTGCGGCCGTCGTGAGGCCGTCGCGCCCGTGACGACCGCCGGTCACGCCAGGGCTGGCTCCGCGCCGACGGCGCCCGCGGCCTCGATGGCCTGGGGGGCGACCACGGCGCTGTTCTCCACCGCGATCACCGCGTCGAACGGCGCGATCCCGTCGGGTACCCCCGATTCGGGCAGGCAGACGATGAAGCCGCGCCCGGCCCGGGCCTGCCGGAGCTGGGCGAGGCGCTCGCGCACGCCCTCGACCTTGCGCTCGTCGGGCGCCACCGCGACCACCAGGATGTCGGGCTCGCGGGCGAGGCAGCGCCCCAGCTCGATCGCGACGCGCTCCCGGGCGTTGATCGCCCCGTCGGCCAGCGCGCCGGTGCTCGGCTGGATCTCGACCTTGCTGTCCAGGCCGAGCCCGTAGACCGAGGCTTCGAGGCCCTCGTCGGCGAGCACGCGCTGCACCAGTGCCCGCACCCGGGGCTCCGCGTTGGCCTCGCCGAGGCTGATCCGGCCGAACAGCAGGTTCTCCTCCAGGCTGGCGGCCGGATTGACCCGGCCGGGATCGTGGAACTCGACGGCGCCGGCGAGGTGGGGCGGCAGCATCCGGGCGAAGGAGCGGCGCGCCTGAACCAGCCGCTGCTCGAACGCGGCGTCGATCAGCCCGAAGCGGTGGCGGGATTCGCTGTAGCGCAACGCTAGGCCGATCAGCCGGGTGCGGTCGCGCTGGCCGGCCGACCCGCGGCGCAGGCTCGCGGCATTGGGCAGGCGGACCACCAGATCTTCGAAGTAGCCGCGCTCCGAGGCCTGGAACAGCGAATAGTTGTCGAAGAGCGAATGATCGTTGGGTAGATCCGCGAAGATTTCCACCGTGCTGCGCGCCACCGACAGGCCGATCTCGGTGAGCGGCCGCACCAGCTCCTCGGCCTCCAGCACCGCCCGCAGGTACGGGTGGCGGGCGAACCGCAGGGGCGCGAAGGCCCCGCCGACCGGTTCGCCGAACAGGATGTTCTCGCCGATGCTCGCCTGATGGTTGTAACGGGCCGGGTCGAAAGGCTCGACCAGGCGCTCGGCCCCCTTGGCGGCGAGGGCCGCCCGCATGGTTCTGCGGGCCGTGACGATCGCCGCCGCGAGCCGGGGCTGGCTCGCCGGGTCGAGGCGGCCCGTCAGGCCGCGGGCGTAGACGAAGCCGTCGAGCCCGGCGAGCCGGCTGATCCCGATCAGCCCGATGTCGTCGGGGGCGTTCGCCGGCTCGGTGCCGTAGAGCAGGTTCTGCCGGAGCGAGCCCTCGATCAGGATCGCCTCCCCGGCCGCGAAGGCGATGCGGCGGGCGCGCTCCGCGGCATCGAAGCCGCGCAGGTCGGAGCCCGCGTAGGTGACCGCGCCCGCCGTCGGCTCGACCTGGCCGGCCAGCACGGCCGCCAGCACCCGGGCGCCGCTGCCCCGGCTGCCGGTGATTGCCACGTGGCCCGGCATGGTGACGGCGACGTCCACTCCGGTCAGGCGCTCGCCGGTCGCCGCGTCGAAGGCGCCGACGCCCTGGGTCGCCAGGATTCCGGACCGGGGCAGCGGCTGCGGTGCGAGCCCCGGCCTGGGCGCCCGGGCCTGCCGCCCCTCGAGCAGGGCTATGATGCGGGCGAGGTCGCGGAAGCGCGGCCGGACGGATTTGCGCACCGTCCAGAGCCGGGCGCAGATGCCGGCGAGCCAGCCGGCGAGGCCGAACGCCCCGGTGGCCGCGAGCAGGGCGGCTGGATCGACCGGCGGCGCCGGGGGCCGCCGGTCTCTGCGGAGCGCCACAGGGCGGTGCCGATGGCGATGGCCGGGAGGATCACCGCCAGGGCCAGCGCCGGGGCCCGCGCGTAGGCCAGCCGTGCCTCGGCCCGGGCCACCTTGGCGCGCGTCGCCGCGACCCGGGCCGCGATGCGTGTCCGTTCGAGGGCGGCGGCTCCGTGGACGCGAACGGCCGGCAGCCGTCGGACCAGGTCGTTCAGGTTCGTCTCGGCCCGGGCGCTGGAACGCAGGCGCAGGTCCTGCCGGTCCCGGGCGCGTTCCAGGACCAGCCCGTAGGCGAGCCCGATCGCCGCCAGGCCGACCGCCGCGGCCGGGATCAGGCGTGGGGCCGCGAGCGCCGCGAAGCCGAGCGCCAGGAGCAGCGCGGCGAGCGTCATCGCCGGCAGGACGATGCCGGCGGCGAGCAGCCGGTCGCCCCGGCCCAGCACCTCGCCGACCAAGCGGGCCAGGCTGCGGGCCTCGTCGCGGGCTCCGGCCGGCGCGTCGAGGATCGCCTGCAGGACGCTCTCCCGGACCGCGTCCGCGGCCCGGTTCTGAGCCTTGAAGCACAGGCGCGCCACGATCCAGCCGATTCCGGCCAGGGCCAGCGCGCAGGCGGCGATGCACAGGAAGGCGGCGAGCTCCAGCTCCGCCGGGCGCATCGGGACACCGTGCGTCAGCACGACGTCGCGGCCCGGCAGCGACAGGGCGAGCCGCAGGAACGGCAGCGTCGGCGCCTCGTCGCGCGGCAGCACCGCGACGAGATCGCGCAGACACAGCAGGGCGAGCGCGCAGAGCGGGGCGCCGACCCCGACAGCGAGGCCGGCCGCAATGGTGTGCAGGCGCCGCGCCGCGCGCCAGGTCAGGACAATGGGGTCGGAATCCATAGGGGTCCGAGGCAGGTCCGGGGTGGGGCGGCGACGGGATCGGGCCGCCGCGCCCGACAGGTCAGGCAGCGCATAGGCCTTCGCGCCGCCGGCGGGAAGTGTCGCGGGCTCGGCACGAGAGGCGCCCGGCATGGTGATCCATGTTCTAGCCCCCGTCTGGAAAAGCTCTAGGTTCCTGGGTGAGGGCCGGCCGCTTTGGTCGCATTGCGCGGGCGGACCGGTGCACCGCACACTTCAACCTGGGATCAACGGTGGGGCGACGCTTGCGGCGAGGGGGTGAGCAGATCGAGCCCGGCGACCGAACCCGCCTGCCCGGCGGGTTTTGCGGCTCGTTGCGCGGGCGCATCTGCCTCCTACGCGGGAGCGCCTGCCCCCTGCGCGGGGCCGCCTGATGGCGCAGCTTTTCACCCCCGGCGCGGACGCGACCTACCGGCTCGCCCTGATGACCGGTGTGGCCTGCCTGGTCGGCCTGCCCGTGTTGGCGGCCGGGATCGTGCGCTCGAACTACGTTACTGGCGTCGGCATCGCGCCGGCCCAGCCCCTGCCGTTCAGCCACAAGCACCATTCCGGCGAGCTCGGCATCCAATGCCGGTATTGCCACACCACCGTCGACAAGGAGGCCACCGCCGGCATCCCGCCGACCCATACCTGCATGACCTGCCACTCGCAGATCTGGACCGGGTCGACGATGCTCAAGCCGGTGCGCGACAGCTACGCGCAGGACAAGCCGCTGGAATGGGTGCGGCTGAACAAGCTGCCGCAATACGTTTACTACAACCACTCGGTGCATGTGACGAAGGGCATCGGCTGCTCGACCTGCCACGGCGACGTGACGTCGATGCAGATGACCTATCGGGCGAACGCCTTCGAGATGCAGTTCTGCCTCGATTGCCACCGGGCGCCGGAGAAGTACGTGCGCACGCCCGATCAGGTCTGGAACATGACCTGGAAGCCGCCGGCCGACCAGGCGACGCTGGGTCCGAAGCTGGTGGCCGAATACCATATCCGCGGCGGTGCGCGGCTCACCGAGTGCGGGATCTGCCACCGATGACGCACACTCCCGACATCGCGGCGTTGCGCGCCAAGCTCGCCGGCGGCGACGGCCCCCGCTTCTGGCGCAGCCTCGACGCCGTCGCCGACAGCCCGGAATTCCGCGACTACCTCGCGGCCGAGTTCCCCTCGGCGGCCCGCCTCGCCGCCGCCCCGGAGCGGCGCGGATTCCTCAAGCTGATGGCGGCGTCCTTCGCGCTCGGCGGCCTCACGGCCTGCGGCGCGGAGGGCGGGCGCGATTACGAGGTGCCCTACGTCAACCAGCCCGAGCGGATCGTGCCGGGCACGAACCTGTCCTACGCCTCCTCGGCCGTGTTCGACGGGTTCGGCAACGGGATCCTGGTCACCACCCGCAACGGTCGGCCGCTGAAGATCGAGGGCAATCCCGATCACCCCTGGAGCCGCGGCGGCACCGACGTGCTGGCCCAGGCCTCGGTGCTCGGCCTCTACGACCCGTTCCGCTCGCAGGCGGTTCAGCACCTCGGCAAGCCGAGTTCCTGGGCGGCGTTCCGGACGGCCCTGCAGACGCAGATTCCGGCCTGGCGCGAGGCCGGGGGTGCGGGGGTGGCGCTGCTGACCGGACCGGTGACGTCGCCCACCGTCGCGGCGCAGATCGCCCGGATGCGGGCCGCCTACCCGGCGCTGCGCTGGTATGTCGGCGCCGGCACCGGCCGCGACGCGATCTACGAGGGCGCCCGCCTGGCCTATGGCCGGCCGCTGGAGACGCAGCCCGATTTCGGCCGGGCGCGCACGATCGTGTCCCTGGACGGCGACTTCCTCGACCTCGGCCCCGGCCAAGTCGGCCTGTCGGGGCGCTGGAGCGCGGCCCGTCGCGCCGCTTACGCCGAGGGCCGCCTGTTGAACCTCCACGCCGCGGCCCCGACCCCGACCCTCACCAGCGCCAAGGCGGATCACGGCGTCCCCGTCTCGGCCGGACGCCTCGAAGCCCTGGCGCGGGATTTTTTGGCGGTGACTTCAGGCGCCGCGGCGCCGGCCGGCGACGATCCGGTCTCCCGCTGGACGCGCCGCGCCGCCAAGGCCCTCACCGAGGCGCGCGGCGCCGGCATCGTCACAGCCGGGCTGACGGCGAGCCCGGACCTGCACGCCCTGGTCCACCGCCTCAACGGCGCGCTCGGCAATACCGGGGCGACCCTGCGGCACACGATGCCCGTGGCCGAACAGGGCTCCGGGACGCTGGCGGACCTGGCGGAGGCGATGGAGCGCGGTGCCGTCAAGGTCCTGATCGTGCTCGGCGGCAACCCGGTCTACGACGCCCCGGGCGCCCTCGACTTCGCCGCCCGGATGGAGCGCGTGCCGCTCAAGATCCATGCCGGGCTCTACTACGAAGAGACCGGCGCGCATGCCGACTGGCACCTGCCCGCCGCCCATCCGCTGGAGAGCTGGGGCGACGTCCGGTCCCTCGACGGCACGGTCGGGCTGATCCAGCCCACGGTGGCGCCGCTCTACAACGGCCGCACCCTCCAGGACATGCTGGCCTTCCTCACCGACGGACGCGGCGGTGAGGAAGGCGCCGACGCGCTCGCCCTGCTCAAGGCGCGCTGGCGGACCGAGGGCGAGGACGCGGCGGCGTTCGAGGCGCGCTTCTCCGATGCCCTGCGCCGGGGGTTCTGGCCGGACAGCGCGGCTGCGACCGAGGAGGTCGCGCTCACGCAGGAGGCCGGCGGCGCCGAACCTTCTGCCGAACCCTCTGCACAGCCCTTTGCCCAGCCCCCCGCCCGATCCTCTGCCGAGGCCGGGATCGAGGTGGTGTTCCGCCCGGATCCCACGGTCTGGGACGGTACCCATGCCGACCTCGCCTGGTTGCAGGAACTGCCGAAGCCGCTCACCAAGGTGGTTTGGGAGAACGTGGTCGCGCTCAGCCCGCATCTGGCCGAGCGGGAGGGTGTCGCGACCGGCGACATCGTGCGGGTCGAGGCGGAGGGGCGCGCCGTCGAGGGCGCCGCCTGGATCCTGCCGGGCCAGGCCGCCGACACCGTGACGCTGAGCCTCGGCTACGGCCGCAGCGTGCCCGACCACCTGTCCAGCGGCCTCGGCTACGACGCCGCCACCCTGCGCCCGGCCGGGACGCCGTGGCGGCTCTCCGGCGCGCGGCTGACGAAGACCGGACGGCGCCGCATGCCGGCGACCACCCAGCATCTCGGCACGATGGAGGGGCATGACATCGTCCGCGTCCAGGCCGTCGGTTCCGCGCCGGTGGGCGATCCCAAGGGCGCGCCGGCGCCGGCCTCGTTCTACCCGCCGCCGGAGAGCCAGGACCGCTGGGTCGCGGCGCAATGGGGCATGGCGATCGACCTCGACGCCTGCATCGGCTGCAACGCCTGCGTCACCGCCTGCCAGTCGGAGAACAACATACCGGTGGTCGGGCGCGCCGAGGTCGAGCTCGGCCGCTGGATGGGCTGGCTGCGGGTCGACCGCTACTACGCGGGCGGGCTGGACGCGCCGACGACGCATTTCCAGCCGGTGCCGTGCATGCATTGCGAGCAGGCGCCCTGCGAGGTCGGTTGCCCCGTGGAGGCGACCCTGCACGACAGCGAGGGCCTGAACCTGCAGGTCTACAACCGCTGCGTGGGCACCCGGACCTGCCAGAGCTACTGCCCGTACAAGGTCCGCCGCTTCAACTACCTGGACTACACCGGCGGCATGACCCCGGTGCAGCAGCAGCAGCGCAACCCCGAGGTCACGGTCCGGGCCCGCGGCGTCATGGAGAAGTGCACCTACTGCATCCAGCGCATCACGGCGGCCCGGATCACCTCGGCCAAGGACGCCCACGCGCCGATCCCGGACGGCGCCGTCGAGACCGCCTGCCAGGGGGCCTGCCCGACCCGGGCGATCACCTTCGGCAACGTCGCCGACCCGGGAAGCCAGGTCTCGGCCGCCCGCACGGACACGCGGGAATACGCGCTGCTCGGCCACCTCAACACGCGCCCGCGCACCACCTACCTGGCGGGGCTCGCCCCCGCCGCCGATCCGGCCGGACGGGAGGGCTGAGCATGTCCGGCGCGCTCGCAGGCGGTTCGCTGATCCGGCCGGAGGAAACCCTCCAGGGCATCGGCGGCGCGGTCACCGCGATCCCGCTGACGCATCCACGCAACCGGCGCTGGTGGATCGCCTTCGCGGGGGCTGCGGCGCTGCTCGGCGTGTTCGGCTTGACCCTCGGCTACCTGCTCTACGCGGGGCCTGGGATCTGGGCCAACAACAACGCCGTCGTCTGGGCGCTGGACATCGCCAGCTACGATTGGTGGATCGGCGTCGCCTCCGGCAGCCTGCTGGTCTCGGCGGTGCTGCTGCTGCTCGGGGCCGAGTGGCGCGGGGCGGTGAACCGCATCGCCGAGACCCTTGCGCTGCTCGCCACCGCGGCGGCCGGCCTCTATCCGATCATCCATCTCGGTCGGCCGTGGTTCTTCTTCTGGAACCTGCCCTACCCCAACACCTACAACCTGTGGCCGCAGTTCCGCTCGCCGCTGCTGTGGGACGCGATCGACATCGTGGCCTTCCTGGTGATCTGCGTCAGCCTCTGGTTCATCGGCCTGCTGCCCGACCTCGCCACTCTGCGCGACCGCGCCTTCGGGGAGGCGATGCGCCAGGCCGACGCGAAGGCGCCGACCCGCCGGCTCGCCCTGCTGCGCGCCCAGGTCTACGGCATCGTCGCCTCCGGGTGGCGCGGGTCCGCGGCCCATTGGCAGATCTGGGTCCAGGCCTACCGCACGGTGGCGCTGCTCGGCGTGCTGCTGGTGGTCTCGGTCCAGACCGGCGCCTCGGTGATGCTGGCGGGCTCGCTGATGCCGGGCTGGCACAGCACGCTGCTGCCGGTGAGCTTCCTGGTGAACGCGGTCTATTCCGGCGTCGGCATGACGGCGGCGATCGTGGTGCTGATCCGCGTCGTCTACGGCCTCGACGCCCTGGTGAGCGTGCGCCACCTCGACGTGCTCGGCCGCCTGCTGCTCGGCCTCGGCTGCGCCAGCGCCTATTGCTACGCGGCCGAGTATTTCGACACGTTCCTCAACGGCGACCCGGAGGCGCGGGCGGTGCTGGCGCGGCGCATGACCGGCGACCACGCGCTGGTCTCCTGGATGGCGATCCTCCTGTTGGTCCTGCCCGCTCAGGTGCTGTGGTCGGCCCGGGCCCGCACGGCGCCGCTCGCGCTCGCCGCGGTCGGGCTCCTGGTGGCGGCCGGCGCCTATGCCGACCACGTCATGGTGTTGGTCGTCACCCTGACCCAGGACTTCCTGCCGTCCTCGCGGCTGCCCTACGGGGTGGATCCCTGGGGCGTGGCCACCTTCGCGGGCTCGCTCGGCCTGTTCCTGACCCTGCTGCTGCTGTTCCTGCGCTACCTGCCGGCGGTCTCGATCATCGAGAGCCGCCGCCTCTCGCGCGCCCGGGCACCCAGGCCGCCGCCGGAGGCCGTCTCGCACGCCGCCCCCGCCCGGAGGAGGATCGGGGCCGGCGCCGCTCTGGGCGTGTCCGCCACCTTCGCCAGCCAGGCCGACCTCGCCGCCGCGCTCCAGGCCGTGTCCGGGATCAGCCCCCCGGACCAGGTCCATCTCGACGGGCACGGGCCGGTGCCGATGCCGCGGACCCTGCGGTCCCTCGGCCTGGAGGGGCGCTCGATCCTGCCCTACGCGCTCGCCGGTGCGCTGCTCGGCGGCGCGGGCTTCTACGCGATGTGCATCTACGCCACGGCCTACGACTACGTGTTCCTGATCGGCGGGCGTCCGCGCCTGTCCTGGCCGTCCTTCGTGGTGCCGAGCATCTCCTTCGCGATGATGACCGGCTGCATCGCGATCCACCTCGCATTGCTGGTGCTCAACCGCTTGCCGCGGCTGAACCACCCGGCCTTCAACATCCCGGGCTTCCTGCGCGCCTCGGACGACCGCTTCTTCCTCTCCGCGGAGGCGCGCGACGACCGCTTCGACGCAGGCCGGTTCGAGCGCCGGCTCGCGGGCCTGGCGGCCGGGCCGGGCGCCCCTCGAGATCCGCAGGATCCCGCGATGAGCGCGCTGCCAGCTTCCTCCTGGTCGCGGCTTTGCCGGGTCTCTCGGCCTGCGGCGAGGCCAACATGGACGACCAGGCCCGGGCCAAGACCTGGGACCGCAACCCGTTCTTCCCCCGCCAGATCACCATGCGCCAGCCGGTGCCCGGGACCGTGCCGCGGGTCGATCCGGCCCGCGAGGCGCCGCAGCCGCAGACGATCAGCCGGGACCTGATCGACCGGGGCCGGGAGCGCTACGGGGTGTTCTGCACGCCCTGCCACGGCCAGGATGGGCGCGGCGGGGGCATGATCGTGGCCCGCGGCTTCCCGCCCGCCGGCGACCTCACCGCCGAGCCGCTCCGCCGGGCCCCGGCCGCCGAGATCTACGGCGTCATCGGCAACGGCCGGCGCGCGATGTTCGGCATGGCCCAGATGATCCCCTCGGCCGACCGCTGGGCGATCGTCGCGTATGTCCGGGCGCTCCAGCTCAGCCAGGACGCCGTGGTGGCGGGCCTGCCCCCGGACGACCGGGCCCGCCTGGAGGCGACCCGATGAGCCGGCCCGTGCTGATCGGCCTCCTCGGGTTTCGGCCTGCTCGCCGCCTGCTGGCTCGCGGGCGGCTGGCGCGGCGCGGCGTCCTCCTACCTGGCGGCCTGGCTCGTCCTGCTGGCGCTGCCGGTCGGCGCCCTGCCGGTGACGATCGTGGCCGAACGCTTCGGCAAGCGCGTGCGCGAGCGCGGCGGGATCGAGATGCTGGCGGGCCTGCGCCGGCTCATGGCGCTGATGCCGGTGGCCGCGCTGCTGGGGCTGCCCCTGCTCGCCGCGGTGCCGGTGCTCTACCCGTGGGTCGGGGCGGCGCCCCGCACACCGCTGGCGGCTTTCTGGTTCATCACGCCGTTCTTCGTGGCCCGGGTGATCGCGTATCTCGCCGCCTGGACCTGGCTGTCGATCCGGTTCGCGCGGCCCTTCGACGAGCCGGGCGAGGGCCGCACCGTGCCGGCGGTGGGCCTCCACGCGGTGGTCGGCACGCTGTTCACCTCCGACGTGATCGCCTCCCTCGACCCGAGGCTCGACTCGACCCTGCTCGGCCTGTTGGTGATGACCGCCTGGAGCGGGCTGGCCTTCGCGGCCGCGATCCTGCTCGCCTGGGAGGAGCCGGAGCCGGTGGGCCGCGGGCGGACGGCGCCCGGGCGCGGCCGGCTGGTTCCCCTGGTGGTCCTGCTCGGGCTCTGGGCGTTCATGCACTTCGTGCAGTTCCTGATCGTCTGGTCCGCCAACCTGCCCCGAGGTGGCCTGGTACTTCGCCGGGCGGCAGCCTCGGGCGCGGGATCGATCGGCGCCGGGGCCGTGGTGGTGCTGGCCGGGCTCGCGACCCTGCGGCCGGGCCGTCCGACCACGCGGGTCCTGGCCGGCGCGGCGCTCGCGGTGCATGCCCTCGAGATGTTCTGGCTGGTCACCCCGGCCCTCCGCGACCGGTTCGTGCTCCGCCCGGTCGACGGGTTCGCGGCCCTGGCGGTGGCCTGCCTTGCCGCCGCGCTCCATCCGCTGTTGCGCGCGGCGCCAGGCGCCCGGCGCGCCGGGAGGTCGGCATGAGCGCGCGTCCCGGTCCCGGCCTGATCCCGGCGATCCTGGCCGGCTTGACCCTGCGCGGCAGCGGCCTGCTCGGTGGTCGCTCGGGTCGCGCCGCCGCGCCGGGCACGCCTGCCAACGCCCCGCGCGACCCCGACGATCCCGGCTATGAGACCCGGGACGTCAAGGTCCGCAACACCACGCTGGTGATGGCGGGCCTGGCGCTCTCCGTCCTGACGGTGATCGGCACGATGGTCTGGATGAGCGCCGCGTTCAGCGCGAGCCAGCGCCGGGCCCTGCCGCCCCTGACGCCGCAGCAGACCGCGACGCTGACGCCGCCGCCCCCGAACCTCCAGGCGGATCCCTACGCCGACCTCGACCGCCAGCGGGCCGCGACCGGGGCGCGGCTCTCCGGCTACGGCTACAGCGATCCGGCCCGCACCCACGCCCGCATCCCGGTCGATCGGGCGATGGACCTCGTCGTCGGCCGCTCCCTCGACGCGCCGGAACGGTAGGCAGGATGACGCCGAACCACGCAGCCCTGGAGCTTTGGCCCGCCGCGGTCTCGGGCACCGCGACCGAGACGGACCTGCTCATCCTGGCCTTCACGGTCCTGACCCTGCTGCTGACCGTGCCGGTCTTCGTGGCGATCACCTATTTCGCCCTGCGCTACCGCGAGGGTTCGGAGGCGGATCGCAGCCCCTCCGGCATCCGCTCCAACCTCATCGAGATCAGCTGGATGCTGATCCCGTTCCTGCTGACGCTGATCTTCTTCGTCTGGGGCGCCCGGGTGTTCATCGCCTCCAAGAACGCCCCGCCGGACGCCATGGTGATCGAGGCGATCGGCCGGCAATGGATGTGGAAGTTCCAGCATCCCACCGGTCAGGCCGAGATCAACGACCTGCACGTGCCGATCGGCCAGCCGATCCGCCTGCGCATCATCAGCCAGGACGTGATCCACGCCCTCTACCTGCCGGCCCTGCGCCTGCAGGTGGCGGCGCTCCCCGACCGCTACACCGATCTGTGGTTCAAGGCCGACAAGATCGGCACCTACCACCTCTATTGCTCGGAATATTGCGGCACCGACCATTCGGTGATGGGCGGCGAGATCAGCTTCATGAATCCCGGCGACTACCAGGACTGGCTGACCCATTCCGGCGCGCAGCAGGGTAAGGTCGCGGCCGGCCGCACCCTCTACGAGGCCTATGGCTGCGCCGGCTGCCACGATCCCGGCTCCTCCGTGAAGGCCCCGAGCCTGGCCGGCCTCTACGGCAGCCCGGTGAAGCTCGCCGACGGCCGCACGGTGACGGCCGACGACGCCTGGCTGCGCGAGAAGATCCTGAACCCGAACGGCGACCGCCTCGCCGAGGGCTACAAGCAGGTGATGCCGAGCTTCGCCGGTCGGATCCCGGAGGGCGAACTCGGGACGATCATCGATTTCCTCAAATCCTACACGGCGCCGGCCTCCGGCAAGGCCGCGCAGGCCACTCCATGACGGCCAATCCATGACGGCGACGAGGGCGACACCATGAGCGCATCGGGCAGCGTCGGCGGCACGGCCCGCCGCGAGCCGCACGCGCCGGAGGCCACCCTCGGGCGCAAGGCCGACTACCTTCACGCAGATTCGACCCTGCGCTCGTGGTTCCTCACCACCGACCACAAGCGCATCGCGATCCTGTACCTGGCCTCGATCACCGGCTTCTTCGTGATCGGGGCGGTCGCGGCCGGCGTGGTCCGGCTGGCGCTGATCGTGCCCAACGGCGCGATCATGACCAACGACACCTACAACAAGGCTTTCACCATCCACGGCGTGGTGATGGTGTGGTTCTTCCTGATCCCGTCGATCCCGGCGACCTTCGGCAACTTCCTGATCCCCCTCATGATCGGGGCGAAGGACCTGGCGTTCCCAAAGCTCAACCTGACGAGCTGGTACGTGTTCATGGCCGGGGCGTTCTTCACCCTGGTCTCGCTGGTTCTCGGCGGGGTCGACACCGGCTGGACCTTCTACGCGCCGCTCTCCACCGCCTTCTCGAACACCTGGGTCCTGCCGGCCCTGATCGGCGTCACCATCGTGGGCTTCTCGTCGATCCTGACGGGGCTCAACTTCGTGGTCACCATCCACACCATGCGGGCACCCGGCATGACGTGGTTCAAGCTGCCGATCTTCGTCTGGGCGCACTACGCCACCAGCCTGATCTTTCTGCTCGCCACGCCGGTGATCACGACCGCGCTGATCCTGCTGATCATGGAGCGGGGCTTCCACATCGGCGTGTTCGACCCGGCCTATGGCGGCGACCCGGTGCTGTTCCAGCACCTGTTCTGGTTCTACTCGCACCCGGCCGTGTACATCATGGTCTTGCCCGGCATGGGGGTGATCTCGGAGATCGTCCCGGCCTTCGCGCAGAAGAAGCTGTTCGGCTACCGGTTCGTCGCCTACGCGTCGATCGGGCTGGCCTCGGTGACCTTCTTCGTCTGGGGCCACCACATGTTCGTCAACGGCCAGAGCGACTTGGCCTCGCTGGTGTTCTCGGCCCTGTCGTTCGCGGTGGCGGTGCCGTCGGCCGTCAAGGTCTACAACTGGACCGCGACGATCCATAAGGGGAGCTTACGGCTCGATACGCCGATGCTCTACGCGATGGGCTATATCGGGCTGTTCGTGCTCGGCGGCCTCACCGGGCTCTACCTCGCGACGCTCGCCATCAACCAGCACATCCACGCGACCTACTTCGTGGTCGCCCACTTCCACTACATCATGGTCGGGGGCACGGTGCTGGCGTTCCTGGGGGGGCTGCACTTCTGGTGGCCAAAATTCACCGGGCGGATGTACAGCGAGCCCTGGGGCCGGGTCTCGGCGATGCTGATCTTCATCGGCTTCAACGTGACCTTCTTCCCGCAGTTCATCCTCGGCTATCTCGGGATGCCCCGGCGCTACGCGACCTATCCGGTCGAGTTCCAGCTCCTCAACGTGCTGTCCTCGGCCGGCGCCACGATCCTGGCCGCCGGCTACATCTTCCCGATGCTCTATCTGGTCTATTCCCTGTGGTTCGGCTGCAAGGCACCCGCCAACCCCTGGAACGCCAAGGGGCTCGAATGGGAGACCGGCTCGCCGCCGCCGAAGCACAACTTCCTCTCTCCGCCGGCGGTGCCGCGCATCCCCTACGATTACCCGATCCAGGCCCAGGAAGCCCAGGACCAGCACGGATGAGCAAAGGGCTGGCAGACGGCGTCGGGGTCGCCCGCGCCGGGCATTTCGAGACGGTGGCCCAGCAGCGCGCCGCCGCGACGCTGGGCATCTGGGCCTGGCTGATCACCGAACTGCTGCTGTTCTCGGCCCTGTTTCTGGTGGCGCTGATCGTCCGGATCCAGCACCCGGAGGCGACCGTCGCGGCGGCCAAGCACCTCAAGTTCTGGATCGGCGCCACCAACACCGTGGTGCTGATTTGCTCCAGCTTGACCATGTCGATGGCGATCGAGTTCTCGCGGATCGGCTGGCAGCGCGCCATGGTCCGGGCGATGCTGGCCACCGCGGCGCTGGGCGGCCTGTTCCTGGTGCTCAAGGGCTACGAGTATTACGCGGACTGGGACGAGCACATGATGCCGTTCCTGGGCAGCCGGCCCTTCGCGCTGGCCGAGACACCGCCCGCGCGGCTGTTCGTGAACCTGTATTACGTCGCCACGATCCTGCACGCGGTGCACCTGTTCACCGGCATCGCGCTCCTGCTCGGCATGACTTGGATGGCCGCGAAGGCCGGCTTCCTGTCCCGGCACCAGAACTGGATCGAGGTCTACGGCCTGTACTGGCACTTCATCGATCTGGTCTGGGTCCTGGCCTTCCCGATCCTCTACGTGGTCAACCGGTAGGATGCGCAATCCCCTCGCTGCCTTGAGCGCCGACGACCGCGCCCTGCTCCGGCGCCGGCTGCGCACGCCGGTGCTGACCTTCCTGGCGCTGCTGGCGCTGCTGGCCGTCAACGTCACCCTGGGCGCCACCCTGCCCTTCGCCCAGGTCTGGATCGTCGAGCTCCTGGTCGTCGCCGTGATGGTGGCGCTGATCCTTCTGGTCTCCATGGAGGTGATCCACGAGCCGCCGCTGATCCGGCTGTTCTCGGGGATCGGCTTCTTCTGGGTCGCCATCATGTTCGGCATGACGCTGACGGATTACCTGGCGCGGTGACGCCCATGAATTCCGTCGTCCGGGCGTCAGGCGGCGCCAACACAGTGTCGTGATCCGGTCCGATGCACCGAGCCGGCTTCCACTTCGGCGCCACGCACTCTAAACGTCGCCCCGTCCCCGCTCGGCTCCGGCTTTATCCTGATGTGCGAATTGCTCGGCATGAGCGCCAACGTGCCGACCGACATCCGCTTCTCGTTCGCCGGGTTGGCCAGGCGTGGCGGCGAAACCGGCCCGCATGCCGACGGCTGGGGCATCAGCTTCTACGACGGGCGGACCTGCCGCAGCTTTCACGAGCCGGAGCCGAGCTCGCGGTCGCAGCTGGCCCGGCTGCTGCGCGACATGCCGATCAAGAGCCGCATCGTCGTCGCCCACGTGCGCAAGGCCAATCGCGGCCGGGTCAGCCTGGAGAACACCCATCCGTTCGCCCGGGAATTGTGGGGCCGCCGGTGGACCTTCGCGCATAACGGCCAGCTCAAGGGCGTGAAGCGTCTGCCGCTCGGCGGGTTCATGCCGATCGGCTCGACGGACAGCGAGCACGCCTTCTGCTGGATGCTCGGCCGCCTCCAGACCCGGTTCCAGGCCCTGCCCCGTCCCGCCACCCTGGACCGCGCCGTCGCAGACCTCGCGGGCGACCTGCACGCCATGGGCGTGTTCAACATGCTGCTGACCGACAGCCGCACCCTCTACGCCCATTGCGGCAAGCGCCTGTGCTACCTCACCCGCCGCGCCCCGTTCGGCACCGCCACCCTGATCGACGAGGATTGGCAGGTGAATTTCGCGCAGGAGACCTCGGAAAGCGACGTGGTCACGGTCGTCGCCACCCAGGCGCTCACCCGCGACGAGCGCTGGACCGACCTCGCCCGCGGCGACGTCCTGACCCTGCGGGACGGGGCGATCCGCCTGTTGAGGCCGGCCGGAGCGTCTTAAGTCCTACTTGAGCGAGGGTGCATGCCGCCCCCCGATGCGCTAGAACGACCGTAACAGGAGCGCATCGGCCGGGCTTCAGGGGAGTTCGGCCGGCAAGCGATCCGCCTCGACCGTCCCGGACCGCAGGTCGAGCCACGATAAGCTGACGAGCGCGATACGCATGACCCGCGACGACACCGACACCGCCCTGTCCCACGAGGACGGGCTTCGGGATGCGCTTCGGGATGGCCGCCCGAATCTCGCCCCGAACATCCGCACACATCTCGGCGAGCACCTGCGCACGGTCTACGAGCGGATCGGCGAGGAGGTGCTGCCCTCTCGCTTTGCCGACCTGATCGAGAAGCTGGAAGAGGCTCTGCGCGCCCGCGGCGAGGCGATCGAGCCGGAGTTCCGCAACGGCCTGCTCGCGGCCGTCCCGTCCTTGCGCGCCTTCGCGCTGTCGCTGACCTCGAACCCCGCCCGCTCCGACGACCTCGTCCAGGACACCCTGCTCAAGGGCTGGCAGCATCGCGCCCGGTTCCAGCCGGGGACCAACCTCAACGCGTGGTTGTTCACGATCCTGCGCAACATCTTCTACTCCGATCATCGCAAGCGGGTCCGCGAGGTCGAGGACCAGGACGGCTCCTACGCGGCGCGGTTGGCCACGGCCCCGCACCAGGGCGACCGGCTCGATGTCGAGGACCTGCAATCGGCCCTGGCCAAGCTGCCGCCGGACCAGCGCGAGGCGCTGGTGCTGGTGGGTGCCGAGGGCGTCTCCTACGAGGAGGCCGCCACGATCATGGGCTGCAAGGTCGGCACCGTGAAGAGCCGGGTCAGCCGCGCCCGCGGCCGCCTGGCGGAGCTGCTGGGCTACGACGAGGAGGATCTCGGCTCCGATCGGTTCATCCAGTCGGCGATGCCCAAGGACGCGTAGGGCAAGAACGCGTAAGGATCGCGCCGGGCGGTCCGTCCCCGCCCCGAAAAAAGATGCATCCGAATCCGAGGATCGGACGTTACCGGCCCGAGCTTCGTCGCCTCGCTGCGGCGGAACGCCACGGAACGGAGATGTCCCGCATGACCTTCAAGACCCTTATCGCAGCCTCGGCTCTGGCTCTGTCGCTGCCCCTCGCCGCCCAGGCCCAGGGCACCATCCCGGGTGCCGAGCGTGGCGCTGCCGCCGGCAACGACGCGGCCGGCCCGATCGGCGGGATCGTCGGCGGTGCCGTCGGTGCGGCCACCGGCACGGTGGGCGGAATCCTCGGCGTCGACATGGCGCCGCGCTTCCGCAGCTACGTCCGCGAGCGCAACGTCCGCTCGTACGATTACGACGGCCGCGTCGCCGTCGGCTCGACCCTGCCGTCCTCCGGCGTCACCTACTACGATGTCCCGAACGAGTACCGCGTGCAGCCGGGCTACCGCTACACCGTCGTGAACGACCGTCCGGTGCTGGTCGATCGCGGCCACCGGATCGTTGAGGTCATCGACTGATCGCACGGGCCGGTCCCGCGCCGGCCCCTCGGGCCCCGGAGCGACCCGCTCCGGGGCCCGTCCTCGATCCGCAGGACGACGGAGGCGCAACGGTTCTCCGGCGAAGCCGTTGATCCGCCACGTGAACCATGAGGCGACCATGAGCCAGGATCCGAGCGACCCCGGCGCGACACTGCCGGAACCGGTGCGCGATCACCTCGGCCAGCAATTGCGCGGCGTCCTGCCGGTCGGGACCGACAAGCCCCGCTTCCTCGGGGACGATCCGGTGCCGGACGCGTTCGAGCCGCAGATCCGCCGGCTCGAGACCCGGTTGAAGACCCATGAGGAGGGCACGGAGGCGGTTGGCCAGGCCCTCGATCAGATCCTCGATGCCCTCGGCGTGAAGCCGGACGGCGCCGACAAGCCTCAGGTTTAAACGCCAAGTCCCGGGTTTGAAACGCGATGCCGTGTCAGACCCGCGGCTTCTCGGCCAGCAGATCGCGGATCTCCGACAGGAGCTTCACGTCCGCCGGGACTTCGGCCACCGCCTCGGGCTTCTTGGCCTCGGCGTTCTGCAGCTTGTTCATGGCCCGGATCACCAGGAACAGCACGAAGGCCACGATCATGAAGTTGATGGTCAGCGATAGGAACTGGCCGTAACCCAAGACGGCGCCTTGCTTCTTGGCGTCCACATAGGGCAGCCCGGCCTGCACCTTCGACGAGAGCGGGATGTAGTAGTTCGAGAAATCGAGCCCGCCCGTGATCGCCCCGATCGCCGGCATGAACAGGTCCTGCACGGCGGAATTGACGATCGCCCCGAAGGCCGCGCCGATGATCACGCCGACCGCGAGATCGACGACGTTCCCGCGCAGGGCGAACTTCTTGAATTCCTCGAGCATGCACAGTCCCCCGCCGATCCCGGGGGCAGACTACGGAAGATCGCTCGGAAAGCCAGCGCGGCGCCCGCCTATCCCCCGCTGATCGTCGGCGCTGCCGGCTCGTCGACCGCGGTGGCCGCCTCGGCCTTGGCGCGACGGCGGTATTGCGCAGCGACCACCGGGATGGTCAGCAGGTAGCCGCCGCTCACCGCCACCAGCGCCTCGAACGGATAGCTGATCAGGATGCCGAACGCGGCGACGCCGAGCAGGAAGATGGGCAGGACGAGGCTGCGCGGCACCCGCTTGCCCATGGTCTTCCCCGAGAAGGTCGGGACCGTGGACACGACCAGCAACGCGATGGCGAGCACGTAGATCAGGATCGCCGAGGCGATCCAGCCCTCGGCGCTGAAGCCGAGGAAGTGCAGGTAGAGCGGCAGCATCGCGGTCAGCGCGCCCGCAGGGGCCGGCATGCCGACGAAGAAGTCCTTCTTCCATTCCGGCCGGTTCGGATCGTCCAGCATGGCGTTGAAGCGCGCGAGCCGCAGGGCCATGGCGATGGCGAAGATCAGCGCTACGATCCAGCCGGCGGATTTGAGGTGGAACAGCGCGAACCCGTAGAGGATCAGCGCCGGTGCGCAGCCGAAATTCACGAAGTCGGCCAGCGAATCGAGCTCGGCCCCGAAGCGCGAGGTGCCCTTGAGCAGCCGCGCCACCCGCCCGTCGATGCCGTCGAGCACGCCGGCCGCCACCACGGCGATGACGGCGGGCTCGAACTTGCCCTCGAAGGCCAGCCGGATCGCGGTCAGCCCGAGGCAGAGCGCCATCAGGGTGATCATGTTGGGCGCGATCATCCGGAACGGCACCGGCTTGAACCGGCGCGGGCGCGGCTCGTTCGGATCCGGCGCGAAGGGCGGGAACAGGTCGTCCATGGCCGTCTAGATCCGCTTGAACTGCCGTCCGGGGCCACCGCCAAGGTCGGCCAGCACCGTCTCGCCGGCCACGGCCTTCTGGCCGAGTCCGACCAGCACGGTGGCGCCCGCCGGCAGGTAGACGTCCACCCGGGAGCCGAACCGGATCAGGCCGAACCGCTCGCCCACCGACAGCACGTCGCCGGCCGAGACGAACCCGACGATCCGCCGCGCCACCAGGCCGGCGATCTGGACCACGCCGACGCGCTTCGCCTGCCCGGCATGGCTGGTCTCGATGACCATCCCGTTGCGCTCGTTGTCGTCGCTGGCCTTGTCGAGCTCGGCGTTGAGGAACAGGCCGGGCGTATAGTGGATCTGGCCGATTCGCCCTGAGACGGGCACCCGGTTCACGTGGCAGTCGAACACGTTCATGAACACCGAGACCCGCAAGGTGGGCACCTGCGGCAGGTCGAGCTCGGGCGGCGGCAGCACGGTGGCGATCAGGTTGACGCGCCCGTCCGCGGGCGAGACCACGAGCCCGTCTTCCACCGGGGTGATCCGCTCCGGATCGCGGAAGAAGTAGCAGACCCAGAGGGTGAGGATCAGGAAGATCCAGCCGAAGAACTGCGAGAAATAGCCGGCCAGCACCGTGAGCACGATGCCGATCAGGATGAAGGGATAGCCCTCCTTGTGGATCGGCACGAGCGTCCGACGGATCGTCTCGATCAGGTCT
The DNA here is from genome assembly GCF_008000895.1 of Methylobacterium sp. WL1. Lineage (NCBI taxonomy): Bacteria > Pseudomonadati > Pseudomonadota > Alphaproteobacteria > Hyphomicrobiales > Methylobacteriaceae > Methylobacterium > Methylobacterium sp. WL1. Next base: position 1,007,994 of record NZ_CP042823.1, on the reverse strand, counting down.
GTCATCGTGTTCCGGACTCAACGGCGCCGCGGGCGGGCGGACATGTCGGACGCGCGGATGGCAGCCCGCCGGGCCGGCGTCAACGTGTCGGGGCGTTCCGTCTCTCTATCAGACATGCGTCATCGTCCCCACCCGCCCGCGGCGGCCAGGCATGGTCCAGCAAACCCGACCCAGGGGATGCGGGACGCCGCGAAGACCCTGGCGTCGACCATAGCTGCACGGCATCCACGATTGCGCCCTCTGCCGACACCTCTGATACAGTTCTCCCCTGATGGGCAGGCTGCGCACGCGACGACGGCGTGAGCCGAGCGCGGCCGCCCAGGATAGTGCCGCCGGTCCGGTCCGCGGCCGCAATGGAGGAAGCCGCCCGGTGCAGAAGCTCGCCATCCTCGGCCTCGGCGCCATGGGCCACCCGATCGCCCGCAACCTCGCGGCCAAGCGCCTGTCCGATTCCGAGACCGTCGTGGCGGTGGATTCCGACCCGGCGCGCCTGGCCGGGCTCGACGCGCCGGGCCTCGTCGCGACGGCGGATCGTGCGGCGGTCGACGGCGCCGCGGTGCTGTTCCTGTGCCTGCCGAACGGCGACGTGGTCGAGGCGGCCCTGTTCGGCGCGGATCGCCTGGTCGAGCGGCTGGCGCCGGGGGCGATCGTGGTGGATCTCAGCACCATCGCGCACGCCAAGGCGCTCGCGATCGGGCGCGCCGTGGCCGCGACCGGGCGGTGTTTCGTCGATGCCCCGGTCTCGGGGGCGCCGGCGGGCGCCGAGGCCGGGACGCTCACGGTGATGTGCGGCGGCGACCCGGAGCGCGCGGCAGCGGTCCGGCCGCTGCTGGAGCGGATCGGCACCAGCGTCCTGCATATGGGGCCGGCGGGATCCGGCCAGCTCACCAAGACGATCAACAACGTGCTCTACGACATCAACATCGCGGCGCTGGCCGAGGTGCTGCCGATGGCGGTGGCCATGGGGCTCGACCCGGAGCAGATCGCCCAGGTGGTCACCACCGGCACGAGCCGGAGCTACGCGGCGCACTATTTCGTGCCGCGCATCCTCCAGGGCCGCTTCGACGAGGGCTACCCGATGGGCGCGGCCTACAAGGACCTCGTCGCGGCCGCAGCGATCTCGGCCGAGGGCGGCTATCCCATGCCGGTCACGGCCGCCGCCACGGCGACCTACCAGACTGCGCTACGCCAGGGCCACGGCGACCGCGACAAGGGCGCGATGGTGCTGCCGTTCGAAGCCTTGCTGGGGGTGAAGGTCCGCTCCGGCGGTTGAGCCCCTGCCCTCGCGGCTGCGCTCCGTGAAAGGCTTCAATCCACCGCCGGCGCGTGCAGCTCCGCGTCGGTGAACCGAGCCTGCTCCTCCATCACCAGCTGGCCCAGCTCGCGCTTGATGGCATTGAAGTCGGCGCTCGCCGGGTCACGGGGCCGGGGGATCGGCACGGTGACGTCGCGCTTGATGCGCCCGGGCCGGTAGGTCATCACGAGGATCCGGTCGGCCAGGTAGATGGCCTCCTCAATCGAGTGGGTCACGAACACGATCGTCTTGCGGGAATCGGCCCAGATCCGGAGCAGTTCGTCCTGCAGCGTGCGGCGCGTCAGGGCGTCGAGCGCCCCGAACGGCTCGTCCATGAGCATCACCGGCGGGTCGAGGGCGAGGATGCGGGCGATGGCCACGCGCTGGCGCATCCCGCCCGACAGGTCCTTCGGGTAGCGGGTGCGGAAATCCGACAGGCCGAGCGTCGCAGTGATGCGGTCGACCGTCTCGGCGGCCTGGGCGCGCGGCACGCCCTTGATATCGAGGCCGAAGCGGACGTTGTCCTCGACGCTCATCCACGGGAACAGGGCGTATTCCTGGAACACCATGCCCCGGTCCGGGCCGGGATCGACCACCGGCTTGCCGCCTACCGTGATCGTGCCCGAGGTGAGCGGGCTGAAGCCGGCCATCGCGTTGAGCAGGGTGGACTTGCCGCAGCCCGAGGGCCCGAGCAAACACAGGAACTGGCCCTCCGGCACCGTCGCCGAGATGTCCTGAAGGGCGGCGACGCCCGAAGCGCCGCTGCCGAACACCTTGACGGCGTTCGCGACCACGATCTCTGCCGACATCGTCCGGGTTACCGCTCCAGGCCGCGATGCCAGCGCAGCAGGTGATCGTTGAGGCGGCTCATCGCCCCGTCGATGATCAGGCCGAGGATGCCGATCGTCAGCATGCCGCCGATGATCTTGTCCGACCACATGTATTCCCGGGCCTCGAGGATCCGGTAGCCGAGCCCGTCCGAGACCGCGATCATCTCGGCGACGATCACCACGATGAAGGCGGTGCCGATGCCGATGCGCATGCCGGCGAGCACGAACGGGCTCGCGGCCGGCAGGATCACCCGGCGGAACATCGTCCAGGAGCCGGCGCCGAGGTTGCGGGCGGCGCGGATGTAGATCGAATCGACCTGGCGCACCCCCGCGATGGTGTTCACCAGGACCGGGAAGAAGGTCCCGAGCGCGATTAGGAACAGGGCCGGCGGGTTGCCGAGCCCGAACCACACGATGGCGAGCGGGATGTAGGCGATCGGCGGGATCGGGCGCAGCACCTGGAGCAGCGGGTTGAACAGGGCGTAGAGCCCGTCGTTGGTGCCGAGCACCAGGCCGACCGGGACGGCGAGCCCGGCCCCGATCAGGAAGCCGGAGACCACCCGGGACAGGCTCGACGCCGCGTCGTGCGGCATCTCGCCGGAGAACAGCCAGGACAGATAGCTCTCCTGGCCCGGATCGTACGGCAGGGCCGGCAGCAGGCCGGACCACCATTTCACCGCCACCGCGCTCGGCGGCGGCAGCACCACGGCCGAGACGAGCCCGGTGCGGCTCGCCAGCTCCCACAGGATCAGCAGCGCGACCGGAACCAGGACGCCGCGAAGGTCGCGCAGGGCCATCGGATCACTCGACCTTCAGGTCGGCCTTGGCCTTGTCGAGCAGATCGAGCTTGACCCACTCGGCATCGCTCTTGGGCGGGTTCTGCATCTTACCCAGCCCGTACTTGACCATGTAGTCGGTGGTGACCTGCATGTGCCCCGCCGGCATGGCGTAGGTGTAGCTCGCGTTGGCCATGCCATCGCGAAAATCCTGGCTCGTGAGCTGACCCTTGAACACCTGCTCGCGGACGTATTTCTCGGCGAGCGCCGGGTCGTCGATGAAGGCCTTGGTGGCGGCCACGAACAGGCGCAACACCTTGGCGGCCACCTCCGGCCGCTCGGTGTACATCTTCTCGGTCATCACCAGGGGCCGCACCGGCTTGCCGATCGGCGTGTCGTAGGGCTTGACCAGCTCGACGCCCCAGCCGGCGCTGATCGCCTGGGTCGATTGCGGCTCCGACTGGCAGATCACGTCGACGTATTTCTGCCCCAGGGCCTGGTTCAGGTCGGCGTAGTTGTTGAAGTAGGTCAGCTGGACGTCCTTGCCCGGGCGCTCGGACCAGGTCAGCCCGTGCTTGTCGAGCTCGGCCAGGAGCATCAGGTCCTGCGTGCCGCCGCGCACCGTCGCGACCTTGAGGCCCTTCAGGTCGGTCGCGCTCTTGGCCGGCAGGTCCGGCCGCTTGAGGATGCGCACGCCGCCGTCGGCGAAGCCCGCGACCACCACCAGCTTCACGCCGTTGCCGCGGGCGGCCACCGCGCCGTCGCCCCCGGAGGCCGCGATGTCGATCTGGTCCACGGCCATCGCCGGGTAGATGTCGGCGCCCTTGGCGAACTGGCGCTCGTCGATCTTCAGGCCGTATTTCGGCGCGATCTCCTTCATGTAGGAGATGGCGCCGTAATGGGCGAATTTCAGGTTGCCGAGTCGGACGACATCCTCCGCCCGGACAGTGCCGCCGAGGGCGACCAGCATGGCGCCGGCCGCGATCAGGCCCTTCAACATCGATGTCTCCCCCGACCGGACGGCACGAGCCGATTCACAGCGCGGCCTTCGTGATGGGCCGTTCAGCGCAGTATAACGAATACAGCCGGGGAAGTAATCCGCCTTCCGATGTCCTATTCCGCCGGTTCAGTCGCCGGCACGGCTCCGCGCCCCGCCCGGATCGGCAGGACCGGGGCGTCGGCGCGCTGGAGCACTTCGAGCGCCGCGTCGGCCTCGCGCTGGCGGTCCCAGAGCGCCGCATAGATGCCGCCGGCCTCCAGCAACTCGCCATGGGTGCCGCGCTCCGCGATGCGGCCGTGGTCGAGCACCAGGATCGCGTCGGCATTGACCACCGTGGACAGCCGGTGGGCGATCACCAGGGTGGTGCGCCCGCGGCTGACCCGGTCGAGCGCCGACTGGATCTCGGCCTCGGTGAAGGAATCCAGCGCCGAGGTCGCCTCGTCGAGCACCAGGATCGGCGGCGCCTTGAGGATGGTCCGCGCGATGGCGACCCGCTGCTTCTCGCCGCCCGACAGCTTCAGGCCGCGCTCGCCGACCGGGGTGTCGTAGCCCTCCGGAAGGCCGGAGACGAAGCGGTCGATCTGGGCGAGCTGGGCCGCCTCGCGCAACTCCGCGTCGGTGGCGTCGGCCCGGCCGTAGCGGATGTTGTAGCCGATCGTGTCGTTGAACAGCACGGTGTCCTGCGGGACCATGCCGATCGCCGCGCGCAGCGATTCCTGCGTCACCGCCGCGATGTCCTGGCCGTCGATGCTGATCCGGCCGGCCGACGGCTCGTAGAACCGGAACAGCAACCGCGACAGAGTCGATTTGCCGGCTCCCGAGGGCCCGACCACCGCCACCGTCTGCCCGGCCAGGATCTCGAAGCTGACGCCGCGCAGGATCGGCCGCTCCGGGGTGTAGGAGAAGCGCACGTCCTCGAACCGCACCGTGCCGCCCGCGACCGTCAGCGGCGCGGCGCCGGGCCGGTCGGCGATCTCCGGGTTCTGTCCGAGGATGCGGAACATGTCGTCGATGTCGATCAGCGCCTGTTTGATCTCGCGGTAGATCATGCCCATGAAGTTCAGCGGCATCGACAGCTGCACCAGCAGGGTGTTGGCGAGCACGAAGCCGCCGATCGTCGTGCGCCCGGCCAGGATGTCCCGGGCCGCGAGCCACATCACGATCGTCATGCCGATGGTGAAGATCACCGCCTGGCCGGCATTGAGCACCGCCAGCGAGACGTAGGTCTGGGTCGAGGCTTTTTCGTACTTGGCCATCGACACGTCGTAGCGGGCGGCCTCGCGGGCCTCCGCGCCGAAATACTTCACGGTCTCGTAGTTGAGCAGGGAGTCGACCGCCTTGGTGTTGGCGTCGGTATCCGAGGCGTTCATCCGGCGGCGGATGGCGATCCGCCACTCGGTCGCCTTGTAGGTGAAGGCCAGGTACGCCCCGACCGTGAGGAAGGCCACCAGCGCGTAGCGCCAGTCGAACTCGTAGGCCAGCACGCCGAGCACCAGCGCGAACTCGACGATGGTCGGAACCAGGGTCAGCACCATCAAGCGCGACAATTCCTCGATGCCGGCGCGGCCGCGCTCCAGCACCCGGGTCAGGCCGCCGGTCTTGCGCTCCAGGTGGAAGCGCAGGGACAGGCGGTGCATGTGCTCGAAGGTCCGGAGCGCCAGGCGGCGCACCGCGTGCATCGCCACCTTGGCAAACAGCCCGTCGCGCACCTGGGTCAGCGCCGACATGGCGATCCGCGATACGCCGTAGAGGGCGATGAGCAGCATCGGGGCCGCGAACAGGCCCGTGGGCAGCGGCGCGTCCTTCCCACCGATCGCGGCGACCAGGGCGTCGGTGATCCACTTGAAGGTGAACGGGGTCACCATGGTCACGAGCTTGGCCGCGAGCAGCAGCCCGAACGCCAGGAAGACCCTGCGCTGCAGGTCGGGCCGTCCGTGCGGCCAGAGATGCGGCCAAAGGCGCCGATAGGTGGCGAGCAGCCCGGGGCGCTCGGCCGGGTGTGCGGACCCGGCCGGGGGCGCGGTGTCGTCGGTCATGCGGGATTCGATGCAGGAGGAACGGCGGGAGGAAGGATCTTCCTCCTGCATATAGGCCCGTGGAACGGAGCGGGCACCCGCAGCCGCCGCAGGGCCGGTCATCCTCTCCAGAACGGCTTCCGGATCTCGCGGCGCAGGTGCCAGGGTTCGATGCCGGCATCCCGGAGCTGGTCCGGATGCAGGGCGGCGAGCAACCTCCGGGTCCGGATGCGCTGGAGCCAGAGACCCAGCAGGGACGGGACGGCGGACCGGTTCGCGGAGCGCGCGGGCCTGGCCGTGGACGGAGCCGCGGACGACAGTGTGACGATCGACATGGCGTAGGTTCCGGTGACGGGACGCAGTCCGGCCGGGATTGCGGGGCCAGGATTGAACCGATAGATATCTCGGATCAATCGAAATATTGCACTCGGAGCAATGATGCGGGCTTCGGATTATCGCACCGTCGCGGACGCGGTCGCCGGCGAGATCGCCTCGGGGCGTCTGCGCCCGGGCGACCGGCTGCCGCCGCAGCGGGACTTCGCCTATGCCCGGGGCATCGCGGTTTCGACGGCGAGCCGGGTCTACGCAGAGCTGGGCCGGCGCGGGCTCGTGACCGGCGAAGTCGGACGCGGCACCTTCGTCCGCTCCGAGCCCGGCCAGGCCGTGCGGCTCCAGCCGGAGCCGCCCCCGGCGGCGATCGACCTGCAGCGGACCCATTCGCGTTTGCCGGAGCAGGAGGTCGTGCTGGCCGAGACCCTGGCGGCCCTGGCGGGCGCGGGCGCCGAGATCGGGTTCAGCCAGTACGGTCCCGCGGGCACGCCCCGGGCCCGCACAGTCGCGGCCGACTTCCTCGCCCGCGACGGCTACGCGCCCCGGGCCGCCGACATCCTGTTCACCGGCAACGGCCGGCAGGCGCTTGCCGCCGCGCTCGCAGCCCTGGCGGCGCCGGGGGAGCGGATCGGTTGCGAGCCGCTGACCTATCCGGCGGTGCGGGGCATCGCGGCCCGGCTTGGGATCACCCTGGTGCCGCTGGCCATGGATACCGAGGGCGTGTGCCCGGATGCGCTCCTCCAGGCCCATCGGGCGACCCCGCTGAGCGGCGTCTATCTCCAGCCGACCCTGCAGAACCCGCTCGGCGCGACCATGGGCGCCGCGCGGCGTGCCGACCTCGCCGGCATCCTCGACACGGTCGGTCTCACCGCCATCGAGGATGCGGTCTACGGCTTCCTCGCCGACGCGCAGCCGCTCGCCAGCCTAGCGCCGGACCGGACGATCCTGGTGGACAGCCTGTCGAAGCGGGTGATGCCGGCCCTCACGGTCGGGCTGATCGCCGGGCCCCCGCACCTGACCGACCGGCTCGCGGCCTCCGTGCGCCAGGGCGCCTGGACCGCGCTCGGGCTGTCGCTCGCGGCCGGCATGCACTGGATGTCGGGCGGATCGGCCGCGACCCTGGCGGAGGCTAAGCGCCGGGACGCGGCGTCACGCCAGACGCTCGCCCGGGAGATCCTGGCGGGACTCACGGTGGTCGGCGACCCCCGCGCCTATCACCTCTGGCTCGAATTGCCCGAGACGTGGCGGGCCGAGGCGTTTGCGGCGGCGGCGTTGCGCCGGGGCATCGCGCTGCTGCCGGCCGCGGCCTTCGCGGTGAATCCCGGCCACGCGCCGAACGCGGTCCGCCTCGCCCTGGCGACGCCGTCGCCGGAGGACCTGTCCGAGGCGCTCACGACCCTGCGCCGCCTGGCCCTCTCGGAGGACGACCAGATCGTGGACTGACGGGGGCGTCAGCCCCGCTTGTCGGTTGGCAGGATGAAGATCTGGCCCGGATAAATCCGGTCCGGGTCGCGGATCTGCCCCTGGTTGGCGTCGTAGATCACGGTGTAGCGCTCGCCCCGGCCGTAGGTGCGCTGGCTGATCCGCCAGAGGTTGTCGCCCCGGGTGATTTTTGCCGTTGTGATCTCCGGCACGAACACCGCGCCGGCCCCGGTGGGGCTGCGCGCGCCCGCGGCATCCTGGCTGAGGGCGGAGGGGAGTGTCGGCCGCGCCGGCGCTGTCGCCTTGGGGGCGGCCCCACCCTGCATGGCCGAGGAGGCTGCCGACCGGACGGACGGGCCCTGCGGCCGATCCTGCCCGGCGCCTTCGCCGGCTGCGACGCGGGTCGGCTCGGGCACCGCGAGCGGCACCTCGGCGCGGGTGGAGACCTTGCCGGTGCGGGGATCGATCTGGTCGATCCGCACCTGATACTGGCCGGGCTTGACCCCGCGGCCGATCGTGAAGCTCGCCCGTCCGTCCGGCCCGACGCTGCCCGGGGCGATCAGCGTGTCGTTCAGGTAGAGCCGGAGCTTAGCGCCCGGGATCCCGGTGGCGGTCACGAACAGCCGGCCGCTCTCCTGCACGTCCACGCTGACGATCTTGGCGGCCGGCGCCTTGCCGTCGGCGGGGGCTGCGGGCGCCGCCTTCGCCTGGGTCCCCGTCGCCGCCGGCCCGGGGCGCCGGGCTGCGACAGCACGATCGTGGCGGCATCCGGGGGCGGTCAGCGCCACCAGGGGCTGGCGGTCGCGGCCCTGGGCGACGTCCACCGCCACGCTCTGGCGTGAGTCTGCGACGCGGCCGTCCTTGGTGGTCATGCGCAGCCGCAGGGCGCTGGAGCCCGCCGGCAGCGCCGGCGGCACCAGGGCGAACTGGCCGTTGGCGTCGGCGGTCGCCCGGGCCACGGGCTTGCCGTCGACCAGCATCTCGATCACGGCATCCGGCGCGCCGCGCCCGGCCACCACGGCGTCGCCGTTCGGCTCGACCCGGACGATGTCGAAGCGCGGCACCTCGGCGACGTCGGGCTCGGCCGGCTTGCCGTCGGGCGCCCGGTCGGCCGTGCGCGCCGCACCCGATGCCGGATCGACGGCATTGCGCGCGTCCGAACGGGTGTCGCCGGGCTTGATCTCGCCGGGCTTAATTTCGCCGGGCTTGGCGCCATCCGGCCTGCTCGCCCCCGACGTGTCGTCGCGGAAATCGATGGGCGGCGCGCCGGCTTCGGCCGTCGCTCCGGGGCAGCCAGGCCCCGCACGCCGCTCTGCGGCGCGGGCGCTGCGGCGGCGGGCGGCTCCGGATCGTGCCGGCCGATCATCCGCCGCAGGGACTCGCCGCCGAACAGGACCAGCACGAGGCCGAGACCGCCGAGGAGGCCGGCGAGCGCCAGGGCGAGACTGCGCCGCACCTGTCTCGACATCGCCACGAAGGCCTCCCTGCTCGTCCGGCCGCCCGGCGAATGGGCAACCTGCCCGCTCAAAAACCGTCGACTGCGGCGCCCATAATACCGTACATGGTCCCGACACCAAGCCGTCCCGCCGCTCCGGCGGGTGAATCCCACGCGAATTCAGCAGTTTGGCGCGTGGAGCGCCGGGCGCGGGGGTCTTTCTCGACGGCTCGCAACGGTTGCGTGATGGAGGGCGCCGGATGGCCCCGGTGAGGACTGTCTGTGTCTATTGCGGCTCCGGCTTCGGCGGAGACCCGGCCTTCCGGGCGGCTGCCGAGACCCTCGGCACGGCGATCGCGCAGGCCGGAATGGGCCTGGTCTATGGCGGCGGTGACGTTGGGCTGATGGGCGCCGTGGCGCGCGCTGCGCTGGCGGCCGGCGGCCACGTGACCGGCATCATCCCGGACTTCCTGCAGGCGCGCGAGCACATGCTCGACGACGTGCAGGAGACCATCGTGGTCTCCGACATGCACACCCGCAAGCGCCTGATGTTCGAGCGCTCGGACGCGTTCGTGACCCTGCCGGGCGGCATCGGCACCCTGGAGGAACTGGTCGAGCAGCTCACCTGGGCGCAGCTCGGGCAGCACCGGAAGCCGGTGGTTCTGGTCTCGGTGGCCGATTTCTGGGCGCCGCTGCTCGACTTGTTCGAGCACATGCGCCGCCACGGCTTCATCCGGGCTGGGCTGGACCTGAGCTACACCATCGCCCGGGACGCGGCCGCGGTGGTGCCGCTGCTGCGCGAGGCCGGCCACGAGCCGGACCCCCAGGCCGAGGAGACCGTCAAAGAACGGATGTGAGGCCGGGCCCGGCCTCTTGGCTCCTCGGACGCTTGGCTCCTCGGACTCTTGACCCCTCGGACGCTTGGCCGCGCCGGCGATCCGGAAGGTCGGTGTATGAGGCCGGCGCCGCCGCACGGGGCGGCGGCAGGCGGAGTCCGAGCATGCGCGTCCCGATCCTGGCGGCCCTGGCGCTCGCCTGCCTCGCCGCCGCGGCGTCCGCGGAGGCGCCGCCGGTCCTCCAGACCCTCGATTACGCCAACACCCGCTATTCCGACCTCGCCCAGATCGACGCCGGCAACGTCTCGCGCCTGAAGGTCGCCTGGACCTTCTCCACCGGCGTGCTGCGCGGGCACGAGGGCGCCCCGATCGTGGTCGGGAACCGGATGTTCGTGCACACCCCGTTCCCGAACGTGGTCTACGCCCTCGATCTGGATCACGACGGCAGGATCCTCTGGCGCTACGCCCCGCGCCAGGATGCGAGCGTGATCGCGGTGATGTGCTGCGACACGGTCTCGCGCGGTCTCGCCTACGCGGATGGGCGGCTGTTCCTGCAGCTGGCCGACACCACGGTCGTGGCCCTGGACCCGGAGAGCGGCGGGGTCCTGTGGTCGGTGAAGAACGGCGACCCGGCCCGGGGCGAGACCAACACCGCCACGGTCCTGCCGGTGCACGGCAAGCTCATCGTCGGCATCGCCGGGGGCGAGTACGGCGCCCGCTGCCACGTCACCGCGTACGACCAAGCGACGGGCCAGCGCCTCTGGCGCGCCTACGCCACCGGTCCTGATGCCGACATGCTGGTCGATCCGGACACGACCACCGAACTCGGCCGCCCGATCGGCCGGGATTCCTCGCTCACGAGCTGGGAGGGCGACCAGTGGAAGATCGGCGGCGGCTGCAGCTGGGGGTGGTTCTCGTTCGATCCGGCGCTGAACCTCGTCTATTACGGCACCGGCAACCCGGCGACCTGGAACCCGGCCCAGCGCCCGGGCGACAACCGGTGGACCATGGCGATCTTCGCCCGCGACCCCGACACCGGGCTCGCCCGCTGGGTCTACCAGATGACGCCCCACGACCAGTGGGACTACGACGGCGTCAACGAGATGATCCTGACCGAGCAGGTGATCGACGGACGCCCGCGCCGGGTGCTGACCCATTTCGACCGCAACGGCTTCGGCTACACCCTCGACCGCGCGACCGGCGAGGTGCTGGTGGCGGACAAGTTCGACCCGAGCGTCAACTGGGCGAGCCGGATCGACCTGGACCGCGCCTCCCCGGGCTACGGGCGGCCGGTGGTCGACAAGCGCTACGCGCCCGGCGAGGCCGACGAGGAGGAGGTCACCAAGAACATCTGCCCGGGGGCGCTCGGCGCAAAGAACCAGCAGCCGGCGGCCTACTCGCCGGTCACCCGGCTGTTCTACGTGCCGACCAACCACATGTGCATGGATTACGAGGCGTTCCGGGTGAGCTACACGCCGGGCCAGCCCTATGTCGGCGCGACGCTGACCCTGCACCCGCCCGAGGGCTCCGACCGAACCGGCGCGTTCATCGCCTGGGACGGGGCCAAGGGAAAAATCGCCTGGACGATCCCGGAGCCGTTCTCGGTCTGGTCCGGGGCGCTCGCCACCGCCGGCAACGTCGTCTTCTACGGCACGCTCGAAGGCTACCTCAAGGCGGTCGACGCCCGGGACGGGCACGAACTCTACCGGTTCAAGACGCCGTCGGGCATCGTCGGCAACGTCACCACGTACGCACACAACGGCCGGCAATACGTGGCGGTGCTGTCCGGGATCGGCGGCTGGGCGGGCATCGGGCTGGCCGCCGGACTGACCGACCCGGCGGACGGTTCGGGCGCGGTCGGCGGCTACGCGGCCCTGTCGCAGTACACGGCGCCCGGCGGCCAGCTCACGGTGTTCGCGCTGCCGGAGTGAGCCCGCGCGGACCCGTGCCGACGAAGTCCACGAACGCCCGCAGCGGCGCCGGCAGGTGCCGGCGGCCGGGATAGTAGAGGAACGGGCCGGAGAAGACCTGCCACCAGGGTTCCAGCACCGGCTCCAGGGCGCCGCTGTCGAGCTGCGGGCGCAGCCAGTCCTCGAACAGGTGGATGATCCCGGTTCCAGCCACCGCCGCCGCGACCGCGAGGTCGCTGGCGCCGACGCGTACGATCAGCGGGCCGGACGGATCCACGCGGACGATCTCCCCGTCGCGCTCGAACTCCCACGGCGCCGTCAGGCTGCCGCTTGGGAACCGGCCCAGCAGGCAATCATGGGCCAGGAGGTCGCGCGGATGCTCCGGGCGCCCGCGCCGGTCGAGATAAGCCGGCGCCGCCGCCGTGGCGAAACGCTGCCGCCGTGGGCCGATCGGCACCGCGATCATGTCCTGCTCCAGCCGCTCGTCGTAGCGGATGCCGGCGTCGCAGCCGGACGCCAGCACGTCCACGAATCCATCCTCGACCACCAGTTCGAGCCGGATCTCGGGATAGGCCGCCAGGAACGGCGGCACGATCGCGGGCAGGACGAGGCGTGCCGCGCTCAGAGGCACGTTGAGTCGGAGCGGTCCGGCCGGCCGGTCGCGGAACCCGTTCACCACATCGAGGGCGGCCTCGACTTCTCCGAGTGCCGGGCCGAGCCGCTCCAGCAGGCGGATGCCGGCCTCGGTGGGCGCGACGCTTCGGGTGGTCCGGTTCAGGAGGCGCACGCCGAGGCGCGCCTCGAGCCGGCGCACCGCCTCGCTGAGGCTCGACGCGCTGCCGTTTCCGGCGCGGGCGCCCTCGCGGAAGCCGCCGGCCCGCGCCACGGTCACGAAGGCGGTCAGGTCCGACAGGTCCATCGTCATTGTTCGAGATCTCGCACAGCCCGTGCCGAACATCAGCGCTTATCCGATCAGGCCGCGCCGTCTACATCCGGGGCGCACACAGGAGATTCGCCATGACCGACATCGCGCAGGCCGGCACGTTCGCGCTCGGCGACCGCACCGTGAAACGCCTCGGCTACGGGGCCATGCAACTCGCCGGGCCGGGCGTGTTCGGACCGCCGAAAGACCGCGGGACGGCCGTCGCGGTGCTGCGCGCGGCGGTGGCCGAGGGGGTCGACCACATCGACACCAGCGACTTCTACGGGCCGCACGTCACCAACCAGATCATCCGCGAGGCGCTCCACCCCTATCCCGACGATCTGGTGATCGTGACCAAAGTCGGCGCCAAGCGCGGGCCGGACGCCTCGTGGAACCCGGCCTTCTCCCCGGAGGAACTCACGCGGGCCGTCCACGACAACCTGCGCAATCTGGGCGTCGACGCCCTCGACGTGGTCAACCTGCGCCTGATGTTCGACGCCCACGGTCCCGCGGAGGGCCCGATCGAGGCGCCGCTCACCGTGCTGGCGGAGCTGCAGCGCCAGGGGCTGATCCGGCGGATCGGGCTGAGCAACGCGACGCAGGCGCAGGTCGCCGAGGGCCGGCGGATCACCGAGATCGTCTGCGTGCAGAACCAGTACAATCTCGCGCATCGGGCCGACGACGCCCTGATCGACGCGCTGGCCGAGGCCGGCACCGCCTACGTGCCGTTCTTCCCGCTCGGCGGCTTCAGCCCGCTGCAATCCACCGCCCTGTCGGAGGTCGCCGCCAAGCTCGGGGCGACGCCCATGCAGGTGGCGCTGGCTTGGCTGCTGCGCCGGGCGCCCAACATCCTGCTGATCCCGGGCACCGGCTCGCTCGGCCACCTGCGCGAGAATCTCGCGGCGGCCGCGCTGAGCCTGCCTGACGACGCGATGGCCACGCTGGGCGCGATCGGGGGCGCGTGACCGGCGACGCGGCTGCCTACTTGGCCCCCTACTTGGCCCCTACTTGGCCCGCAGGCCGGCCACCATCGGGCAGCCGCCCTCGCTCATCGGCCGGAACGCCTGCTCGGCCGGGATCGTCTCCAACACCTTGTAGAGATCCCACTCGCCCTTCGACTCGGCGGGCGTCTTGGCCTCGAACAGGTACATCGGATGGATCTTGCGCCCGTCCGGCCGGATCGTGCCCTTGCCGAACAGGGGATCGTCGGTGGGCAGTTCCTTCATCTTGGCCACCACGGCGGCGCCGTCCTTGGCCGAGTGCAGGGCCGCCACGGCCTTCAGGTAGTGCAGCGTGCTGGCGTAGACGCCGGCCTGGTACGAGGTCGGCTTCCGGCCGGACATGCGCGCGCCGAACCGTTCCGCGAAGGCCCGGGTGCCGTCGTTGAGGTCCCAGTAGAACGAGGCGGTGAACGCCAGGCCCTGGGCGACTTCGAGCCCCAGGGAATGGATGTCGGTGATGGCGATCAGCAGGGCGGCCAGCGTCTGGCCGCCCTGGCGGATGCCGAACTCGTGCGCCTGCTTGATCGCGTTGGCCGCGTCGAGGCCGGCATCGGCCAGGCCGATCACCTGCGCGCCGGAGGCCTGCGCCTGCAGGAGGAACGAGGAGAAATCGGGGTTCGGGAAGGGCGTGCGCACGCCGCCCACGACCGTGCCGCCGCTCTTCTCCACCACCGCCTTGGTGTCGCGTTCCAGGGCGAGGCCGAAGGCGTAGTCGGCGGTGATGAAGTACCAGGACTTGCCGCCGCGCTTGAGCATCGCCTTGCCGGTGCCGTTGGCGAGCGCGGCGGTGTCGTAGGTCCAGTGGACGGTGTTGGGGGTGCAGGCCGGGCCGGTCAGGTCGGCGGTGCCGCCACCCGAGTTGATGAAGGCCTTGTTCTTCTCCTTGGTGATCTGCGCCACCGCGAGCGCCACCGAGGAGGTCGGCACGTCGAACACCGCGTCGACCCCGTCGCGGTCGTACCATTGCCGGGTGATCGAGGCCCCGACATCGGGCTTGTTCTGGTGGTCGGCGGCCACGACCTCGACCTTCAGCCCCTGGGTCTCCGGCTTGAAATCCTCCACCGCCATGCGGGCCGCCACCACGGCGCCCTCGCCGGTGGAATCGAAGTAGACGCCCGAGCGGTCGTTCAGCACGCCTATCTTCACCGGCACGAGGTCGGCCGCGAGCGCCGCCCCGGCTCCGAGCGCGCACAGAAGCCCCGTCAGTGCCGCGACGCGGTGGCGGACCGTCATGTCTCACTCCCTGTTTCTTTGATCGCGGCGGCGTTGTTCGCCGCTCGGATGTCGTCCGAATGCAGTCTAGGCGGACCGGATCGGAGCCGATACCGGCCGGTGAGAGGATGCGGGCGATCCGTCAGGGTCTCCCTTCACCCGCGGGGCGCCAGCCCAAACAGCGCCCGCGCCTCGTCGGGCGTGGCCGGCTCGCGGTCGAGATGGGCCAGCAGGCTCACCGCTTTCTCCACCAGGGCGGCGTTGCTGGGCGCGAGCACGCCCCGGGACAGATAGAGGTTGTCCTCCAGCCCGACCCGGACGTTGCCGCCCATCCCGGCGGCCACCGCCAGGATCGGAAACTCCTCCCGGCCGATGCCGAAGGCCGACCAGACCGCGTCCTCGGGCAGCCGGGCGCGCATCGCCACCAGGGCCTCCGGGGTCGCGGGCGCGCCCCAGGGGATGCCGAGGCAGATCTGGAACAGGGGCGGCCGCGCCAGGTGCCCCTCGGCGATCAGGTGCCGGGCCAGCTCGATCTGGCCGAGGTCGAACACCTCGATCTCGGGCTTCACCCCGGCCTCGCGGATCTGCGCCGCCATCGCCCGCAGGTGCGCGGGGGTATTGAGGAACAGGTGCTCGCCGAAGTTCATCGTGGCGACGTCGAGGGTGCAGATCTCGGGGCGTAGCGCCGCGACGTGCCGGGTCCGGGTCTCGGGTGACGCGAAGGTGGTGCCGGGGCCGGCCACCGACGGGTCGGGATCGCCGGGCACGAACCGGCCCCCGGCCCCGGTGGTAAGGTTGAGGATCACGGCCTCGTTCTTCTCGCGCACCCGCTCGACCACCTCGCGGTAATGGGCGAGTTCCATGCTGGGCGCGGCGGTCTCGGGATCGCGGACATGGATGTGGACCACCGCGGCCCCGGCGGAGGCGGCCTCCAGGGCGGATTGGGCGATGGCCTTCGGGCTCACCGGCACCGCCGGGTTCTTCTTCGGCGTGTCGAACGAGCCCGTGAGGGCGCAGGTGATGACGGTCGTCCGGGACATACTTTCCTCCCTGGCCTGATCCTGACGGTGCCGTCCCGCGTGTGGACGAGGGCCGCTATAGCGCCCCGCCATCCACCGTGATCGTCTCGCCCGTGATGTAGGCGGCGCCCGCGGCCAGGAAGAAGATCGTCTCGGCGATGTCCTCGGGCCGGGCCATGCGGCGCAGCATCGTGTGCTGCACCGTCGCGGCCTTGCGCGCCTCCGGCCACGGCTCGGTCCACGGGGTGGCGACGAGGCCGGGGGCGACCGCGTTGACGCGCACGTCCGGGGCGAGGGCCCTGGCCAGGCTGCGGGTGAGATTGATCAGCCCGGCCTTGCTGGCCGAATAGGCGATCGAGGAGCCCCGCCGCCCGAGCCCGGCCACGGAGGACGTGTTGACGATCGCCCCGCGGTTGTCTTTCAGACTCGCCGCCGCGGCCCGCGAACAGCGGTACGGGCCGAGGAGGTTCGTGGCCAGGATGGTGGCCCAAAACTCTTCCGTCATCGCGTCGAGGTCCTCGAAGGCGATCGGCGCAGTGGTGCCGGAGGTCCCGGCATTGTTGACCAGCACGTCGAGGCCGCCGAGCGCCGCGATCCCGGCCGCCACCATCGCCTCGGCCTCGCCGGGACGTGACACGTCCCCGGGCAGCGCCATCACGGCCAGGCCCTCGGCGGCGAGACGCTCGGCCTCCGCGGGGCCGCGGGGATCGTCGGGGAGGTGGTTCAGCGCCACGCTGGCGCCGTTGCGGGCGAACAGCGTCACCGTGGCCAGCCCGATGCCCGAGGAGGCGCCGGTGACGAGGATGCGCCGTCCGGACAGGTCCGCGCCGATCATGTACCCTCCATCCGGCCGATCCCGGCCATCGCCTTCTTCAAGGCCAGCAGCTTGCGGTCGCGCTCGCGGAACAGGTCCGCAGGCTCGCGCCCGCCCCAGTCGAAATAGCCGCGCCCCGCCATCACTCCGGTCCGGCCCCCGGCGCAGAGTGCGTCCAGGGTCTCCGACCGGGTCCGGGCCGGGGGCGGCGCGTAGCTGCCGTTCGCCAGGGCGCGCCGGGTCAGGTCCAGCCCGGTGAAATCGGCCTTGGCGAGGTGGCCGAGGATCGGGATGCGTAAGCTGAGCCCGTGGATGATCGCGTCGTCGATCTCGCGCGGCTCGGCGATGCCTTCGTCCAGCAGCCGGAACACCTCGGCGCTGATCGCCGACTGGATGCGGTTGGCGACGTAGCCGGGGATGAAGCGCTTGAGCACGATGGGCACCTGACCGAGGCCGAGCACGAGGTCGTGCATCGCCGCGATCACGGCCGGATCCGTGCCGGGCCCCGGGACCACGTCGACGAGGTCGACGATGTAGGGCGGCGTGTACCAGTGCATCACGAGCGCCCGCGCCTGCCGGGCCTGCGGGATCAGCGGGAAGACGTCGAGGTAGCTGGTGTTGCTCGCCAGGATCGCGTCGGCCGGGCAGAGCCGGTCGAGCGCCCCGAACAGCGCCCGCTTGGATTCCGGGTTCTCGGTGATCGCCTCGATGACCAGGCCGGCGCCCGCGACCGCCGGTTCGAGCTCCGCCTCGACCCGGACGGACCGGGCGAGCCGCGCGGCGTCCCACCCGTCCGGCGCAGCGCCGCCCTCCTGCAGGGTCGCCAGCGCGGATTCCATGAGCGCCGGCACCCGGGCACGGGTCTGCGCATCCGTGTCGGTGATCCGGACGTCATGCCCCCGGAGCGCCAGCACCAGGGCGATGCCGTGGCCCATCAGGCCGCCGCCGACGATCGCGATCTCCATCGTGCCCTCCCTCAAACCGTCGCGATCGGCGTCGTCGGCGAGCCGACCGCCCCTGGCAGGCGCAGCGGCGGCGCCGTCAGCAGGAACCGGCTGCGGCCATGGGCGCGCAGCCACTCCGCGAGCGGCGTCAGGTGCCACAGCTCGCCGAGGTTGATTCCGAGCTTGAACAGGCAGTGCTCGTGGAGCGGCAGCGTCGCGCAGCAGGCCGGTCCCACCCCGGCCGGATAGGCCTCCACGGCGTAGTTGTCGGCGATCAGCGCGCACAGCCCCGAGCGGGTGATCCAGTCGAGGAGCCGCGGGTCCCGGCCGTCGAGGCCGGCGCAGAGGTTGTGGACCTGCTTCGGATCGGGCGTGCCGCCCATGGCGATCAGCCGCTCGGCGAAGCCGGTGTGCAGGCAGACCATGTCGCCGGGCTCGATCACGACGCCGTCGGCCTCGAGGATCCGGGCGAGCTGGTCGTAGCCGACCTTGACCTTGGCGTCGGCGAGATGCGCGCGCAGGTCGATCATCACGGCCCGACCCTGCATGCCGACTTCGGCCAGGCGCTCGATCCCGAGTCTGTTCGCCCGGGACGGCTGGTCGGCCGCCTCGTTCGTGCTCGGGCCGACGATGTCCCGGCCGCCGCGGAAGCCGTTGTAGAAGGTCGGGCCGGCGCCGGTGCCGTCCGCATCGAACAGCGAGCCGACATGGGCGAGCGAATCCCACTGCGTCGAGTATTGCAGGTGGATCAGCGCGCGGTCGTCGCAGATCACGTCGGTGGCGCCCGCGACCTCCTCGCAGACCGGGAAGTTCATGTTCGGCCGGCCGTCGGCCCGCCGGGTCGGGGTGATCTGCGGCGGGTGGCGGCGCGGATTGAGGACGGTGCCGCCGGGCAGGTCCAGCGGCAGGCTGAGGCAGAAGGTCAGGCCCTCGCGGACCTCGGCGACGCCCTGGCGGACCTTCTCGGGGGTCAGCAGGTTCAGGCGTCCGAGTTCGTCGTCGGGGCCGAAATCCCCCCAGGTCGAGCCCTCCGGGCGCCGGGTCCAGCGCAGGCTCATGAGCGCCGCCCCGTCGCCCGAGGCCGCAGGTCGCGTCGCCTCGCAGGAATCCGGGGCCGCGGTCCGGGGCGAACCCCGGCCGCGGCCGAGCGTGCGTTCCTCACCTGTCCGTCGCCCTTCTTCGAGGCCGTCGAGCCCGCTTTTCGCGGAGCCGGTGCGAGCCTAGGCTGGCGCGGCGCGAGTCGATACCCCGGGCAGAAAACGACTGGGCCGAAACGTCACCGGCCGGTCCCGGTGCGGGCCTTGTGCTCTGGTTTTGCGCGGATACAGTTCATCCCAAGCCCGCGAATAAAAAATTCGGGCACTTGGGATGAGGAATCGCCGATGTCCGAGACCGTGCGCGTCGTCGCTCGGCGTGCCCCGATTCGGCGCGCGCTGCCCACGCTGCTCGCTGCGGGGCTGATCGTGTCGGGACAGGCCCACGCGGCCGACCCGATCAAGGTCGGCGTGATCGCCGAGGCGCAGTCGGTGGCCGGCGCCGCGATCCCGAAGGCGGTCCAGCTCGCCGCCGACGAGATCAACGCCCAGGGCGGGGTCGACGGGCGCCAGATCCAGGTCGTGACCTACGACGACAAGAGTTCCGCCTCCGACGCGGTCCGGGCGTTCCAGCGGGCGGTCAGCGAGGACAAGGTCAACCTCGTCATCGCCAGCTACATCTCCGAGGTCGTGCTGGCGCTGATGCCTTGGTCGGCGCGGCTCAAGACCCCGATGATTACCCCGGGGGCCGCCTCCAACGAGATCAGCGTCGCCGTCCACAAGGACTACGCGCGCAACCGCTACACCTTCCACGGCTACCTGACCTCGCACGCCCTGGCGCAGTCGGTCTGCGACTCGGCCAAGGAGGCGCTGGTCGGGCTGCTCAAGGCGAAATCCGCCGCGATCATGAGCGAGGACGCGGCCTGGACCCGTCCGCTGGATGCGGCCTACGAGGACTGCCTGCCCAAGGCCGGGCTCAAGGTGGTGGAGCATGTCCGGTTCTCGCCGGATACGGGCGACTTCACCCCGATCTACAACAAGATCGAGGCGGCCAAGCCCGACCTGATCGTCACCGGCATCGCCCATGTCGGCGTGCAGCCCACCGTACAGTGGCAGAACCAGCAGGTGCCGATCGCCATGACCGGCATCAGCGGCCAGGCGACTTCGTCCACCTTCTGGGCCAACACCAACGGCGGCACGCAGGGCGTGCTGTTCGACGCGATCGCCGTCCCCGGCGTGGCGATGACCGAGAAGACGAACGCCTTCACGGACGCCTACGTCAAGCGCTTCGGCGGCGCCCCGTCCTACGCGGGCTACATGGCCTACGACGCGATGCACTACGCGGCGGACGCGGTGAAGCGCGCCGGCTCCACCGAGGCCGACAAGCTGGTCGAGGCCCTGGAGAAGACCGACTGGCTCGGCACGGTCGGGCGCATCCAGTTCTACGGCAAGGACGAGACCTTCACCCACTCGATCAAGTACGGGCGGGGCTTCGTCACCGGGCTGCTGGCCCAGTGGCAGAGCGGCAAGCAGGTCGCGATCTGGCCGACGGAGGTGGCCAACGGCAAGCTGGTCCTGCCGCCCGCGGTCAAGCCGGCGGTGCAGTGAAGCGGGCGGGGAGAGCGCGATGATCGGCCTCCAGATCCTCGTCGACGGCTTCGCGATCTCGGCGCTCTACGCGCTCGGCGCGATGGGCTTCACCCTGATCTTCGGCGTCTCCGGCGTGCTCAACCTCTCGCACGGCGCGCTGATGGTGATGGCTGCGGTCGCCGCCTGGGCGGCCTCCGCCCAGTTCGGCCTCGGCTCCTACGCGGGCGCCGGGATCGGCATCTTGTGCGGGCTGGCCGCTTCCCTGGTGACCTACTTCGCCATCGTCGCGCCGATCGAGCGCAGCAGGGCGATCCCCCGGGAGGAGAAGGAGATCTTCGTCCTCACCGGCACCCTGCTCTGGGGCATCATGATCCAGGAGCTGGTCGCCTACTTCTTCACCGACAACCCGAAGACGGTCCTGCCGATCGTCGAGGGCGTGATCGAGATCGCCGGGGTGCGCACGCCCCGCAACGAGATCTTCACCGCGGTGATCTGCTGGATCGTGATCGGCCTGCTCTGGCTGTTCGTGAACAAGGCGCGGGCCGGCAAGGTCCTGCTCGCCGCCTCCATGAACCCCCGCGGGGTCACGCTGCTCGGCCACGACATGGGCCGGATCTACGTCGCGGTCTGGGCGATCTACGGGCTGCTCGCCGGGATCGCCGGGGTGCTGCTCGGGATGTTCCTGGGGGTGTCGTCCTACTCGGTGGGGCCGCTCACCGCGAGCGCCTTCTCGATCGTGGTGCTGGGCGGGCTCGGCAGCGTCACCGGCTCGCTGATCGCGGCTTATGTGGTCGGCTATCTCGAGACGGCCACCGCCTACCTGATCTCCCCGGCCTACCGGGTGATCCCGGCCCTGCTGCTGCTCGTGGCCGTCATGTACCTGCGCCCGCAGGGCCTGCTGGGGCGGCGGTGATGGTTCTTTCGGGACTCTCCCGCCGGCCCGAATGCCACATGCGCAACCTCCGCGGAACGCTCTCCCCTATCCCGACCCGGCCTGACGGCCGGCCTACCTTCCCCCGCAGAGGGCGGAGGGCAACGCGCGGAGGATGGAACCGCTCATGAAGCTCCTCACCACCCCGGGCTTCTGGGTCGCGCTGCTGGCGCTCGCCCTGGCCGCGTTCCTGCCCTGGTGGGTCTCGGGCTACATCCTCGGGCTCCTCACCATCGCGTATTATTTCGGCGTCTTCGCCATGGCCTGGGACCTGCTCTTCGGCTTCGCCGGCGAGGTGAATTTCGGCCCGACCTTCCTGATCGGGCTCGGAGCCTACGGGGCCGGCATCCTCAACAACCGCTACGAGCTGCCGATCCCCTACTGCCTGGCGGCCGGGACCGTGCTGGCGGTGGTCGGCGGGCTGGCCCTGGCGCTGCCGGCCCTGAAGGTGCGGGGTCCGTATTTCGGGCTGATCACCCTGGTCGCGGTGCTGCTCCTGCAGAACATGATCGTGGTGTTCTCCGGGATCACCGGCGGCG
Organism: Methylobacterium sp. WL1; assembly: GCF_008000895.1. Classification (NCBI taxonomy): domain Bacteria; kingdom Pseudomonadati; phylum Pseudomonadota; class Alphaproteobacteria; order Hyphomicrobiales; family Methylobacteriaceae; genus Methylobacterium; species Methylobacterium sp. WL1. The sequence goes on along the minus strand of NZ_CP042823.1, from coordinate 986,140 downwards.
AGATCGGGCTCACGGTGCCGGACGTGATCTCCATCGACGCCGACACCAATTACTGGATCGCGCTCGGCTTCATGGCCTTTGCCGGGCTGGTCCTCACGGCCATCGCCCGCTCCCCGGTGGGGCTGATCCTGCAGGCTGCCGGCCAGGACCCGATCGTGACCGGCGCGCTCGGCTTCAACGTCGCCAAGCACAAGCTCGCGGCCTTTGCGGTCAGCGCCGCCTTTTCGGGCCTCGCGGGTGGGCTGGTGGTCTTCTACATGGGCACCGCCTCGGTCGGCACGCTGATCGACACCGCGGTGGGCGTGCAGGTGATCATCGCGGCGGTGCTCGGCGGGCGGCGGACCATCGTGGGCGCCGCGCTCGGGGCGGTGTTCCTGATCGCCGCCGGCGAATTGCTGCGCCCGCTCGGTCCGCTCTCGACCTTCGTGGTCTCGGCCGTGGCCCTGCTGGTCATCCTGTTCGTGCCCTCGGGGCTGCTGGGCCTCGCATCCATCCGGAGAGCGCGATGACCGTCGCCGTCAGGCCTGCGCTGAACGCCGCCCCCCTCGCCGAGCCCTGCCTCACGGTGCGGGGCCTGACCAAGCGGTTCGGCGGCCTCGTCGCCGTCAAGGACATCGACCTCGATCTGCGCCCCGGGGAGATCCTGGGACTGATCGGGCCGAACGGCTCGGGCAAGTCCACCGTGATGAAGCTGATCATGGGGCTGGAGCGGCCGAGCGCCGGCTCGATCCGCCTCGACGGCGCCGAGATCGGCGGAATGCCGGCCCACCGGGTCGCCCGCCAGGGGATCGGCCTCGTGTTCCAGCACGCGCGACCGCTCCAGCGGCAGACCGTGCTGGAGAACATCAGCCTCGCGCTGCTGCCCGACAGCCTGATCCGCCTGGCTGCGGATCCCCACGTCGCGCGCCGCGCAAGGGACATCGCCGAGCGCGTCGGCCTCGGCGCGGTGGCCGACCGGCGGCCCGGTACCCTCCCCTTCGCGGACCTGCGCCGCCTGGAACTCGCCAAGGCGATCGCCCGCGACCCGCGGGTGGTGCTGGTGGACGAGCCGTTCGCGGGCCTGACCGGGGGCGAGGTCGCGGCCTTCTCCGAGCTGATCCGGGGCTTCCGGGACGAGGGCAAGGCCGTGCTCCTCGTCGACCACAACGTGAAGAGCGTCGCGGCCCTCGTGGACCGGGTGTTCGCCATGTATCTCGGCGAACGCATCGCGGAGGGCTCGGCCGAGGCGGTGATGGCCGACCCGACGGTGCGCCGGGTCTATCTCGGCGGCAGCATCGAGACCGCCGCCAGGCCCGAGGCCGCGTTCAAGGCGGATTCGCTGCTCACCGTCGAGGGCGTCGACGTGCTCTACGGCAAGGCGCAGGCCCTGCGCGCCGCCTCGATCCACGTCCACGAGGGCGAGTTCGTCTCGGTGGTGGGCCTCAACGGCGCCGGCAAGACCACGCTGTTCAACGCCATCTCGGGCCTCGTCCCGCATTCCGGCACGATCCGGTTCGACGGCCAGGATCTCGGCCGCATGAAGCCGGCCGCGATCGCCCGGGCCGGGATCGTCCAGGTGCCCGAGACCCGCGAGCTGTTCGGCGACCTCAACGTGCGCGAGAACCTCGATCTCGGCGGCCAGCACGTCACCAAGGCCGAGAGCGTGCAGCGGCGCGAGTGGCTCTACGAGCTGTTCCCGATCCTGAAGGCCCGCGAAGGCCAGACCGCCCGCACGCTGTCGGGCGGTGAGCAGCAGATGCTGACCATTGCCCGCGCCTTGATGATGCGCCCACGCCTCCTGATCCTCGACGAGCCGACGCTCGGCCTCGCCCCGGTGATCCTGGAGCTGCTGTCGAAGGCCCTGGAGCGCCTGCGACAGACCACGCCGATCACCGTCCTGCTCGGCGAGCAGAACGTCACCTTCGCGCTGCCCCATGCCGACCGGGTCTACGTGCTGGAACAGGCCCGCATCGTTTGGGAAGGCCCGCCGGACCGGTTCGCCGGCGAGATGGGATCGAAGTATCTGTGAGGGGGGAATCGGACCCGCTGCTCCCCCTCCCCCCTTTGCGGGGGAGGGTGGCCCTCGCGTCAGCGGGGGTCGGGAGAGGGGAACCCGGCATCAGAAAGGGGCGGAGCGGTGATGAAGGCCGCCAGCCTTCTTCGGCACCGTCGCTCCCCTCTCCCGACCCGGCCTGACGGCCGGCCCACCCTCCCCCGCAAAGGGGGGAGGGAGAGGCGCGGATCCCATCGGAACGAAACTCGGGAGCGGACACCGTGGATTTCGACCTCTCCCCATCCCAGACGCACTGGCTGACCCGGGTCCGCGCCTTCATCGCCGACGCGATCCTGCCCGCCGCCGCCGCGGTGGCGGCCGAGCGGGCGGCGAGCCGCGCACCCTCGCCCACGATGGAACGGCTGAAGGACAAAGCCCGCGGGGAAGGGCTGTGGAACCTGTTCCTGCCGCCCTCCCCCGAGCATGACACGGACGCCTACCGCGGCGCCGGCCTGACCAACCTCGATTACGCGCTCTGCGCCGAGGCGATGGGTCGGGTCGGCATCGCGTCGGAATGCTTCAACTGCGCGGCGCCCGACACCGGCAACATGGAGGTGCTGCACCGCTACGGCAGCCCGGCCCAGAAGGAGACGTGGCTGCGGCCGCTGATGGCCGGGGAGATCCGGTCGGCGTTCCTGATGACCGAGCCCGATGTCGCCTCCTCGGACGCCACCAACATCGAGACCGCGATCCGCCGCGACGGCGACCACTACGTCATCGACGGACGCAAATGGTGGTCCACCGGGGTCGGCGACCCGCGCTGCAGCCTCGCGATCCTGATGGGCAAGACGGACCCGGACGCGCCCCGCCACCGGCAGCAATCCCAGATCCTCGTGCCCATGGACACGCCCGGCCTGCGGGTCGCGCGCCTGCTGCCGGTCTTCGGCTACGAGGACGCGCCCAAGGGACACGGCGAGGTGGTGCTCGAGAACGTGCGCGTCCCGGCCGAGAACCTGATCCTCGGCGAGGGGCGCGGCTTCGAGATCGCGCAGGGGCGGCTCGGGCCGGGGCGCATCCACCATTGCATGCGCACCATCGGGGTCGCCGAGGCGGCGCTCGAGGCCATGGCCCGGCGCCTCGTCTCGCGGGTCGCCTTCGGCAAGCGCATCAGCGAGCAGTCGGTCTGGGAGCAGCGGGTCGCGGAGGCGCGGATCGACATCGAGATGACCCGGCTGCTCTGCCTGAAGGCCGCCGACATGATGGACAAGGTCGGCGCCAAGGGTGCGAAGCTCGAGATCGCCATGATCAAGGTCGCCGCCCCGCGGATCGCCCTCAAGGTGATCGACGACGCGATCCAGGCCCATGGCGGCGCCGGCGTGTCCGAGGATTTCGGACTGGCCAGGATGTACGCCCATATCCGCACTCTGCGGCTGGCCGACGGGCCGGACGAGGTGCACAACCGCTCCATCGCCCGGCTCGAATTCGGGCGCTACACCAACGCCCGGGAGGGTGCATGAGCGGCCCCGACGCCTTCTCCGGCGTGAAGCCGGTCGAGCCGCGCCATCGGATCGACGAGGCCCGGCTGGCAGCCTGGCTCGCCGAACACGTCCGCGACTATGCCGGGCCGCTCACCGTGCAGCAATTCCGCGGCGGCCAGTCGAACCCGACCTACCGGCTGGAGACGCCCGGCCAGGCCTACGTGCTGCGGCGCAAGCCGTTCGGGACGCTCCTGCCCTCCGCGCACGCGGTGGAGCGCGAGTTCCGGGTGATCGGCGCGCTCTACGGCGAGGGGTTTCCGGTTCCGAGGCCGTTCGCCCTCTGCGAGGACGAAACGATCATCGGCGCCGCCTTCTACGTGATGGAGGCGGTGGGCGGCAGCGTGCACTGGGACGGCACCCTGCCCGGCCTCGACCCCCATGCCCGGCACCGGCACTATGCCGGCATGATCGCGACGCTCGCGCGCCTCCACGCGATCGACCCGGAGGCGGCGGGCCTCGCCGATTACGGCAAGCCCGGCAACTACTTCGCCCGGCAGGTCGATCGCTGGACCCGCCAGTACCGGGCCGCCGAGGACGGCCGGCTCGCGGATGTGGAGCGCCTGATCGCCTGGCTGCCCCGCACCGTGCCCGAGCAGCAGGGCACGGCCATCGTCCACGGCGATTACCGCCTCGACAACCTGATCTTCTCGCCCGACGGCGGCGTCAGCGCGGTGCTCGACTGGGAGCTGTCGACCCTCGGCGATCCGCTCGCCGATTTCAGCTACCTGCTGATGCATTGGGCTTTGCCGGCGGACGGGCGCAGCGGCCTCGGCGGCCTCGACCTGCCGGCGCTGGGCATCCCGACCCGGGAGGAGGCGGTGGCGCTCTACTGCCGGGCCGCGGACCGGGCGGCCCTGCCCGACCTCGACTGGTACTTCGCCTACAACCTGTTCCGGCTGGTCGGCATCCTCCAGGGCGTGGCCGCGCGTGCCAAGGCCGGCAACGCCGCGAGCGAGCAAGCACGCCGCCGCCATGGCGGCGCGGGTGCCGGCTCTGGCCGCCGCGGCCTGGGCGTTCGCCGAGCGCGCAGGGGCCTGAGATGGATCTCGCCGGTCGCGTCGTCGCCGTCACCGGGGCCGCCGGGGGCATCGGCCGTGCGCTCGCCGAGGCTGCCCACGCGCGGGGCGCCTGCGTCGTCGCCCTGGACCGGGACGGCGCCGGGGCCCAGGCCGTCGCCGCCCGGCTCGGCGGCCGCGCCTGCGCGCTCGACGTGGCCGATCCCGATGCCGTGGCCGAGTCCATCGCGCGGATCGAGGCCGAGACCGGGCCGATCGCGCTGTACTGCTCCAATGCCGGCATCCTGGAGCGCGACCCGGATCCCGGGCTCGCGACCTCGGCCGATCCGGCGAGCTGGGAGCGCGCCTGGTCGGTGAACGTGATGGGCCACGTCCACGCGGCGCGGGTCCTGGTCCCGCTCTGGCTCGCCCGGGGCGAGGGGGCGTTCCTCGGCACCGTCTCGGCGGCCGGATTGCTGAGCCAGATCGGCAGCGCGACCTACTCGGCGACCAAGCACGCCGCCCTCGCCTTCCTGGAGCACCTCGCCATCGCGCATGCGGGGGACGGCATCCGGATCGCCGCCCTGTGCCCGCAGGGGCGTCGACACCGCCATGCTCGGTGCCGCGAGCGCCGCCGCCCGCGACGGCGTGCTCGCGCCCGAAGCCGTGGCCGAGGCGGCCTTCGACGGGCTGGCCGCCGGCCGGTTCCTGATCCTGCCGCACCCGCAGGTCGCGGACTACGCACGCCGCCGGGCGGACGATCCCGAGCGCTGGCTCGCCGGCATGGCGCGCCTGCGCCGGTCGATGCTGGACGCCGGATGACCCCCGACCGGACCCAGGGAGGACGCGCCATGTCCCTGTTCGATCTGACCGACAAGGTCGCGCTGATCACCGGCTCGTCCCGGGGCATCGGCCGGGCGATCGCCCTGCGGATGGCCGAGCACGGCGCGCGGGTGGTGATCTCGTCGCGCAAGCGCGAGGCCTGCGAGGCGGTGGTGGCCGAAATCGAGGCCGCCCACGGCCCGGGCCGCGCGGTGGCGATCCCGGCGAGCATCTCGGTAAAGGCGGAGCTGGAGGATCTGGTCGCCCGGACCGAAGCCCGGTTGGGTCTGGTGGACGTGCTGGTCTGCAATGCCGCCAGCAACCCGTATTACGGGCCGCTCGCCGGCATCTCGGACGCCCAGTTCCGCAAGATCCTGGAGAACAACGTCCTGTCGAACCACTGGCTGATCCAGATGGTCGCCCCCGGGATGGTCGCGCGGCGGGACGGGGCGATCGTCATCGTCTCGTCCATCGGGGCGCTGAAGGGGTCGCCGGTGATCGGCGCCTACAACGTCTCCAAGGCCGCCGACCTTCAACTCGCCCGCAATTACGCGGTCGAGTACGGCCCGGCCAACGTGCGGGTGAACTGCCTGTGCCCGGGGCTGATCCGCACCGATTTCGCCCGGGCCCTGTGGGAGGATCCCGAGATGCTGGCATCCACCACCGAGGCCGCGCCGCTCCGCCGGATCGGCGAGCCTGACGAGATCGCGGGCGCGGCCGTGTTCCTGGCCTCGCCGGCCGGCCGGTTCGTCACCGGCCAGGCGCTGGTCGTCGACGGCGGCGTGACGATCGCGCGATGACGAGCCCCGATCCCCGCCTTCCCGCCGGCTGGCCGGCCCTCTCCTTCCGCGAGGCGGAAGCGCGCCTCACCGCACCAGGGGCGCCGTTCGCGATCGCCAACCTGCCGATCCGGGGCGTCCCGACCCGGATCTGGACGAGCGCGCCGCCGACGCTGCGCGACCTGTTCCGCATCGCCCGAGGGCACGGGGACCGGACCTTCGTGGTCTACCGGGACGAGCGCGTCACCTTCACCGGCTTCACCCGGGCCGCGACCGCCCTGGCCCACGCCCTGGTGGCCGCCGGGATCGGCAAGGGCGACCGCGTCGCCATCGCGCTGCGCAATCTGCCGGAATGGCCGGTCTGCTATTACGGTGCCCTGCTGGCCGGGGCGATCGCGACGCCGCTGAACGCGTGGTGGACCGGGCCGGAACTCGCCTACGCGCTCCGGCATTCCGGCGCCCGGGTGCTGATCGCCGACGGCGCCCGGTTCGAGCGGATCGCCCACCACCGCACGGAATGCCCGGCCCTGGAGCGGGTTTTCGTCACGCGGATGGAGCCCGACGACCGAATGACGCCACTCTCCGCGGTGATCGGCCCGGTGGCGGACTGGGCCGCTCTGCCCGAGCGGGCCCCGCCCGCCATCGCCCTCGACCCGGAGGACGACGCGACCCTGTTCTACACCTCGGGCACCACCGGCCGGCCCAAGGGTGCGGTCGGCACCCACCGGGCTGCGGCCACCACCGTGATGGCCTACCCCTATTCGGCGTCGCGCAGTGCGCTGCGCCGGGGCGAGACGCCGCCGAAGCCCGATCCGTCCGCACCGCAGCGGGCCTCGCTGCTGGTGATCCCGCTGTTCCACGTCACCGGCTGCCACGCGAACCTCGGGGCGGCGCTCTACGGCGGCCACCGCCTGGTGATGATGCATCGCTGGGACGCCCATGAGGCCCTCGACCTCATCGACCGGGAGGGCTGCACCGGAGCCGGCGGCGTCCCGACCATCGCTTGGCAGCTCGCGACAGCCGCCCGGGAGGCGGGCCGGCCGCTGCCGAGCCTCGAATCGGTGACCTATGGCGGCGCGCCCGCGGCCGGCGACCTGGTGCGCGCGCTCGGCGAGGCGTTCCCGAAGGCGGCCCCCGCCACCGGCTGGGGCATGACCGAGACCTCGGCGACCTTCACCCACCACCAGGCCGAGGACTATCTCGCCCATCCCGAATCCTGCGGCCCGCCCCTGCCGGTCTGCGAGGTGCGGATCCTCGATCCGCTCGGGCAGGACCTGCCGCCCGGCAGCGTCGGGGAGCTGTACGTGAAGGGCCCCAACGTGGTCCGCGGCTACTGGGACGACCCGGACGCCACCGCCGAAATCCTGTCCGACGGCTGGCTGCGCACCGGCGATCTCGCGCGCGCCGACGACGAGGGGTTCCTGACCATCGTCGACCGGATCAAGGACATGCTGATCCGCGGCGGCGAGAACATCTATTGCTGCGAGGTCGAGAACGTCCTCTACGCGCATCCGGACGTGATCGACGCGGTGGTGCTGGCGGTGCCCCACCCGACGCTGGGCGAGGAGCCCGGCGCGATCGTGGCCCTGGCCGAGGGGGCCCGGACCGGACCCGAGGAGATCCGGGCCTTCGCGGCCGAGCGGCTCGCGGCGTTCAAGGTTCCGGTGCGCGTGGTGGTCTGGGACGGGCTCCTGCCCCGCAACCCCGCCGGCAAGATCCTGCGGGCGCCCCTGCGGTCGGTGTTCGCGGTCGGATCAGCTCAGAACGGCTCGCCCTCGTCGTCCGGCCGGTAGACGCGCAGCGACCGGCCGTCCGGGAACTCCACCGTGCGGCGGCGTACCACCATGTAGCCGGCGGCCTCCGCGGCACGCAGGCGCTCCAGCCGCTCGTCGGCATAGCCGGGGCCGTAATTGTAGGCCCGATAGCGCGGATAGCCGTCCGGCAGCGGCGGCGGTGGGGGCGGTGCGACCGCGACCATCCGGTGCGGACGCATGGGCCGGGCCGCCGCTGCGGCGACACGCGACCGGTGCGCCGTCGTGGCGCCCCGCGTCGTAGCGACCCGCTTGGCCTCCGGGGCGGGGCGGCGCGTCGCGACGCGCTTCTGAGTGGGCCGTGCGGCGACCGCCTTGCGGGCCGGTGCCGCGGCAGCAGGAGTCGATGCGGGCGGCGGATCGGCTTTCTGAGCCTCGGCCGGGCTCGCGGCCGGGGCCACCTTGCGGGCTGGCGGGTCGGTCCAGCCCGAGGCCGGCTCGGCGCGCGCGCCGGTCGCGCCCAGGGCGAGGGCGAGGGCGAGGACGAGCGCGGCGAGACTCGTTCGTGCACCGTACGGCATGGTGCCCTCCTGAGATCGCGGTGTTTCGGATCGGTCCGCTGGGCCGCACGACAATAGAGCGAACCGTCGCGCAGGGGAATTCCGCAGCATCATTTCGACGGCGATCCCCCAGGACATTTTTAGATCAGTGAATCGTTCCCGATGATCCGAGCTGCGAAGCTGGAGATCGGCTGGCTTGAGAGGAGCGCGTGCCCGTTGCTTCAAACCGGTGTCCGGCTCGGCTGGACGGGCCTGCCGCGGCGCGAGCCCCTGAACCGAACCGCGGGCTCCGTACCCGTCGCGTCGGCAATCCGGCGCAGCGTCTCCACAGTGGAGCTCGAAGGCCCCGATTGCCATCGCGGGTCCCGGCCCGATCCGTTCCCATCGTCTCAGCCCGTTGCGTCTGCGACGGCGGGGACGGCGTTTTGCGCGGAACTCGCCGCCCCCGCCGTGGTTGCACCGCCATGTCCACCCCCGCCGATGCGTCCTCCGGCTCACCACCCGGCCTGCGGGTGTGCGTCGATCTGAACCTCTGCCAGGCCTACGCCCAGTGCTGTTACGCGGCGCCGCGGCACTTCCGCATCGAGGGACACGAGGCGCTGTTCTACGATCCCGCCCCGGCCGCGCACGACCGCGCCGACATCGAGCGGGCGCGCGTCGCCTGCCCGGTCCAGGCGATCCGGGTCGAGGATCCGGGGCAGGCTGCCTGAGATGGCGTCGGGATCGACCACCGAGCGCGCGATCGTGGTGGGCGCCGGCCTGGCGGCTTTGCGCGGCGCCGAGGCGATGCGGGAGGCCGGGTTCGCCGGTCCGCTGACCATCGTCGGCGCCGAGCCGTACCGGCCCTATGACCGTCCGCCATTCTCGAAGCACGTTCTCACCGGCGAGACCGGACCGGACGCGACCGCCCTGCCGAGCAGCCTCGGCGCGGATGTGGAATGGCGTCTCGGAAGCCCGGCCGAGCGCCTCGACCGGGGGGCGCGCACCCTCCACCTCGCGGACGGGCGCGCCCTGCCCTACGACCGCTTGCTGATCGCCACCGGCACCCGCGCCCGGGCGTGGCCCAACCCCCATGAGGGCCGGCTGGCCGGCGTCTTCACCCTGCGCGGGCGGGACGATGCCGCCGCCCTGCGGACCGCGCTGGCCGCGGCTCCCCGCCGGGTGTTGGTGATCGGCGGCGGCTTCATCGGCTGCGAGGTCGCCAGCGTGTGCCGGCAGCTCGGCCTGCCGGTGACCTTGGTCGAGCCCGGGCCGACGCCCCTGGCCCGCGTCCTCGGAGGCACGGTCGGGGCGTTCATCGGGGCGATCCACGAGGGGCGGGGCGTCGATCTGCGCTGCGGCAGCGAGGTCGAGTGGCTCGAAGAGGCGGACGGCCGGTTCGTGCGCGCACACCTCACGGACGGCACCCGCATCGACGCGGACGTCGCGGTGATCGCCCTCGGGGCCGTCCGCAACACCGAATGGCTCGACGGCTCCGGCCTGTCGGCGGATCCGGGCGGCGTCGATTGCGACGCGGCGGGCTACGTCCTCGACACCGACGGGGCGGCCGACCCGCGCATCGCCGCCGCCGGCGACGTGGCCCGGTTCCCCCATCCGCTCTACGGCGGGCGGCGCGTGGCGCTGGAGCATTGGAGCCAGGCGGTGGCGCAGGGCATCCATGCCGGGCGGCTGCTGGCCGGGGCGAAGCCCGAGGGCCCCTACGGCGCGTTGCCGACCTTCTGGTCCGCGCAGGGCAACGTGGTGGTCAAGTCCGTCGGGCTGACCGAGGGCGCGGACGCCCTGGCGATCACCCATGGCGAGCCCGGCACCGGCCGCTTCCTCGCCGTCTACGGACGGGCGGGGCGGTGCATCGCGGCCGTCTCGGTGGACAGCGCCCGCTGGTTGCCGGCCCATGCCGAGCGGGTCGCCGCCGGCGCGCCGTTCCCGCCGGACGGGACCGCCGCCGATCGCCCGGCGAAAGGGATCACCCTCCTCACCCCCGGCTTTCCCTGACCGCTCCGGCGCCCCGCCCGGGATCCCGGGCGGCGCGCCGAGGTTTCGATTTGGATCGGCCCGGACGTCTCCGTCCGGACGATGCGCAACTTGGACACCGCATGCCCGACGCCACCCTCCTCGATCAGGTCAAGGATTTCGCCAACCGCGCGGACCCCTATCCGATCTACGCCAAGCTGCGGGAGCATCCGGTCTCGCGCCAGGACGACGGGACCGAGGAAGGGACCTGGGTGGCCGCGACCCACGGCGCCATCTCGAGCTTGCTGCACGACCCGCGGGTCAGCTCCGAGACCCTGCCCCCGGCCGACCGGCCGCGCACCGGCAACCCCCTCACCGACCTCATCGTCAAGCCGCTCAAGGACTGGATGATGGACCGGCACCGGGTCTTCATCTTCCGCGACCCGCCGGACCACGACGTCCTGCGGGCGTCCGTGATGCACCAGTTCTCCCGTGCGCGCGTCCAGGCGATGCGGGCCCGCTCCGACCGGCTGGTGGCCGACCTGCTGAACGAGAAGTGCGGCGCCCGGGAGATCGACGCGGTCGACGACCTCGCCTACCCGCTGCCGGTGACGGTGATCTGCGAGTTGTTCGGCGTCCCCCGGGAAGACGAGCCGAAGTTCCACGGCTGGGCGACCCAGCTCGCCACCGCCCTCGAGCCGGACAGCCTGTCGGATCGGGAGATCCGCGATGCGAACAGCCGGACCTTCGACGCGATCGGCGGCTACATGGCCGACCTGATCAAGGAGAAGCGCCGCCATCCGCAGGACGACATGCTCTCGGGGCTCGCCAACGAGGCGACGCCGGAGGGCGCCAAGATGGGCGATTACGACCTGATCGCCACCTCGATCCTGATGCTGGTGGCAGGCCACGAGACCACCGTGAACCTCATCACCAACGGGCTGCTGACCCTGCTGCGCCACCCCGACGAGCTGGAGCGCCTGCGGCAGGATCCCGGCCGCGCCCCGCGCCTCATCGAGGAACTGCTGCGCTACGAGCCGCCCGTGCAGTTCCGGACCCGAAAGACGCTGTCGGCCATCGAGATCGCCGGCGTCACGATCCCCGAGGGCGCCGACCTCGTCCTGCTGCTCGCCTCCGGCAACCGCGACGGCGCCGTCTTCCCGGATCCCGACCGCTTCGATCCCGACCGCGCCGGCATCCGCCACCTCGGCTTCGGCGGCAGCCTCCATTACTGCGTCGGCGCCCCGCTCGCCCGGTTCGAGGCCGAGGCGGCGCTCACCGCCCTGGCGAGCCGGCTCAAGGCCCCCCGGCTGATCGAAAACCCGCCGCCCTACCGCTCCGGGGCCGCCCTGCGCGGGCCGGAACATCTCCGGGTGGCGATCGACGGGATTCTTTGATTTTCTCTGGTGCGGGCTACCGATCAAAGCCGGGTTGCGCGTCGTCCCCTCAGGACGAAGCGCGGGTTCTCCTCTCCCCGCAAGCGGCGCGAGGAGAGCACCTCTTCATCGCGCCGGAGCGGAAGCTTAGGCCACCCTCTCAGGCGGCTTTGACCGCGGCGAGGAACGTGGTCACCTCCTGTCCCAGCCCGGAGGCGTAGCGCGCCAGATCCTGCGCGGCGCTCAGCACCTGGCTGGCGGCGGCGCCGGTCTCGCCGGCGGCTTCCCGGACCTCGGCGATGTCGGCGCTGACGGCCTGCGTCCCCTGCGCGGCCTGGGTGACGTTGCGCACGATCTCGCTCGTGGCGGCGCCCTGCTCCTCCATGGCGGCGGCCACGCTCAGGGCGACCGTGCGCATGGCATCGATCGTACCCCCGATCGTCCGGATCGACTCGACGGCGTGCCGGGTCTCGCTTTGGATCGCGGCGATCTGATGGGCGATCGTGTCGGTGGCCTTGGCGGTCTGGGCCGCCAGGGCCTTCACCTCGCCGGCCACGACGGCGAAGCCTTTGCCGGCCTCCCCGGCCCGGGCGGCCTCGATGGTGGCGTTGAGCGCCAGCAGGTTGGTCTGTCCGGCGATGCCGGCGATCAGGCCCATCACCTCGCTGATCTGGTCCGTGCCCCGGGACAGGACCTGCATCAGGTCGTTCGTGCGGGCGGCGTCGACGCTGGCCTGGTCGGCCATCGTGGAGGACTGGGCGACGCGGGACGCGATCTCCTGGATCGAGGCGGACATCTCCTCGCTGGCGGCGGCCACGGTCTCGACGTTGGACGACGTCTGCTCCGAGGCGGCCGCGACACGCCCGGACTGGTCGGTGGTGCGGGCGGCCGTGCGGGTCATCTCCCGGGCGGTGGCCTCCATCTCCACGGCTGCCGCCGACAGGCTCTGGGTCAGCGCGCCGACATGGGCGTCGAACCGGCCGGTGAGTTCGTCGAGGGCCTGGGCGCGGCGCATCTTGGCGGCGTTCTCGGCGGCGGCGACGGTCTCGGCGTCCCGCTTGGCGATCAGCGCATCCTTGAAGACCTGTACGGCCCGGGCCATCGCGCCGACCTCGTCGCCGCGCCGCTGGTCCGCCACCGGCACCGCGAGGTCGCCGCCGGCGAGCCCCCGCATCGCCGCGGTCAGGCGCACGATCGGCCGCGACAGGCCGTTGCCGATGAGTACGAGCAGGGCGAGCACGGGAAGCACCAGGCCGGCGGACCAGAGGGCATTGGTCAGCGCGCGGTGGCGTACGGCCGCGTAGACGTCGTCGCGATAGAGCCCGGCGGCGACGACCCAGCCCCAGGGCTTGAACATCTGGACGCTGGCGACCTTCTCGACCGGCTCGCTCCCGCCCGCACGCGGCTTCATGTAGTCGACGAAGCCGGCACCGTCGCGCTTGGCGACGTCCACCATCTCGGCGAAGTAGCGTTTCCCGCCCGGGACGTCGGTCTGCTCCAGAACCACCTTGCCGACGTTCTTGGCGTTGAACGCGTTGGCGATCAGCCGTCCGTCGGTATCCAGGACGAAGAAATAGTCGGCGTTGCCGAAGCGCAGGGCGCTCACCGCGTCGAGGGCGGCCTTCTGGGCCTGATCGAGCGGCATCCGGCCGGCGGAGGCCAGTGCCTCGTAATGGGCGAGCAGGCTCTGGGCGACGTCGCCGAGGTTTCTGGTCATCAACGCCCGGTCCTCGAGCGCCGAGGAGCGGGTGTCGACGTAGTTCAACCCACTGAGGGCGCCGACCGCCGCCAGCACCAGGGCCATCACCGCCGCCAGCTTGTGGCGCAGCGTGACGTTCGAGAGGCTCCACCGGGGCACGGCGTGGCCCTCGGACGAGCGGTCGGTCTGCGAGCGTATCATTGAGGCACCGGAAACGGGACGGGCGAAGGCCGTCGAGGGCTGCCGGTGCCGGGGGGCGGCACCGCCCACGGCGGCCCGGACCCCACGGCACCGTTCCGGGGCGAAGGTGTGACACGGGATTGGTAAAGATTCGGTCCACACCGGGTATCGACAGCGTATTGGATACGCTTTCCGGTCTCGATAAGTCTCTGGACACATATTCGATGACCACATCGCGCGACGAGCGCGGGGGATCAAGAGGTTTCCAAGAAAAAACTACGAACCTCTTCGCGGAACAACCGCCCGCCCCGGCGGGATTGTGTGGCCTAAGCGTCGATCCGATAGTGAATCGGCTTGAAGCTTCCGTTGTTCGATTGCAGCGCCGAGCAGGCTGTCAATCCGATGATCAGGTCGGTCTCGGCGGTGAACACGATCCGGTCGCCCGCCCGGCTCAGCGGCGGCTCGACCGTGAGCGCCCCGGTCGTTCCATCGATCGGCACGTTCATGAAGCAGTTGAACGCCACCGGGATCGCGTCGGGTGCGATGCCGTAGGGGGCGAGCGCCGCGGCGAGGTTGCCGAAGCAGCCCCGGTGCGGGTCCGTGTCGCCGTAGATGATCCGGAACGTGTCGGCCGAGCACGGCGTCAGCAGGAAGTCGTGGCGGCCGACCGTGTCCTCGACGATGCGCAGCAGCACGTTCGAGCGGTTCGAGTAGAGCGGGTCGCCGGTGGTCAGGTAGATCCGGCTGGCATAGTCGAGGGTCCGCCCGGACGAGATCACCTCACCCGTGTCGTGACGATTGTAGGCGACCAGATCGGCCACCTGCTCCCCGCGCGGGTCGATCACCGTCAGCCGCTGGCCGCGGTCCAGGGTGAAGGCGACGCCTGTACGCGGCTCGATCTGCTGCACATCCGCCCGGTCCATGGTGTCTTTGCTCCCGCTCCGCTCCGGCCGGCAACGCGGCAGGCGCCGCCGCGATCCAGCGGCGCCTCAGGCGCCGCTGGTCGGGAAGGTGAGGTCGCGCGGGGAAGCCAGCGGATGCCAGTCGTCTACGACCGGTGTGGCGGGCGCCGCCGGACGGCCCTGCATCGGGCAGCGCCACTCGTCGCCGACCACGCGGCCGCTGTACTGGCGCGCCTCCGAGGACTCGCCGTGACGCGCCAGCATCGGATTGAGGCTGCCGGCTAGGGCCTCGTCGCGCTCCAGGATCGAGGCGCGGAGCTTCTCGTAGCGGCCCTCGGCCCGCAGCCGCTCGAACTGGGCGTGCAGGTTGAACACCAGAACCGGCGAGGAGAACCGCCGCGCCGGCCGGCTCGCGTTCGGATGCAGGCCGACCACGAAGAACGCCTCGCCGCCGAAGCTCAACGAGAAGTGCGGGTTGTCCGGATCGTCCGCTACCCGGGCGTCGTGGGGCTGGCCGAGCCAGGCATCCTTGTCGGTCAGGGATTGCGCCCGCGCCCAGAGATTCTGCTCGAACGCTTCCTCTGACAGGTCGCCCGGCCCCTCGAACACCACCGCGAAGCTCTGGAACAGGTCGGGAGCCTCCCGGTAGCGCGCCACGAAGGCGAGCAGAGCCGGGTAGACGCGCATGTCGTCCCAGCCCGAGGTGATGTCCCGGGCCACGACGATCTTCATGCGCCCGCGCGACAGCGCCGACTTGGCGCCGACGCAGGGGAACGGGGGATTTCGAATGAAGTCGCGGAAGGCCTGGGCACGCGGATGCTCTTGGTCGTCGCGGGGAAACTGCATGCGCTCCGTAGCCCGTATCTGCGCAGGTCCGCCCCGGAGGGGGCAACCGCTGGTCGGGACTCGGGCAACTGCGGTTTCAGGTCACTGTTCCCGCCTGCGACAGGTCGTCCGGGGAGAAGGTGAATCGAAAGCCGTCACGCGAAGGATCGAGGACGGTGTTCGAAAGAACTGTCGCAATGTTCGCCTACGGCACAAACATAGATTAAGGTCGGATAGACTCGCTCCACCCCCGCGCGAATGTTGCGGGACTCGTGGCGTGACTTCTCCGCATGGTCTGCCGGCCCGATCCAGATCGGGGCCCGTCTGGCTCGTCTTTCCCATCCTCGCCCGCGTCCTGAGGCGACGGACCGAGACTCGGATGGCTTACGCCTGAGGATCTGGGGGCGGGTTGGAGGGGCGCTGATCTAGAGCGGACGCGTGCCTGTCGGACGCCGTGCATGTCGGGCAAGCCGACCCGGCCCTGCGGGAGAGCCGGGTCGGCATGGCGTCCTCAGGAAGGCCGCCGAAGTCGCCCCGGGCTCGGCGGCGCGCTGCGGCTCCGGACGCGGTTGGTCCTAATGGTCGTGGTTGCAGCCCGGACCGTGCACGTGCCCCGGATGCGCATGGTCATGCGTCCCGGCCTGGTCGTGCGCGTGAGGGTCGTGATCAGGACCATGGCCGTGCCCCTGATCATGCGCGTGCCCGTGATCATGCGCATGTGCGTGATCGTCGGCGTGCGCGTGGGTGTGCCCGTCGGTGTGCCCGTGGGCGTGTTCGTGGGCGTGTTCGTGGGCGTGTTCGTGATCATGCCCGTGGTCGTGATGGTCATGCCCGTGATCGTGCCCGCAGGTGCTGTGGTCGTGCGCGGCATGCTCGGGCCGGAACGGACGCGAGACCGGGCTCGCGGTGCAGCCCTGCCCGCGCACCAGCTCGGCATTGGCCGGCGAGGCCGGGACGTAGAGCACGTCCGCGGCGATCTCGGCGGGGACGTGATTGCCGCCGAGCTGCCAGGCCAGCCGGGTCAGCCGGGCCGGGTTCCCGGCGCGCACCTCCAGCAGCGCCTCCGCGGCGGCCCGCACCGCGACGAGGCGGCCGTCCTCCAGGCGCAGGGCGTCGCCGTCCTCCAGCGCCGCCGCCTTGGCGAGCGCCACCTCGAACCCGAGGCCGCCCTCCGCGACGAGGGATCGGAGGCCGCCGCCCGGCCCGCGTGGTCGAGGCTCACCGTGTCGACCACGCGGTCGGGGCGAACCGCGGCCCGGCGGACGATCGTGGTGGCTCTCGACATGGGACCCTCGGGGATGGCGCCGCGGCGCCCCGGCCGGAGCGCCGCCTCAGGCCGGTGGCATAGGGCGAGACGGGAAGCGGGCGCAACTCCGGCCGCCGCCGGTGGGAGGCGCCGGCGCGGCATTCGGGACCCGCGCGCGATCGACGGCTCCGGGCAGGGAACCTTAGCCGTAGGGAGCGCATTGCTTTACTGCTAAGCTCACCGCGATCCGCCACGACGACGGCCGGACCGGATGCACAAGGGAGATCAGGGGACCATGAAGAAGCTGACCGCAGCCGCCCTCGCCACCATCGCAGCCCTGTCGCTGGGCGCCTGCAACACGCCGGAGGACCGGGCTCTCGGCGGTGCCGGCCTCGGCGCGCTCACCGGCGCGGCCATCGGCGCTGCCGCCACGGGCCGCGCTGGCGGCGCCTGGCGGGTGCCGCGATCGGCGGCGCCGGCGGCGCCATCGTGGACGCACCTCCACGGCGCCGCGCTGCCCCTACGGCACCTACCGGGACGCCTACGGCAACATCTACTGCCGCTAAAGCCGGGGGGCCGGGCGCGTCCCGGCCCTTCCGCACCGCCCGAGGAGCGGTTATCCCGGCCTTGGCCGGGGCGTCCCCGGTGCCGGACCTGAAGCCGCCGACCATGACCGCATCGCGTCCGCGTTTCCCCTCGGGAACGCCCAGTCCATGAGCCAGGGGGCCAAGCTCCAGGGCCCCTGGGGCAAGCTCGGCGGTGCCGGGCTCGGCCTCGCCGTGGGCGGTCCGCTCGGGGCGCTGATCGGCGGCGTCGCGGGCCACTTCCTGGTCGACCGGATCGGCGCGCCCTTCGGCCCGACGCCGCGCGACGTGGTGTTCACCACCGGACTGGTGGCGCTGGCGGCCAAGATGGCCAAGTCCGACGGCGTCGTGCTGCCCTCCGAGGTCGAGGCGTTCGGCCGGGTCGTCCGCGTCGACGAATCCGCGCGGTCCGGCGTCGAGCGGCTGTTCGACCTGGCCAAAAAGACCACGAACGGCTTCGAAGCCTACGCGCGTCAGCTCGCGACGACCTTCGGTGACGAGCCGGCCCTTCTCGAGGACGTGCTCGACGGCCTGTTCCAGATCGCGGGCGCCGACGGCGCGCTGCACGAGGCCGAGGAGCGCTACCTGCGCGCCGTCTCGGAGATCTTCGGCTTCGACGATGCCGCCTTCCGGCGGATCGCGGCCCGGCACGTGCGGCTGCCGGACGATCCCTACGCGGTCCTCGGCCTCGACTCGGAGGCCGACGAGGCCACCGTCAAGGCCCGTCACCGGGCGCTGGTCGCCGAGCATCATCCCGACCGCGCGCTGGCCCGGGGCCTGCCCGCCGAGGCCGTGACCATCGCGACCCGGCGGCTCGCCGCCATCAACGCCGCCTACGACCGGATCGTGCAGGAGCGCGGAGCGCGGTGAGCCTCGATCCGGACAGCCCCCTCGCCCGCCGCGTGGCGCCCTCGCCGAACCACGGCGAGCGCCGCGGAGCGAAGCCCGACATGCTGCTCCTGCACTATACCGGCATGGCGGGCGGCGCCGCCGCGCTGGCGCGGCTGCGGGACCCGCTGAGCGAGGTCTCGGCCCACTACCTCGTGTTCGAGGATGGCGGCATCGTCCAGATGGTGCCGGAGGCTCGGCGCGCCTGGCACGCGGGCCGGGGTGCCTGGAAGGGCGTGACCGACCTGAATTCCCGCTCGGTCGGGATCGAGATCGTTCATCCGGGCCATGCCGGCGGGCTGCCGCCCTACCCGGACGTGCAGATCGACGCCGTGATCGCTCTGGCCCTGGACATCCTGGGGCGCTGGCCGATCCCGCCGGAGCGGGTGCTCGGCCATTCCGACATCGCCCCGGAGCGCAAGGAGGATCCGGGCGAGACCTTTCCCTGGGATCGCCTCGCGGCGGCCGGCATCGGCCACCGGGTGCCGCCGGCCCGCCTCCGGGATGGGCGGTTCTTCGCGCAGGGCGATGCCGGCCAGCCCGTGGAGGCGCTGCAGGCGATGTTCGCCCTCTACGGCTACGACGTGGCGGTAACCGGGACGTTCGATGCGCGCACGCATGCGGTCGTCACGGCCTTCCAGCGCCATTTCCGCCAGGAGCGCGTGGACGGCGTGGCCGACGCCTCGACCATCACCACCCTGCGCGACCTGATCGCCGCGCTACCAGCCTAGCACGGGGAAATCCCGGGCTTCCAAAGGGCTCGGCCCTTTGGCGTGGTGTCGGGACGGAGCCCCGATGAACCAGGGCCCCGCCCTGGCCCCGCACAAGGTCCCGGACCTTTTGAAACCAGGACTTCAGGCCCGATGGGCCGGCGCCTCGTGGCCGTGGGCCGGGCCGGAGACCGCCGGGGCCGGCGCGTCGGTGCGGGTGCGCCACAGGCTGTAGAGCACGCCGATCGTCAGCAGCGACAGGGTCACCACCAGGGACACCCACGGCTGGACGTGGATCAGCCCGAACGTGTCGGCGATGACGATCTTGGCGCCGATGAAGATCAGGATGAAGGCGAGCGCGGTCTTGAGATAGGCGAACCGGTCGACCATCGCGGCGAGGGCGAAGTAGAGGGCGCGCAGTCCCAGGATCGCGAAGATGTTGGAGGTGTAGACCACGAACGTGTCGGTGGTGATCGCGAAGATCGCCGGCACGCTGTCGACCGCGAAGATCACGTCGGCGCCGTTGACCAGCACCAGCGCCAGGGCGAGCGGGGTGAACCACAGGGCCTTCTTGCCGGTGGCCGGGTCCGGCCGGCGCACCGCGAAGTGCTGGCCGTGCAGCTCGGGCGTGACCCGGAAGGTCTTCTTGATCCAGCGCACGATGGCGCTGTTCTGGAAGTCGCCCTCTTCCTCGGGGCCCGAGAACAGGATCTTGAGGCCGGCGAAGATCAGGAAGGCGGCAAACAGCGACAGCACCCAGTGGACCTGGTGCACCAGCGCCGCGCCGAGCCCGATCATCAGGCCGCGCAACAGCACGGCGGCCAGGATGCCCCAGAGCAGGACCCGGTGCTGGGCGGCGCGCGGGATGCCGAGGGCGGCCAGGATCATGGCGATGACGAAGACGTTGTCCATCGACAGCGACTTCTCGACCACGAGGCCGGTGACGTATTCCTCGCCCGCCTGCGGACCGAGATACCACCAGATCCAGCCGCCGAAGGCGAGCCCGAGCGCGAGGTAGAAGCCGGTCAGCAGCAGGCTCTCGCGGACCCCGATCTCGTGGTCCTTGTCCCGGTGCAGCAGCCCGAGATCGAAGGCGAGCAGACAGGCGATCAGGACGTGGAAGCCGAGCCACATCCACAACGGCTTGCCGAGCCATTCGACGGTTAGAACGTCCATCATGTGCGGGACCTGATGCTGATTCCGGAAGGAAAGCATCGGCTCCGACATCACGGGCGCTGAAAAGCGCCCGCCAGAGGGGCCCGCAGCCGATAGGGGCGAGTTAAGCGGGCGAACCGGGCGAATCAAGGGCACGGTGGCGGCGCGCGGGTGACTCGCGCGTCGGACCGCGTCCGCGGCCGGTGCTCAGGCCTCCCCGGAGAGCTTCATCAGCACCAGGCCCGAGACGATCAGCGCCGCCGCGGCGATCCGCAACGGGCTCGCGCTCTCGCCGAGCATCAGGATGCCGAGCAGGAAGGCGCCCACCGCCCCGATGCCGGTCCAGACCGTGTAGGCGGTGCCCAGCGGCAGGCTGCGCATCGCGAAGGCCAGCAGGACGAAGCTGCCGAGCGCGGCCGCCACCGTCACGGCGCTCGGGATAGGCTGGGTGAAGCCGTCCGAGCGCTTCATCGCGTAGGCCCAGACCACCTCCAGCAGGCCGGCCGCGAGCAGGATCAGCCAAGCCAAGGTCGTGTCCTCATGTCGGGGTGTCGGCGGCCGGCGCTGCGCCGGGCTTTGCCGCGGGACGTTCACCGAGCGGGCGCTCCTCCATGTAGGCGAGGAACCCGAGGGCCGCCACCAGGCCGACGCAGGCGGCCAGGAACACGGAGCGGAAGGTCTCGGCCAGATGCGCGGGATCGCCGCCGCGGATCAGGCTCTCCACGTCGTGCCCGGTCCCGGCGGCCCCCCCGAGCACGATCGTCCCGAAGGCGGCCACGATCAGGGCGCCGCCGAGCGAGCGGAAGAAGTTCATCGCTGCCGTGGCGATGCCGAGCTGGTGCGGCTCCACGGCGTTCTGGATCGCGATGGTGGAGAGCGGCAGGATCGTCCCGATCCCCATGGAGAGCAGCGCCAGCATCACCTCCATCAGCCAGAACGGCAGCGCCCGTCCCTCCAGGGCGATGATGGCGCAGCAGGCGATGCTGACGCTCATCATGGCCAGCGGCACGCGCTTGTAGTGCCGGAACAGCAGCATCGACCGGCCCGACAGCGTCGCCCCGGTGACGGTGCCGACCATCAGGGGCACCAGGGCCACGCCGGATTCGCTGGCGGTGAGCCCGAGCACGCCTTCGAGGAAGATCGGCACGTAGATGGTCAGGCCGATGAAGGTGCCCATGGCAAAGCAGGCCGACAGCGTGGCGCTGTAGACCACCCGGTCCTTCAGCACCTGCGTGGGGATCAGCGGCTCGGCTGCCGTGGCGAGCCGGGCCGCGAAGCCGCACCCGAGCACGGCCGCAACGGCGAGCAGGCCGAGCACCGGCGCGGAGCCCCAAGGGTAGCGCACGCCGCCCCAGCTCAGGGCCAGCATCAGGGTGGTCGAGCTCAGCACCAGCAGGATGGCGCCGGGATAATCCAGCGTGTGGCGGCGCTCGTTGCGCGGCAGCAGCTTCAGCTTGGCGTTGGTCAGCGCGAAGGCGAGGAAGCCGATCGGCAGGTTGATCCAGAAGATCAGCGACCAGTGCAGGTGCTGGGCGAAGAAGCCCCCGAGCAGGGGCCCCGCCACCGAGGCCGCCACGAACACGCCCGCGATCACCACCTGGTAGCGCGCCCGCTCCTTGGGCGCCATGATGTCGGCCAGGATGGTCTGCGACAGGGCGATCAGCCCGCCGCCGCCGATGCCCTGGAGGCCCCGGGCCAGCGCCAGGGTCACCATGGTGGGCGCCACCGCGCAGGCGAGCGACCCGAGCACGAAGGTCGCGATGGCGATCAGCAGCATGATCCGCCGGCCGTGGATGTCAGAGAGCTTGCCGTAGAGCGGCGTGACCGCCGTGGAGGCGAGCAGGTAGGCGGTGACGATCCAGGGCAGGTTGGCGGCGTCGCCGAGATCGAGCCCGATGGTCGGCATCGCGGTCGCCACGATGGTCTGATCGAGGGCCGCGAGCAGCATCGCGGTCATCAGGCCGAAGACGATCGACCGGATCTCGAGCGGGCTGAGGCGGCCTTTCGAGGGCACGGCGGGGGCCGGCGTGGACGGATCGGTCGCGGTGACGGCGGTGGAGAGCGTCACGGGCGGGAAGCCTCTTCTGGGTTTGCGCCGGATCGGCAGGCTGGACGGGAACGAGGCTGCAGCATCACGGTTGCGCGCAGAGGACGGCATTAACGTCGGGCCGCGCCGGATCCTACGCGTTCCGCGGTCGTCTGCCGTGTGCGTGACACGGGGTGAATTGCCCGCAGGCGGTGCCCCACGGATAATGTGCGGATGGCCGACATCATCTACCGGGCCGCGCGGGCGACGGACGCGCAGACCATCGCTGCGATCCACGTAGCGAGTTGGCGCGATGCCTATCGGTCGATCCTCGATCCCGCGTTTCTGGCCGAGCCCGTCGAGGAGGATCGCCTTTCGCACTGGCTCGGAAAGCTCGACACGCCGGCCTTGAATTTCATGGTCGAGATCGCCTCGACGTCCGATGAAGGACTTGTCGGCTTCGTAGCGACGCATCGTGATCTTGATCGGCGATGGGGCAGCTTGGTCGATAACCTGCACGTCCGTCCAGAGATGCGGGGCAGGAAGATCGGGGAGGCACTGCTGCGCTCGGCTGCGCGAAAGCTCGCCGCCCAGCAGGCGGGAAATGGCCTGTACCTATGGGTTTTCGAGGCCAATGAGGCTGCGCTTCGCTTCTATGAGCGTATGGGCGGCCAGGTTGTCGAACAAGCCATCTCGCAGATCCCGGCCGCGAACGGCAGGACAATTCTGCGGGTCCATTGGCCGACACTGTCGGATTTGTGTTAGAATCTGTTGTTCGATCTTTCCCATCCTCCTCATCCTGAGGCGCCGGAGCGCAGCGGAGGCCTCGAAGGAGCCCTCCAGCCAGCTGCGCGATCCCTGGAGGGCTCCTTCGAGGCGGCTGCGCCGTACCTCAGGATGAGGGGGGAGTGTGGGATCTCCGCCAACCGGAACCGTCACGCGACGGGAACCGGGCGGACAAACAGGCTGTCGGGGAGCCGCATCGTCGCAGAACGGCGCCGGGTAAGGCGGTCCGGCCCCTGAGACGCCGCCGACATCGGCCACATCTTGACAGGTGCGGGCAGCCTGCCGCTCTCCAGGCGGATGCCGGACGACATCAACGATATCGCCATCGTGGGCGGCGGGCCGGCCGGGCTGGCTGCGGCCGAGGTGCTGGCGCAGGCCGGCCGCGCGGTGACGGTGTACGACCGGATGCCCTCTGTCGCCCGCAAGCTGCTGATCGCCGGGCGCGGCGGCCTCAACCTCACCCACAGCGAGCCGCGCGCGGCCTTCCTGGCCCGCTACCATCCCGCCGGCCACCTGGACGCCGCCATCGCGGCGTTTCCCCCGGAGGCCCTGCGAGACTGGTGCGCGGATCTCGGCGAGCCGACCTTCGTGGGATCGAGCGGGCGGGTGTTTCCGACGAGCTTCAAGGCGTCGCCGCTGCTCCGGGCCTGGCTGACGCGGCTCGACCGGCTCGGGGTCCGGATCCGCACCCGACACCGGCTCACGGCGATCGGTGAGGCACTTGCCTTCGCGACGCCGGACGGGCCGGTCGAGATCCGGCCCCGGGCTGCCCTGCTGGCGCTCGGCGGGGCGAGCTGGCCGCGGCTCGGCTCTGACGGGCTCTGGGTGCCGCTTCTCGAGGGGCTCGGCGTGGACGTCGCGCCCCTGGAGCCGGCCAATGCGGGTTTTGCCGTGGCGTGGTCCGCCCTGTTCCGCGAGCGGTTTTCCGGGGCGCCGCTCAAGCGGGTGGCGCTCGCCTGCGACGGCGTTGCGGTCCGGGGCGAGGCCGTGATCACGGCCGCCGGGATCGAGGGCGGGGCGATCTACGCCCTGTCGCGGCCCCTGCGGACGGCGATCGCCGGACGGGGCCGTGCCCGGCTCACCGTCGATCTGCGCCCCGGACTGACCGGGACGGATCTGCCCGCCGCCTCGCCGGCGCCCGGCGGGACTCGACCGCGACCCGCCTGCGCAAGGCCGCGGGGCTCTCGCCGGTGGCCGCGGGTCTCCTGCGCGAGGCGGCCGGCCAAAACCTTCCGGCGAGCCCGGCGCTCGCCGGGCTGATCAGCCGCCCCCTCGACCTCACCGGCTCGGCCCCGATCGAGCGGGCGATCTCGACGGCGGGCGGGGTCCGCTCGACGCCCTCGACGGCCGCGCCATGCTGCGCGCCCGTCCCGGCCTGTTCCTGGCCGGCGGATGCTCGACTGGGAGGCGCAGACCGGCGGCTACCTGCTCCAGGGCGCCTTCGCGGGCGGACGGGCCGCCGCCGCCGGGATGCTCGACTGGCTGCGCCAGAGCGGCGGCTAGGGCGCCCGTCGCGGCTAGGACGCTCGTCGCCGAAGGGGATACCGGCTCACCGCCGGGTGCAGAACCCGACGATCCCCGAGGCGTCCGCCGGGCAGGTGGCGCCCTCCCCGTCATAGACGGGGGTGCCGCCCTTGAGGCAGTGGGCGGTGACCAGCATCTCATCGGCCGCGCAGGTGACGGTGCAGCCGCCCGCGCAGTCGGACTTGCGCACGGCCCGCAGGGCGGATGCGCCGGTCTCGCCCCTGGACTCTGCCCCGCCGGCCGGGCCGGGCTCGCCCTTGATGCCCGGCTCGCCCTTCGGTCCTGGATCGCCCTTCGGTCCCGGATCGCCCTTTGCGCCCGGAATTCCCGCAGCACCCGGCTCACCCTTCTCGCCAGGCTCTCCCTTGCTGCCCGGTTCACCCTTGCTGCCCGAGTCGCCCTTGCTGCCCGGTTCACCCTTCGGGCCGGTCTCGCCCTTCGGACCAGGCTCCCCGGTCGGACCCGCGGCGCCCTGGGGGCCAGGCGGGCCCAGCTGGCGCCTTCGGCGGCGCAGTTCGCGACGACCGCCTCGCGCCTCGTCCGGGTCGGCCGCGAGGGTCACCACGCAGGTCGGCGGCCGGTAGGGGACCCGGAACGCGAAGCGCCCGCGCCGGTCGGCCTGGATCGAGATGTCGTCGTCCAGGACCACGATCGCCCCCGGCTTGCGCACCGAGCCCGAGATCCGCAGGTCGCCGGCCTCGATCCGGGCGTCGTAGACCATGATCGGCTGGCTCGGGACCGGCGCGTGCCGGGGCGCAGCTTAGCCTGGCGCGGGGCGCCTCGGAGGATGGGGCAGGGCCGGGGTCGGGCGGCTGCTGGGCGAGGGCCGCTCCTGAGAGGGCGAGCAGGATCGTCAAGGCGAGGGCTGGGCGCATGCTCGGACCGTGTCGGCCGCGTCTGGCGCGGCAGACGACTGTGGTCTCGGCTCGCGGGCTCGGTCAACCGTGGCTTTGGTCGCGGGCGGGGCGGCTGATTCCACAGGCGTCCACAATCATCCACAGGCCAAGCTGCTGGCCCGGCGTCCGATTCAGGTGACCCGCTGAAACGGTTTGAACATGTTCCTGTTATGTTCTTATCGTCCGGCATGATCGGAGCACGCGGAGATGGGGCTGGACCCTGCGAACCAGACCGGGCGGGATCCCGCGCCAGGCAGCCCCAGGAGCGGCTGGCGGCGCTGCAGGGGCGCGCTCTGTCCGCGTCGGCTGGTCAGGCAGCCCGCCGTCGGTCCTGTCCCTGGATCTGCCGGCGATCGACGCGCACCTGCCCGGCGGCGGTCTGGCGCTCGGGCCGCCGCACGAAATCGCCCCGGCCGAGCCTGCGGACGCGATCGCGGCCCTGAGCTTCGCCGCTAGCGCTCTGTGCCGCTCGCCCGCACGCAAAGGCGCGGCGCTGATCGCCGCCGCCCCAGACCAGCCGTTGCCCCACGGGCCCGGCCGAGCCGGCCTCGGCCTGGATCCGCCCGGCTGCTCCTGCTGGAAGCGGGCGGCGACGCGGAGGTGTTCCGCGCGCTCGAGGCGGCGCTCCACGCCCGCACCTTGTCGGCGCTCGTCGGCCTGGTTCAGGACGGCCTGCCGCTGAAGCCGGCCGGCGCCTGCAGCTTCGCCGCCGAAGGGGCACGGAGAGCGACGGGCCGCCGCTCAGCGATCCTGCAGCCCGCCGAGGCCGGGCTGCTTAACGGCGCCGCCTACCCGGTGGCGGGATCGCTCCGGCTCCGGCCGCCCGGGACCGGTTCGGCACCCTCGACAGCCCGCGCTGGCGGGCGCGCCTCGATCGCTGCCGCAACGGCCGGGGCGGCGACTGGCTTCTGGAGTGGGACCATGCCGCGCATCGTCTGCGTCTGCCTGAGCCATTGGCCCGTGACGCGGTTGCGGCGGGCCGGTCCGCGCACTGACCGAGGGCCCGCTCGCGGTGGCGGCCGAGGGCCCGGCGGCCTGCGGCTCCTCGCCCTCGACCCGGGGCGGGTGCCCTCGGCTTGAGGCCGGTTCAACTCCTGGGCCGGGTCCGGGCGCGGATCGGCGTGCCCGCCCAGGTCTACCCGCCGATCCCGGAAGCCGACCGGGCGGCGCTGCTGCGGCTCTGCCGCTGGGGGGCTACGCTAGGGTGCTCATTCGGGCCGGCCGAGGCCGCGGACGGGTTTTACGTCGACGTCGCCGGGCGAGCCACCTGCGCAGGGCGAGGGCCCCCTCGTGGACGACCTCGCCGGGCGCCTCGCCCGGTCGAAGATTCCCGCCCGATCGCGCTGGCCCATCCCCGGCGGCGCCTTCGCTGTGGCCCGCTTCGGCGCCGCCGACCCGGGTGGAGTCGTACCCCGGGCCGCCCGGGCCCTCGGGGCTGCCCGTGGAGGCCCTGCGCCCGATCCCGGCAGCACGGTCTCGGGCCTGAGGCGGCTCGGCCTGCGCCGGGTCGGCGAGGATCGACGCCCTCGCCCGGGGCCGCTGGCCCGCCGCTTCGGCGAGGCCCTGCTGCCGCCTCGACCGGGCGATGGGCTGCCGGCCCGAACCCCTGGCGCCGCTCACCGAGGAGGCCGCGTACCGGGCCGCCCGGGGCTTCCTCGACCCGATCGGCCGGCAGTCGGACATCGTCGTCACCGCCCGGCTGCTGATGGCGGAGATCGCCCCCCGGCTGGAGCGCGACGGGGTCGGCGCCTGCGCCCTGCGCCTCGTCCTGCACCGGGTCGACGGGGTCACGCGCGCCCTCGATCTCGGCCTGTCCCGGCCCGAGCGCTGTCCCGAGCGCGTCGCCACCCTGGTCTCCCTGCGCCTCGACCGCCTCGGGGCGGCTCTCGACGCCGGCTTCGGCTTCGAGACCGTGGCGCTCACCGTCACGGTGACCGGGCCGATGACGGCCCGCCAGACGGATCTCGGGGCGTCGCCCCAGGGGGACGGGATCGGAGTCCTGGCCGACGCCCTGGCGCAGAGGCTCGGCCGGCCGCTCCTGCGCCTCGGGGCGCGGGCGAGCCACCTCCGGAGCCGGGCCGGCCACACCCTCCCGTGGACTGCAGACCCGACGCCCTGGCCGGACCACCTCCCGCCCCGGCCCCTGGTGCTGTTCCCGGGCGAGGCTGCCCTCGACGTGCTGTCCACGGTGCCCGAGGGACCGCCCCGGCGCTTCCGCTGGCGCGCCCGGATCCACGCGATCGTCCATGCCGAGGGCCGGAGCGGATCGCGGCCGAGTGGTGGCACCGCCCGACGCGCCCGCCGCCGGCGGGATGCCGGCGGCGGCGAACGGGGCGCGCATCCGGCCAGGCCCGGGACTATTACCGGGTCGAGTGCGCGGCCGGCCGAAGGCTCTGGCTGTACCGGGACGGGCCGCACGCCCCCGGCCGCCCGGCCGCCTGGTTCGTGCACGGGGTGTTCCCATGAGCGATCCCGCCTACGCCGAACTCGCCCTGACCACGAACTTCTCGTTTTTACGCGGCGCCTCGCATCCGCAGGAATACGTCGTGCAAGGCGCAGCCTACGGGCTCGCCGCGATCGGGGTCGCCGACCGCAACACCGTGGCCGGGGTGGTGCGGGCCCATGCGGCGGCCCAGGCCCTCGCGGCGGAGGGCGTGGCGATCCGTGTCCTGCCGGGCGTGCGCCTCGTCACCGAGGACGGGTTCGAGGCCGTGACCTATCCGGTGGACCGGCAGGCCTGGGGCCGCCTCTGCCGGTTGCTCACCCAGGGCAACCGGCGCAGCCGCAAGGGCGCGTGCCAGTTCTCCTTCGCCGAGATGCTGGAGGCCGCCGAGGGACAGATGTTCATCGCGATCCCGCCGGAGCCGGCGCCCGCGGCCCCGGACGGCTTCCTCGGGCGGCTCGAGGCCCTGGCTGCCGCCGCGTCCGGACCTGGCTCAGGGCGAGCCATGCGCGGCGGGGCGACGAGCGCCGCCGTCTCGGCCTCCTGGCCGAGCTGGGGGAGACCTACGGGGCGCCCATGGTCGCGATCTCGGATGCGCTCTACCACCATCCCGACCGGCGCCCGCTCCAGGACGTGGTGGCCTGCATCCGCGAACGCTGCCGGATCGGGGAGGCCGGCTATCGGCTGGAGGCCAACGCCGAGCGCCACCTGAAGCCGCCCTCCGAGATCGCCCGGCTGTTCGCCGACCATCCGGAGGCGCTCGCCCGCACGGTCGAGATCGCGCAGGCCTGCACCTTCTGCCTGTCGCAGCTGCACTACGAGTATCCCGACGAGCCGGTGCCCCCCGGGCGCACGGCCCAGGAATACCTGGAGGAGAAGACCTGGGAGCGGGCGCGCTGGCGCTATGCCGGCGCCGTCCCGGACTCGGTCGGGGCCACGCTCGGCGAGGAGCTGCGGCTCATCGCCAAGCTGGACTACGCCCGCTACTTCCTGACCCTGTTCGACGTGGTCGAGTTCGCCCGGAGCCGGGGGATCCTGTGCCAGGGGCGCGGCTCGGCGGCCAATTCCGCCGTGTGCTTCTGCCTGGGCATCACCGCGGTGGACCCGTCCAAGCACCGGCTGCTGTTCGCCCGGTTCATCTCCGAGAACCGGGGCGAGCCCCCCGACATCGACGTCGATTTCGAGCACGAGCGGCGGGAGGAGGTGATCCAGCACCTCTACCACCGCTACGGGCGGGAGCGTGCCGCCCTCTGCGCCACGGTGATCCACTACCGTCCGCGCATGGCGATCCGGGAGGTCGGCAAGGTCTTGGGGCTCACCGAGGACGTGACCGCGGCGATCGCCGACACGGTCTGGGGCTCCTGGGGCAAGGACGTGCCGGACAAGCACGTGCGCGAGGCCGGCCTCGACCCCGACAACCCGGTGCTCCGGCAGGCGCTCGACCTCGCGCACCAGCTGATCGGCTTCCCTCGCCACCTGTCGCAGCATGTCGGCGGCTTCATCCTGACCCGCGGGCGCCTCGACGAGACCGTGCCGGTGGGCAACGGCGCCATGGCGGACCGCACCTTCATCGAGTGGGACAAGGACGACATCGACGCGATCGGCCTGATGAAGGTCGACGTGCTGGCGCTCGGCATGCTGACCTGCCTCAAGCGCGGCCTCGATTTTCTGGAGACGGACCACGGCGTCTTCTACGAGACCCTGGCCGACCTGCCCCGGGAGGATCCCGACACCTACGCGATGCTGGCGAAGGCCGATTCCGTCGGCGTGTTCCAGGTCGAGAGCCGGGCGCAGATGTCGATGCTGCCCCGCCTCAAGCCGAAGGAATTCTACGACCTCGTCGTCCAGGTGGCGATCGTGCGCCCGGGCCCGATCCAGGGCGACATGGTCCATCCCTACCTGCGCCGGCGGTCGGGGCAGGAGCCGGTGGTCTATCCGTCGCCCGACCCCGCCCACGGCGATGCGGACGAGCTGAAGGAAGTCCTGAAAAAAACCTACGGCGTGCCGCTGTTCCAGGAGCACGCGATGCAGATCGCCATCACGGCGGCGGGCTTCACCCCGGCCGAGGCCGACGGCCTGCGCCGGGCGATGGCGACGTTCCGGCATGTCGGCACGATCGGCGGCTTCGAGCAGAAGTTCGTGGGCGGGATGACCCGCCGCGGCTACCCGGCGGATTTCGCCCAGCGCTGCTTCGCGCAGATCAAGGGGTTCTCTACCTACGGTTTCCCGGAGAGCCACGCGGCGAGCTTCGCGCTCCTGGTCTACGCCTCGGCCTGGATGAAGTGCCGGCACCCGGACGTGTTCCTGGCCGCGATCCTCAACGCCCAGCCGATGGGCTTCTACCAGCCGGCCCAGCTGGTGCGGGACGCCCGCGCCCACGGGGTCGAGGTGCGGGGCGTCTGCGTCAACGCCAGCGCCTGGGACTGCACCCTGGAGCCGGCCGGGGATCCGAAGCTGCACGCGGTGCGTCTCGGCCTGCGCCAGGTGAACGGCCTGCCCGAGGCCGCGATGCACCGGCTCGTCCGGCTTCGCGCCAACGGCTATGCCAGCATCGAGGGCCTGCAGGCGGCCCTCGCCTTGCCACGCAACGCCTTGGAGCGCCTGGCCGAGGCCGATGCGTTCCGGTCGCTCGGCCTCGATCGGCGCGCCGCCCTGTGGATGGTGCGGACCCTCGAGGGCACCTCGGCCCGGAGGGCGGCCAAGGCGGACGGCACCGAGCGGCGCGGCCACCTCCTCGACGCGCCGCTGCCGCTGTTCGCCTGGCACGCCGACGACGGCCTGTTCCGGCACGAGCCGAACGTGGACCTGCCCTCGCTGCCCCTGTCCGAGGCGGTGGCCGAGGATTACGCCGCCACCGGCCTGTCCCTGCAGGGGCACCCGGTCGCGTTCTTCCGGGGCCGGCTCGCCCGGATCGGCGCGATCCCGGCCCGGGCCCATCAGGATCCGGCCCTGCCCCAGGGCGCCCGGGTCACGGTGGCGGGCCTGGTGCTGATCCGCCAGCGGCCGGGCACCGCCAAGGGCGTGGTGTTCCTGACCCTGGAGGACGAGACCGGCATCGCCAACGTGATCATCTGGAAGACGGTGTTCGAGGCGAACCGCCGGGCCGCCATGCAGGCCCGTTTCCTCGCCGTGCGCGGCCGGGTGCAGCGAGCCGAGGGGGTGGTCCACTTGGTCGCCGAGGGATTTCGCGATCTGACGGAATCCCTGCGCGACCTGCGCGCCGCCGGGATGAAGCTGCCCCCCGAGACCACCGATTTCGGGGCGCCTCAGGACCGGCGGGCGTATCCGAGCCGGGATTTCCATTGAGCGTTCGACCGGGGACGCCCGCCGCGAACGCGTGCGCAGCGACGCGACCGAGCGGCGGATGACAGACGCTTGGCAGCGCCTGCCGGCGACCCGATCGAGGCGTACACGGTGCTCCTAGGATCTGCCGAAAAGCGGATAGGGGCCCCGATCAGCCTCGACCAAGTGGACCCGCATCGAGTTGTTCGAGGATCCGCGTCAGCGTCGCACGATTGTTTTTATCGTCTGCGTTTTCGAGCGCATCTTCCAACACGAGACGGATATCCTCGGCCTCGACTTTCTCCATGTCCCAGTTCGGGTAAAGACGCTCTCGTTCTTCTTCGCTCTGGCTCAGCGAAACGATGTCGTGATGCCGCTTGTCGCGATGCAAAATCGCGATCAGGTTCTGGATCTTGGCGGCCGGCCCCTCGATCCACTGGAAGAAGACGCCGCTGCCGAAAACCAGCACCCCGGTGATGCCGTGTTCGAAATTGTTGCGCTGGGCCGTCTCGACGATGCGGCAGACTTCGGCGTCGTCAACGCCCTCGGCGGCACGACTGCAATAGACAAAATGGTAGAGTTTGGGCAGCGCAGCTTCGTCTAACTCGACGCCGCGCGGGATGCCGTATTCGTCGAACATGAGTAAGCTCGCTTGATGTGTGACACTGTAATCAAGCCGCGACCTCAATCGGACCCGCGCCCGCATATGCGGGGCGGCGCCGGTCCAATCCGGTCGAGACTCATACGTTGCGGATCGCTCAGCGGTTCATGAGTCGCGAAGCGCGTCGCCGCGTTCGGCCGCAAGCCGCTCGAAGACTTTCAATGCTTGCACAGGAGTGGCCCGGTCTATCGCGCCGTTCGCGACTTCAGCTTGTGACCACATCCAAGATCGGGCCGGATCGTCACGCATGGCCCAGCGCGGGA
The DNA here is from genome assembly GCF_008000895.1 of Methylobacterium sp. WL1. Lineage (NCBI taxonomy): Bacteria > Pseudomonadati > Pseudomonadota > Alphaproteobacteria > Hyphomicrobiales > Methylobacteriaceae > Methylobacterium > Methylobacterium sp. WL1. The sequence continues at coordinate 954,327 of NZ_CP042823.1, read as the reverse complement.
ATAATCGGTCCGTCACAGTGTGATAGGACAATCGCCTGATCTCCAAATGCCGGTCGTCCCGCAAGATCCGAGCATACGTGTCATCCAGCGCTTCGGCCGAGCCCTCCAACAACTGCATGTAGACATCGGCCCTACAGATGAGGGCGCCAGTGATCCCATCTCGCGCGTTGCATCGCCGCGATTGCGATAGGATGCCGTTGAGCATCGCTTGGTCAAACCCAAAGGGGCGTGAGGCATAGATGAGCTGAACGACAGACATGGCTGCTGGATCCTATCGGGCCGTCGGATTGGTTCGGATCGGTAGAGAGATCTACGTTCGGTCGTTCGCAGGCTCGAAGGCGGATGTGAGCAATCTCTGCGCGAGCAGAACCGCGGTGGGTGCATCGACCGCCGAGGCATCGGCGCCGACCCGTTCGACGTATTCGGGATGCTCCAGGAAGACGGGTCCCCCGACCATGACGCCGATCGAGGGGTTGAGCGACGCCCGTCGTACCGCCTGGATCGAGGCGGCGAGTTGATCGAGATGGCTCTCCCGGCTCAGCGTCAGACCCACGACGCCGAACCGCTCCGAAGCGACGAGATCGGCGATCTCCTGGGGGCTGGAGGCAAGCCCGCTATCCGCATGCCAGCCGGCCTTCCGCATGAACTGTTCGACGATGGCCAAGCCGAAGGTGTGAAGTTCGCCCGGTGCTCCCATCAGGAGGATGCGGCGCCCGCTATCGTAGGGCGCGACGCCTCCGTCCGTGCGGAACGTGGCCAACAGGAACTGGAGTTGGGCGAGGCCGGCCGTGACCTCGATGAAGTCGCACAGATCGTCGTCCCACATGCGCCCCAGCAGGGCCGCCGAAGGTGCCAACAGGTCGAGGAACAGGTCGTCGACGGAATATCCCTTGGCCGTCAGGGCGGTGAAGGCGTCCATGAGGGCCGTGACGTCGTGCCCGAGGATCAGGTCCGTGAAGCCCGCGACCGTTTCCGCTTCCAGCTTCGGCAGGACGTCCGACCGGACCTCCCTCTCGCCGCGATCGACCAGCATCATCCGCGGGATGATGTCCGTCTGAACGATGCGGCCAAGCGCTAGGGTCCGGTGCCGTGCCTCGTCGACGGATCTTCGTCGTGCATAATCCTCCCGGGCATACGCCGCTTCGGCGATCCCCTCCGTGATCAGATCGGCCCACTCTCGGTGGGTTGATCCCTGATCCAGCATTGCCTCCTCCCCATGGTCCGGGGTTGGCATCCCCGTTTGTTATTGACCGTCGTCGGCGAGTACGGGGCGCAGGAGAGACGCAAATGCGCGCGTTGTAAAGGAGACGACTCTCCTACCGCGCTCGCCCGATATCAGCAGTTTACGGCGGGCAGAGAAGTACAGCCGTCAGGCGGGAGATACAGGTCTTCGAACGTCCGCCCCTCGTCGACCGCAGCCTCGGGCGGACCGACTGCTCCCCAGCCGTTGTAGACGGCACCAAACGTCGGATCCCGTCTCGGCGCATGAAGACGCAGACCCATCGACCGCCACGCCGCCCTTGACAATGTTCCTATTTTGTGCTCATTAGCCGTCACCTGTCCTTCGGCGGTGTGGGGGTGACTCCACGGCGCTCCTCGGGGGTCCGTCCGGTGGCTGACCGGCGGGCTCGGGGGATGGGGCGATGCCCGCGTCGGTGGCTCTCAGCCGCCATCGCCCCGGGCGGCGTGCCGATGCAGGGCGTGTCTCGGATACGGGCGTGAAGATCGGGCGGTAGTCTGCCCGGCGGGGTGCGGAAATGCCCCCGCGGCGACCCGGATCTGGGCGTGACCCTCAGAAACCTGCGGACCCGCCCACTACGAGGCGGATGTCGGGTGGAAGGCCACGGCGGTGATGCGGGTTCCGGGGGCGTCTCGGCTGCGATTGCGGCTTGGGCGCCATGGGCAGTGACCGCTAACACGGAGTCGCGGGGATCGGGGCGTCGCACAGACATCGCGACGAGACAGACGGCACCGGCCGGGGACCATGCCCGGCCGATGCCGCGGGTCGCCGCGGGGATCGGATCCCGCGCGTAACTTGGCCGACACCTGGGTTCCCGCGGCGTCCCGCGTCCAGCGTGCTGAATCTTCTTGGGCCATGCCCCCGGCGCACCAAGCGCGCGGGGACGATGAAGCCTGTCGGGAGATCGCGTGGCCGGCGCGCCCGCAAAACCGGACCGGGGCCCACCCGTGCGGCATCCTGTCTGGTCGATTCCAGAATCAAAGTGAGACTGGGCTGAACCCAATCTTCTGATTGGCCGTTGAGCGTTCGGCACTGCGACCGCGCAGGCCCAGCCAATTGCCGGAGGTCACGAACGCCGGGCATGAAAGAGTCGATTCGATGGAACAGCCCGACGCTTGGCATCTGACGGACCGGCTCGATGCCGAACACGGCAAGGGCGATCCGTTCGCCGCCGCGGTCCGTGCCACGCGGATGGCGATGATCGTGACCAATCCGCGCCTGCCCGACAACCCGATCGTCTTCGCCAACGACGCGTTCCTGCGGATGAGCGGCTATGACCGCCAGGATGTGCTCGGCCGCAACTGCCGCTTCCTCCAGGGGCCCGACACCGACCGGGGCGCCGTGGCGCTGATCCGGGAGGCCGTGGCGGCCCAGCGCGACATCGCGATCGACGTCCTGAACTATCGCAAGGACGGGGCGCCGTTCTGGAACGCCCTGTATCTCAGCCCCGTCGCCAACGAGGCCGGCGAGGTGCTGTTCTTCTTCGCCTCGCAGCTCGACGTCACCGATCGCGTCGACGCGCACCTGCAGGTGCAGAAGGAGAAGGACCATTTCGAGGCCGAGGTCGCCCGCCGGACCCGCGACCTCACCGAGGCCCTGGCCACGCAGACCATGCTGGTCCACGAGGTCGATCATCGGGTCAAGAACAACCTCCAGATGATCGCGGCCCTCCTGGCCATGCAGACGCGGGCGATCACCGATCCCGCCGCCCGCGCCGCGATGGAATCCATGCTGACCCGGGTGGAGGCCCTCGGCACGGTCCACCGCAGGCTCTACCAGTCCAACAACGTCGAGCGGTTCGACGTGGCCGAGTTCGCCCGCGACCTCGCCACCGACCTGATCCGCGGTTCCGGGACCGACCGGATCCGCCTGCACCTGGATCTGGAAACCGTGGAGATCCCGGTGACAAAGGCCCCGCCGGTGGCCCTGATGATGAACGAGCTGATCACCAACGCCCTCAAGCACGCCTTCCCGGACCACCGCGCCGGCCGGCTCTCCGTGACGGTGGCGCCGGACGACCGCCACTTCACCATCAAGATCGCCGACGACGGCGTCGGCATGCCCGTGCAGGTCATGGAGCAGCGCTCGTTCGGCAAGCGGCTGATCGGCACCCTCTGCCGCCAGCTCAATGCCAGCATCGCCTGGCAGGCGAACGACCCGGGCACGATCGTCAACGTTCGCCTGCCCCGCGAATTGGCTACCGGTCCGGAGGCCAGATGAGCGAGCCGATGCGAATCCTCGTCGTCGAGGACGAGGCCCTGATCCTGATGCAGATCGAGATGATGCTGGAGGAGGCCGGCTATCGCGTCGTGGGCACCGCCATGACGGCGGCAGAGGCGATCGCCCTCGTCCACGAAACCCGGCCCGAACTGGTGCTGATCGACCTGCGCCTCGGCGATGATTCCTCGGGCGTGGACGTGGCGCACGCGGTGCGCGCCATCGGCGGCATCACGGCCGCCTTCATGACCGCCAACGCCCGGGCCCTCTCGGACGATCTGGAGGGCGCCACGGCGGTGATCGCCAAGCCGTTCACCGGAGCGGTCCTGGAGGAATCCCTGGCCTACCTCGAGGATTGCGTCCGCCGGCCGCCGCCGGCCGAGCTGGTGCCGACCGGGATGCGCCTCGCCCCGGCCCTGCTCAAGAGCTTCGCCCAGATGCGGCAGTGAACGCCGCCCTCGACACCTCCGGCCCGGCGCGTAGAGTGCCGGCCATGTCAAGCTTCCGCGTCGCCCGCCCGCTCCTGGTCACATTCCTCGCGGCCCTGGCCGGCCTGCCCCTCGCCGCCCGGGCGGAGCCGTGTGACGACCTCGCCCAGCAGATCGCCGGGGCGATCGGCGGCAAGGTCGGCAAGCGCGCCGGGCCGAGCATCGACATCCGCCTGGCCGGTCCGATCAAGTTCGACGTGACCTGCCGGGCCGAGCCGATCGTGCAGGCGACCTCCGCGGAGCCCGCTCCCTCGGCGGCCTTCTTCCGCGACCTCGCGGCGGCCTCGGAGATCCTGGTCGGCGAGCCGGCCGCGCGGGTCGAGCCGATCATCGCCGACGCCTACCGGACCGCCCTGTCGGACCGCCGCAAGTCGTTCATCCAGCAGAACGGCTGGTCCGCCTCCTGCTACACCGATCCCGGCAGCAGCGCGATGCGCACCCTGTGCTCGGTGGGGCGCATCCCGCCGCGCTGATCAATACTCGATCACGTCCTCAAGCGCGTAATGCTTCACGGTCTTCCGGTTGGCGATCAGCTCGTCCACGGTCGGCTCGCCCTTGAGGGCCCGGGCGATGGCGAGCTTCGTCGCCTCGTAGTTGGTGCGGTACAGGTCCTTGCGGTCGAGGTTGTCGTCCTCCGCGCAGCGCGGGTCGAGCCAGATCATGATGATCATGCACAGCTCGTCGAGACCGTCCTTGGGCAGCACGCCCTCGATGATGCAATCCACGATCGCGTCGCCGGTGGCGGCCTGGACGACGCCGCCGAGCAGCTCGACATACTCGGCCGTGTGGATCGTCGCCTTGGTGGTCATCATCGTGGCGGGGCGCACGAGCTGGTTGAGGTCGCGCACCACGAACATCCGGGTGTGGCCCTGGACCTGCCCCATCATCGACGCGAAGGCCTGACCCACCGGCCCGCGGACCGAGCCGATCAGCACCTCGGGCATGGCGTCGGTGTACTGCCCGTCGGCGGCCAGGACGGTGGCCTCGCCGGTGCGGAACCAGATCTCTTGCATGTGTCGCGACTCCCCGTGTCAGGTCGCCCGGGGGAGACATCATCGAGGCGCCGGCGTCAATCGCTCCGGAGCAGGCCGACCCCGTCGAGGGCGCCGACCCCGGCGATCGCCACGGTCGGGCCGGCGCTCTTGAGGAACTCGGATCCGCGGGGCAGGGAAGTCGGGTGCGGCGCGACGCGGGAACAGTCCCGGGCCAGGGCCGTTCCGGCCGGAGCCTGCGGCGTTGTCTCGGGTCCGGCAGCCGGGAGGGATGTCATGACGGAGAGCACGGATCGGGGGGGCGGCTGGAGCCTCCAGGCGAGCGCCATGCCGGACGGGGTACGGCTCGAACTCGCCCTCGCCGACCTCGGCGGCGGCCCGGTCACCGCGGCGATCGTGCTGGACCGGGCGGAGGCCCGGGCCTTCGCCCGCGCCCTGCTGGCGGCGGCCGGCGATGCGGCCGAGCGCACCTTCCCAAAGCCGGGCGCCTGACCGGGCGGGCTCGGGGCCGGCGCGGGCGGCTCAGATCATTGTTGGATGAAGCCCGGATTGCGGCCCGGCAGGCGCGGCACCACCGTGCCCCGCTTCTCGATCGGCGCGTCGCAGGCGTAGGTGAATTCGCTCTTCTGCGGATCGAACACCGTCTCGCCGGTGATCCGGCAATCCTCCCGCACGGTCTCGTCGAGATAGGCGCGGGCGGCGGTGCGGAAGCGCTTCACCCGGGTCGCGGCCGGATCGGGATCGATCCGCACCTCGCTGAGATTGCAGCCGGTGTACTCGCGCAGGGCGTTCGAGACGACGAGCATCCGGCGCACCTGCCGGTTGTCGTAGACCTCGTAGGGCTCCTTGCAGCCGATGGTGACCACCTGCGGGGTGAGCGCCACGTAGTTGCGCGAGATATACGAGAACCCGGTGGTGCAGCCGGCCAGCGTCAAGCCGACGGCCCCGGCACCGATGGGCAGAAGAGCCGCGCGTCGCATCCTCGTCATCCCAAGCCCAATTCCAGCCCAGTCTCGAAGCCGCCGGGACGATCCGCCTGCCCCGCCGACCGGGTCAAGCACCTCGGCGCATTGAAACGGCGCCGCTTGCCCAGTCAATTCGTTTGTCGCCCGAGATGCCGTTCCAGGCGTCCGCGACCGGTCATCGCCCGACTCGGCGGTGGACGGCGCGCGTGACAGGCTTTGTTGCTGCGCCAGGGCGGCGGAACGATCCGACCGGGTGGCGGCGCCGTCAGTCCTCGAAGACGTCCCCGACCAGCCGGCGCACGAACTGGAACGCCTCCGTCGCCCCCGCGGCGACGCGTTGCTCCCCGGTCTCCCGGAGTTCGACCCGGTCGAGGGCGGCCGTGAAAAGCCGCCAATGCAACCCGCGTCCTTCGGGATGTCCGGCAAGATGGCGCGCACCGTGGGTTTCCGACAGGCCGAGCGCCCGGGCCTCCTTGAGCAGGATGGCCGCCCCGAGATTCGAGCCCTCGGCGACGTAGAGCCAGCCCAATCCCTGCGCCGGTTCGATCGTCCCGAAATGTTCCTCGGACGCGCCGTCAGGGACGGGCGCTCCGACATCGCGCAGATCCTGCTGGATCAGGGGCAGTCGGCGCCTGCCGTCGAGATCGGGCAGGACATGGGCGAACGCGCCATCGCGATAGACTCGATCGACGACCGCATGGAACCTGTACTGGATCTGGAGGAACAGCGCGTAGCGCTCCAGGCTCGCGAACGGCTTTGCCGCCATGATGCGCCGATCAAGCTGATCATGGGCGGCCGCGGTCGCCACTCTCAGGCGCTTCACGCGGCTGCAGGTCTCGGCGATGTCGGATGATGCGGCGTCCATGCGATCTATGTCTGTCGTCCGGGCAAGGTGCCGTGGGCAGACGTGAGCGGCCCGCCGCGCCACTCTGACCGTCCCAGCCTATGGACCATTCCGGCGATTCAGGTCACCGAGGCTGGCCCGGGATCGTGCCGATCCGGCCAGACCGGTTCTGCCATGGCGGCGCGACCGCGTCACGGCACACAACGGCCGCATCCGCACATCGCCGATCGATCAAGCTCAGCCGATCACGCTTGCGGAACACTTGCGGAACGTTTAACGTGTTCGTGATTTGTTTCCGCGACCGCATCGATGCGGTCCTCCAAGCCGCGAGTCCCCCGTCGATGCTCACGCGCAAGCAGCTGGACCTCCTGCGTTTCATCCAGAGCCGCATGCAGGAATGTGGCGTCCCGCCCTCGTTCGACGAGATGAAGGACGCCCTCGATCTGAAGTCCAAATCGGGCATCCACCGGCTGATCACGGCCCTCGAGGAGCGCGGCTTCCTGCGCCGCCTGCCGAACCGGGCGCGCGCCATCGAGGTGATCCGCATCCCCGAGAGCCTGTCCCAGGCGGCTGCTCCACCTGCGGAGCCCCGCCGCTTCACCCCGAGCGTGGTCGAGGGCGGGAAGTCCAAGCTGCCGGCGCAGCCGGCGACCGCCCGGATGATCGACGACGGCGGCCGCGCCATCTCGATCCCCGTGATGGGCCGGATCGCGGCCGGTACGCCGGTCTCGGCGATCCAGAACCAGAGCCACGCCATCACCATGTCGCCGGACTTCCTAGCCGGCGGCGAGCATTACGCCCTCGAGGTCCGCGGCGACTCGATGGTCGATGCCGGCATCCTGGACGGTGACCTCGTGGTGATCCGCAAGCAGGATACGGCCAATACCGGCGACATCATCGTGGCGCTGATCGACGACGAGGAGGCGACGCTCAAGCGCCTCCGCCGCCGGGGCTCCTCGATCGCCCTGGAGGCCGCCAACCCGGCCTACGAGACCCGCGTGCTCGGGCCCGACCGGGTCCAGATCCAGGGGCGGCTCGTCAGCCTCGTCCGCCGCTACTGAAGGGGTTCGGCCGGCGCGTCGCCGGGCGCGGCCTCGGAACCGGCGACGTCGGCCTCGGCCGGGATCGGCTCGGAGGGTGTTACCACTTTCGGTTGTGGGACAGGCGATGGCCGCGAAGCCGGTGATGCCCGCCAAGGCATGGTACGGCCCGTGTCGCGGGTATAGCGTGCCGTGAAGCCATCCCGGTCGGCCCGGAGCGCGACGGCGCCTCGTTCGGCGAGCACCCGGCGGTCGATCACCAGAGGCCCCGTGCAGATGGGCGGCGCCGCGAGCCGCGAGATCAGCAGGGCCGCCCGGGCGCAGTCCTCCGTGAAGGCGCGCCGGTCGCGGACCAGGGCGACGGCGCGGCCGTCCGGCAGGCTTGCGGTGCAGCCGAGCCGGTCGCACCGTCCGACAGCCGACGAAGCCTGGATCACCGCCTTCGCCGATCGCCCGTCGCCATCCGCTTTCAGCCACTGCTCCATCACGAAGGCCGAAGGATTGCCGAGGGCCCACAGGACTCCGTCCGGTCCACGCACGGCCGCACCACCGCCCTGCCGGTCGACGTACAAGTCAAATCGCTCCGGAACGACGGCGAGGCCGAGCCCGAGCAGGGCGGGCGGCAGGGCCAGCCAGCGCAGTCGCGATACCGGCAGCGTCGCCAGCAGCAGCCCGGCCGCCAGCAGCATCAGCGCGCCGGTGCCGAAGGCCGGCAGCACCAGGACGGCCCGATTGAAGCCGGCGATCCATTCGGAGATCGCCAGCATGCCGCCCACCGCCTGTCCCATCAGCCACCAGATCGGCCGGTCCAGGGCGAAGGGATAGGCCAGGATCCCGATCACCGCCGCCGGCATCACGACCAGGGAGACCAGCGGCAGGGTCAGGGCGTTGCCGATCAGGCCGAACGGCTGGACCGTCTGGAAATGGTAGGTCGCGAACGGCGCCGTCGCGACCTGTGCCACCAGGGTCGTCGCGAGGGTGCCTGTCACGGCCGAGAGGCCGGTGCCGACGAACCGCTCGATCCGCCCCGCCCCGGGACGCTGGAACAGGCGTCCGTCGATCAGCCGCGCGCAGGCGATCAGCCCGGCCACCGCCCCGAACGACATCTGGAAGCTCGGTCCGAGCAGGCCCTCGGGTTCCCGCGCCAATGCTATCAGGGCGGCCAGCGCGAGGTTGCGCATGGACAGCGCCGGCCGGTCGACCAGGATCGCGCCGAGCATGATCAGCGTCATGATCAGCGAGCGCTCGGCGGCGATGTCCCAGCCCGAGAACGCGCAATAGGCGGTGACGCCCAGCATCGCGAACCCGGCGGCGATCTTCTTGATCGGCCAGACCAGCGCGCAATACGGCACCAGCGCCAAGACGGCCCGCACCAGCCAGAACACCACGCCGGCGGCCAGCACCATGTGGAGGCCCGAGATGGAAACGACGTGATAGATGCCCGCCGCCCGGAGCGCATCGTTGGCGGCCGGTCCGATCAGGCCGCGCTTGCCCGTGACCAGGGCCGCCGCCACGGCCCCCGCTTGCCCGCCCTCGGCCTGCGCGATCCGGCGTGTCAGCGCGTTGCGGGCCTCGTCCAGCAAGGCTGCCAGTCGCAGGCGCAGAGGCGGCGGGGTGGGCGGCTCTCGAACCGTGATCGCCCCGATCAGCGAGCCTACCGCGCCGAGTCCCTGAAAGTAGGCATCCCGGGCGAAATCGTAGCCGCCCGGTCGTGCCGCCTCGGGCGGCGGCAGCAACCTTGCCGTCGCGACGATGAAGTCCCCGGGCCGCAGGGATGGCGCCTTCCGGAACGAGACCCGCACCCGAAGCGGCCTCAAAGCGGGTTCGAGCCCGGCGAAGCTCTCGACCCTGATCACCAGCCGGGCGCCGACCTCGCGCTCGTCCAGCCCCTCGATCATCCCGGTCAGCGGCCCGATTGTGGTGCGGGTGAGGATCGGCGCCGCCACCTGCGAGACCCGCCAGGTCGCCGCCGCGAAGCCCAGGAAGCCGGCTGTCAGCGCCAGGCAAAGGGCGAGTGCCCCCGGCCGCGCACCCAGGAACGGCGCCGGCGCGAGGGCGAGCGCCGCTCCGGCCAAGGGAGCGGCGAGGAACGGCGTCCCGTCGGCACACCCGAAGAAGACCAGGATCCCGGCGCCGAACGCCACCGCCAGCCACGGGAACAGGCGGCGCTGCTCGACCTCCCGGGTGAGCCCATCGGCGAGCCAGCCGCGGAGCGCCGGCATCGATACCGGGCGCGTGCCGGCCAGCGCCACCGCGCCGCCCGCCAGCCTCGCGCCGATCCGCCGCATCCGCCCCGCCCCGTGCCGGACGACCAAGTCCCGGCCGGGGATTCTTAACGCACCCGTCGGCCCGTGCTACAGCGGACGCTTCGTGCTACGGGCGCCACGCCGTGCGACGGGCGCCGCCCTGACGCCCTGCACCGCCCCGTCGCCCTTCGCCCCCGAACATATCGGCCCGATGTCCTCAGCCGTCGTCACGCGCTTCGCCCCCTCGCCCACCGGATACCTCCATATCGGCGGTGCCCGCACGGCGCTGTTCAATTGGCTGTACGCCCGCCACACCGGCGGCAAGATGCTGCTGCGCATCGAGGATACCGACCGGGAACGCTCGACCAAGGGCGCGATCGACGCGATCCTCGACGGCCTGTCCTGGCTCGGCCTCGATTGGGACGGGGACGTGGTCTTCCAGTTCGCCCGCGCCGAGCGCCATCGCGCGGTCGCCGAGGAGCTGCTGGCCGCCGGCCGCGCCTACCATTGCTACGCCTCCGCGGAGGAACTGACGCAGATGCGGGAGACCGCCCGAGCCGAGGGCCGGGCCCCGCGCTACGACGGGCGGTGGCGCGATCGCGACCCGTCCGAGGCTCCTGCCGGGGTCAGGCCGGTGATCCGGCTGCGAGCGCCCATCGAGGGCGAGACGGTGGTCGAGGATGCCGTGCAGGGGCGGGTGACCTGGGCCAACCGCGATCTCGACGACCTCGTCCTGCTGCGCTCGGACGGGACGCCGACCTACATGCTCGCCGTCGTGGTCGACGACCACGACATGGGCGTCACCCAGGTCATCCGCGGCGACGACCACCTCACCAACGCGGCCCGGCAGAGCCAGATCTTCTCTGCGCTCGGCTGGGACATCCCCAGGATGGCCCATATCCCGCTGATCCACGGCGCCGACGGGGCGAAGCTGTCGAAGCGCCACGGGGCGCTCGGGGTCGAGGCCTACCGCGACCTCGGCTACCTGCCGGAGGCGCTGCGCAACTACCTCGTGCGACTGGGCTGGAGCCACGGCGACCAGGAGGTGTTCTCCACCGACGAGATGATCACGGCCTTCGATCTCCGCGCAGTGGGGCGCTCGGCGGCGCGGTTCGACTTCGCCAAGCTCGCCAACCTCAACGGACTCTACATCCGAGGCAGCGCCGATGCGGATCTGGTCGCCGCGCTCGAGACGATCCTGCCGAACGTCGGCCCGGAGCGCGGCCTCCCGGCGACGCTCCAGCCAGCCCTCAAGGACCAGCTGATCCAGGCCATGCCGGGCCTGAAAGAGCGGGCCAAGACACTGATCGAACTGCTCGACAGCGCCTATTACCTCACCGCCCAGCGTCCCCTGGTGCTCGACGACAAGGCCCGGACGCTCCTGTCCGACGAGGGCCGGGCGCGTCTGGCTGGGGTGCTGCCGGATCTCCAGTCGCTGCCCGAGTGGAGCGCGGCGGCGACCGAGGGTGCGGTGCGTCAGTATGCGGAGACAGCCGGGTGCAAGCTTGGGCAGGTGGCCCAGCCCCTGCGGGCCGCACTCACCGGCCGCACCACCTCCCCGCCCCTGTTCGACGTGATGGCGGTGCTCGGACGATCCGAGACCCTGGCGCGCCTCGCCGATCAGGTGCCGCAGGGCTGAGCGGGCGGGAAGGAACTGCGCGCCTCGGCCCGGATTTCGCTTGGTACTGGATTTTGCTTGGCGATGGCGGTCGGTTGTCACCGACCCCGTTGCTGCTGCACTGCCGTTTGGGTAACCCATGGCCTGTGAGCACCCGCAACATGACGCGCGGCGTGCTCCGGCCCCGGGGTCGACTCGGGCAGCCCGAGGCCGGCATCCGCCACGTCGCCAGAGAAGGGTCCACGTTCCATGAGCGCATCCAGCACCATCACCGTGGACGGCAAGGAGATCGAACTGCCGGTCAAGTCCGGCACGATCGGCCCGGACGTCATCGACATCGGCAAGCTCTACGCCAAGACCGGCGCCTTCACCTTCGATCCGGGCTTCACCTCGACGGCCTCGTGCGAATCGAAGATCACCTACATCGACGGCGATGAGGGCGTGCTGCTCTATCGCGGCTACCCGATCGAGCAACTCGCCGAGAAGGGCGACTTCCTCGAGACCTGCTACCTGATGCTGTTCGGTACGCTGCCGACCGCCGCCCAGAAGGCCGATTTCGACTATCGGGTCACGCGCCACACCATGGTGCACGACCAGATGAACCGGTTCTTCACCGGCTTCCGGCGTGACGCCCACCCCATGGCCGTGATGGTCGCCTCCGTCGGCGCGCTCTCGGCCTTCTACCACGACTCGACCGACATCACCGACGAGAGCCAGCGGCTGATCGCGTCGATCCGCATGATCGCCAAGATGCCGACGCTGGCCGCGATGGCCTACAAGTACTCTATCGGCCAGCCCTTCGTGTATCCGAAGAACGATCTGGACTATACCTCGAACTTCCTGCGGATGTGTTACGCGGTTCCGTGCGAGGATTACGAAGTCAATCCGGTCTTCGCGAAAGCACTCGACAAGATCTTCATCCTGCACGCCGACCACGAGCAGAACGCCTCGACCTCGACCGTGCGGCTCGCCGGTTCGTCCGGCGCGAACCCGTTCGCCTGCATCGCGGCCGGCATCGCGTGCCTATGGGGGCCGGCCCATGGCGGCGCCAACGAGGCGGCGCTGAAGATGCTGATGGAGATTGGCACGCCCGAGAACGTCGGCAAGTACGTCGCGAAGGCCAAGGACAAGAACGACCCGTTCCGCCTCATGGGCTTCGGCCACCGGGTCTATAAGAACTACGATCCGCGCGCCCGGATCATGCAGAGCACCACGCACCAGGTCCTCAAGGAACTCGGCAAGACGGAGGATCCGCTGCTCCACGTCGCCATGGAACTGGAGCAGATCGCCCTCAAGGACGAGTACTTCATCGAGAAGAAGCTCTACCCGAACATCGATTTCTATTCGGGCATCACGCTCAAGGCGATGGGTTTCCCGACCGACATGTTCACTGTGCTGTTCGCGGTGGCGCGCACCGTCGGCTGGATCGCCCAATGGGCCGAGATGATCGAGGACCCGATGCAGAAGATCGGCCGTCCGCGCCAGCTCTATGTCGGCCCGGCGCAGCGCGACTACGTGCCGGTCGACGAGCGCGGCTGAGCCGAGCCATCGAACCCGAAGCGACACCGGGGGCGGCCGAAGGGCCGCCCCTCTCGCTTTGGCCGGTCCTGGTCAGCGGGGCGGTCGTCACGCTCCGCATCCCTTGTCGGCAACCCTATGATTGGCCGTCGATCCGCGCCTTCCTGGCGAAGCGAGCCATCCTTGGGGTCGAAGCGGCCGAGCCCGGCGCGCAATCCTACGCGCGCACGGTCTGCATCGGCGGACGGCCCGGCATCGTCGCGGTCGCGTTCGGCGATGCCGGCCTGGACGCGACGCTCCAGGGCCTCGACGTCACGTCCGGGATTGAGGTCGCCGAGCGCCTCCGCCGCCTGTTCGATTGCGACGCCGATCCGGCCGCGATCGCGGCCTGCCTGTCCCGAGACCCTACCCTGGCCGGACTCGTGGCGGCCCGGCCAGGATTGCGGCTGCCCGGCGCGTGGGACCCGTTCGAGACCGGATGCCGGGCGATCCTCGGCCAGCAGGTCTCGGTTCAGGCCGCGATCCGGCTCGCCGGAAAGCTGGTCGCCGCATTCGGGACGCCGCTGGCAGAGCCGGCGGGCAGCCTGACCCATGTCTTTCCGACGCCGCTTCAACTGGTCGAGGCCGACGTGGCGCTCGCGCTGAACATGCCCCGCGCCCGCGGCGCAGCGATCCGGGCGCTGGCGGCCGCCGCGCTCGCGAACCCGGACCTGTTCGCCCCGGCCGGGACCCTGGAGGATGCGGTGCTGCGCTTCACGGCGATCCGCGGGATCGGCCCCTGGACCGCGCAGTACATCGCCATGCGGGCGCTCAAGCTGCCGGACGCCCTGCCGGTGGGCGACATTGGCCTTCTCCGCGCCCTCGAGACCGCCACCGGCCGTCCCAGCCCGGCCGCACTCCTCGCCCGGGCCGAGGCATGGCGCCCGTTCAGAGCCTACGCGGCCCAGCATCTCTGGGCCGCCGACGAGGCTTTTGTGCGCGAGCGGTAATGCTGCCCCTCACCGCCCGAACCGCTCGAATTTCGGGAAGCTGCGCGCCATCATCAGGCCGACCTCGCCGCGGTGACCCAGCCATTTCTCGAGAACCGACGCGTTGGCGAGCCGCCCCTCGGGTGAGCCGTCCTGCCAGGGCAGACCGTCGGCCAGCCGGAAGACGTGCGCGTCGGTGAGGCCGCCGCTGCGGCAGCGCTGGAGCCGGACGCCCTTGCCCCGGGAGAGTTCGGCCACCTCCGAGATCGGGAAGATCAGCAGCAGCTTCTCGGTGTTGACCACCGCGACGTGATCGCCGTCGGCGGGGACGAGCACCACGGCCGCCGCGTCGCCGTCGAGGCCGAGCACGCCCTTGCCCTTGCGGGTGTTGGCCACCAGCGCGTCCGACGGCGCCACGAAGCCGCGCCCATCCGAGCCCACGATCAGAAGCTTGGTCTCCGGCTTGTAGGGCAGCGCGGCCACCACCTCGGTGCCGTCGTCGAGATCGACCATCAGCCGCACCGGATCGCCGAAGCCGCGCCCGCCCGGCAGCTTCGACGCCTCGATGGTGAACACTTTACCGTTCGAGGCGAGCAGCAGGATCTTTTGAGTGGTCTCGCTCGGGAAGGCGATCTTCAGGCCGTCGTCACCCTTGAACGCCACCCCTGACAGGTCGGCGACGTGCCCCTTGAGCGCCCGGATCCAGCCCTTGTTCGAGACGATCACGGTGATCGGCTCGCGCTCGACCAAGGCTGCCGTGAAATCGATGCCGCCGACATCCGGCGGGCTCGCGAGCGTGGTGCGGCGCTTGCCCAGCTTGGTCTCCGGCCCGAAGGTTTTTTTCACGGCGCGGATCTGGGCTTGGATCGCCTTCCATTGCGCTGGCTCGGAGGCGAGCAGCGCATCGATCTCCGCCTTCTCGGCGGTGAGTGCGTCCAGTTCGCGCTTCAGCTCCATCTCTTCGAGCTTTCGCAAGGACCGGAGGCGCGTGTCGAGGATCGCGTTGGCCTGGATCTCGGTCAGCTCGAACCGGGCCATCAGGGCCGGCTTCGGCTCGTCCTCCTCGCGGATGATGCGGATCACCTCGTCGAGGTCGAGATAGACGATCAGCAGTCCGCCGAGGATCTCCAGGCGCCTGTCGATCTGCCCGAGGCGATGGCGCGAGCGGCGCTGGAGCACCACGCGGCGATGGTCGACCCATTCCCGCAGGCATTCGGTGAGCCCGATCACCTTCGGCACGAGGCCGCCGACCAGGACGTTGAGGTTGAGCGGGATGCGGGCTTCCAGCTCGGTCAGCCGGAACAGCGATTCCATCAGGATCACGGGATCGACCGTGCGCGAGCGCGGCTCCAGCACAACGCGGACGTCCTCGGCCGACTCGTCGCGTACGTCGGCCAGCAGCGGCAGCTTCTTCTCCTGGAGAAGCTCTGCCATCTTCTCGATCAGCCGGCCCTTCGGGATGCCGTACGGGATCTCGGTGACGATGATGTTCCAGGTGCCGCGGCCGAGATCCTCCTTGTGCCACCGGGCCCGGACCCGGAAGGCGCCGCGGCCGGTCCGGTAGGCCTCGGTGATCGACTCCGCCGAATCGACCAGGATGCCGCCGGTCGGGAAGTCCGGCCCCTGGACGAAGCTGTTGAGCTGCGCTGACGTCGCCCCAGGATGGCTGATCAGGTAGAGCGCCGCGTCGCACAGCTCGGCGGCGTTGTGGGGCGGGATCGAGGTCGCCATGCCGACCGCGATGCCCTGGCTGCCGTTGGCCAGCAGGTTCGGGAAGGCCGCCGGCAGCACCACCGGCTCGTCTTTCTCGCCGTTGTAGGACGGGCGGAAATCAACCGTGTCCTCGTCGATCCCGTCGAGCAGCAGCCGCGCGACCTCGGTGAGCCGGGCCTCCGTGTAGCGGTAGGCGGCCGGGCCGTCGCCGTCGATATTGCCGAAATTGCCCTGCCCGTCGACCAGCGGATAGCGCTGCGCGAAGTCCTGAGAGAGCCGCACCAGCGCGTCGTAGATCGCCTGGTCGCCGTGTGGGTGGAAGTCACCCATCACGTCGCCGACGATCTTGGCGCATTTCTTGTGCGCGGTGTTCGGGTCGAGGCGAAGCAGCCGCATGCCGTACAGGATGCGCCGGTGCACGGGCTTCAGCCCGTCGCGGGCATCCGGCAGCGCCCGGTGCATGATCGTGGAGAGCGCATAGGCGAGGTAGCGCTCTTCCAGCGCGGATTTCAGCTCGACGCTCTCGATCCCGTCGCCGGACGGCGGCTCGAAGGGCTGGCCCATGACGGCTCCTGTCTCAGGGCAGGGCCGCCGACCGGCAGCACCGCCTCAACGCGCGATTCGTCATTCCGTGGCGCCGTCGGCGAGCCCGGAATGACGGGGTTGGTTTCAACCGGGGCTCAGTCGCCCCCGGCTCGGCCGTCTCTAGAACATAAAGCGAACATTACTCGGCCTCGTGACCGAGCGCAACGAATCGTGCGCGCTCTTCCGGCGCGGCGAGGCCGCGCGGACCCCAGACGTGCCGGTCGAGGAAGTATCCCGTCAAGGTAAACCCTTGGGCAACACCGTCCGGCCCCGGGGATCCGCCCGCGTGCAGGAAGGTCGGCAGCGCCAGCAGCCGATCGCGAAACGGCTCCCCAGCCGAGGCGCTGACCGCCCGGCCGCTCTTCGGCGAGACGTAGGCCAGCGCGTCGTTGCCGCCGGTCGCTGCGCAGGCAGTCAGGTCGAGGCCGAATCCGAGCTCAGACAGGATCTCCAGCTCGAACCGCACCATCAGGGGCGGCGCGACGGCCGGGTCGTCGAGGTGCTCGACCAGCACGCCGGCCGCCTCGTAGAGAGCCGGATGCGGATCCCGCTCCGGCAGGAGCCGCAGCAGCGCCGCCATGTGGCCGAGCCCGTAGAGCGCGATGCCCGACCCGATCATCCGCGAGACCTGGGATTCCAGCGGCTCCACAGTGTAGGCGCCGAGCCCCTCGTCGAGCCGCGCCCGCCAGCTCAGCCGGACCCGGTTGCCGGGCTGAAGCACTGGCTGCATCCGGCGCGAACGTCCGCCATGCACGAGGCCGAGATGGCGCCCGTGGTATTCGGTCATCGCTTCCAGAATGACGCCGGTCTCTCCGTGCCGGCGCAAGCCGAGCACGAGGGCGTCGTCGGTCCACTGCATCGAGTTCCCGTGACCGGTGGGCGTGGCGCGGGTCGGCGAACGCCGGTGATCCGCAAGAGATCTCCATATAAGCGCTCCTCGGCCGCCACGCCGCCTTTGCGCGCCGGCGGCGCAGCTTTAGCGTGGCCGTAAAGGAATCACGCCCATGCGCCGCGCCGCAGTTCCGGTTCTTGTCCTGGCCCTGACGCTCACCGGCGCGCGGGCTGCGAACAAGGCGGCGAAGCCCGTTGCCGCGGAAGCGCCCTCCCCGGCCTTGAAGCAGCGGCTTGCCGCGCTCGCTCTGAAACAGGTCGATTTCGGTTCGGTCTCGCTGCTGCCGGTGCGCTTCGCGGGCAGCCGGCTCGCCGGGCCGATCGAGGATGGCGGGCGGACGATCTACTGCGTGTCGAGCCGGATGAGCGGCCGGACCTTCGGCAAGCCCGAGCGGCCCAAGGCGGTGATGCGCTACGCTGCCGACCGGCTGGACGTGATCGACGACGACGAGGTCTGCACCGGCCATCGCAGCCAGCCGTTCCCGGAACTGGACGCCCTCGGCAACGCGCGGTGAGCCGGCCGCGTTGATGGCCATGCCCTCGATACACGCGCGCACCCTGGACCTCAGCCTCGATCTGATCGTGCGCGCCCACGCCACCCCGGTCCCGGACGATCCGAGCGCACTCGAGCTGCTCAGCGATGCGGAGCTGCGTCCCGGCCTCGAAGCGATCACGGCCGGGCGGGAGGGGCATGACCTCTGGGTGTTCGCCTACGGGTCCCTGATGTGGCGGCCGGAATTTCCGGTGGCCGAGAGCCGGATCGGGACCGTGCGGGGCTTCCACCGCCGCTTCTGTCTGCTCCAACGGCGGTTCCGTGGCACCCCGGAGCGGCCGGGTTTCGTCCTGGCGCTGGATCGCGGCGGCCTGTGCAAGGGCGTCGTGTTCCGTCTGCCGGGGACGGAGATCCGCGAGGCGCTGATGCCGGTCTGGCGGCGGGAGATGCGCGGCCGCGGCTATGTCGCCCGTTGGCTGCTGGTGGCGACCGAGGCCGGGACCGTCTCGGCGCTGACCTTCCTGGCCAACCGAGCCAACGAGCGCTACGCGGGCCGTCTCTCGGACCCGGACATCGCTGACAAGATCGCGGCCGCCCGCGGGCATGCCGGGCCGAGCGCCGAGTACCTGTTCCGGACCGTCGAGGCTTGCGAACGGCTCGGTATCCGCGACCGCCACCTCTGGAGCCTTCAGGCCTTCGTGGCTGCGCGGCTCAAGGCCCGTGCGGCGCGGCAGTGAGCCTCAAGACCAGGCGCGCTTCATCGCGATCACCACACGGCCGCCCGCATGCTCGGTATCCGGGTTGCGCGGCTCGCGGATACCCGGCGCCCGCCCGGTGGTGAGATAGACGACAAGGGTGAGGGCGAGGAGGATCTTGGTGCGCATCGCAACGCTCAGGGTTGAGCGAGGGTGCATAGGATCGATCGGTTTTTACGAAGTTGCCGACAGGCTCACAGGCTGTGGTTGTGGGCATTTCCATGGATCGTGGTGAACGAATCGTTGCTGGCCGGCCGCGATCGTCTCGGGTAGCCCGTTCCCGCGCGACCCTGGCAGGACGCCTTAGTTCCTTGAAATCGCATGGCGATTCCGAAAGGCTGGATTCGACTTTCACGCCTCATGCTTTATGCCGCCGGCCCAGGATCCCCATGGGCGAGGACAGGATGCGGCTGAGGATCGGTGTGGCTCTGGCGATTCTGGTGGTTGCGGTCGCAGTGCTGGCCGCGGGCCCCTGGCCCCACGGCTTCCGGCTGTCCGACGTCTTGACCGGGGGGACGCCTCTCCTGCCGGACGGGTCGCGGCCGATGGCCGGCGCCGTGGAACTCGCCGGCAACGCCACTCTGGGCGCCGGTCAGCGTCCCGCGACCCTGCGGCTTGCCTGCGACCCCGCGGGGGCCGGCCTGTCGGCGGTCCTGACGGTCCAGCGCTTCACGGATTTAGCGGATGGGTTCGATGTGGCCCGCCTCGACGGAGGAGGACCACCGCTCACCAGCATCCTGGTGTCGAGCGCGGGGAGCGTCCGCTCCGTGCGGATGGCAGCGAAGGGGGCTGTCTCGACCGATCCCAACAAGCAGATCACCCTGACGGTGACCGGCGGCCACCGGGGAGAGGACCCATTGCGCGGCATCGCCCTGGCGCTTGCCCAGCCCGGGACCCGAATCACCTGGACGCAGACGAGCCCACGCGCCGGTGACCAATCCCTGGTGGGGAGCTTCTCGGTGGCGGAAGGTGATGCGGCAGCGTTGAAGGCCGCGCTGAACAGCTGCCTCGCGGTGCCGTAACGGCGCTTGGCACCGACTGCGACATCTGAATTAAGCGTCGGGCCTTCAAAGGCACCGGGCGCTTGGATCTGGAGTCAAGCTACAGTGGCTCGCTGCACGTCGTCTCGTGCGTCGACGGTGTACTCTGCCGTCGAACCCGCACTGCCCGTCGGGCGCTCCGGCGGCAAGACACACGTGGGTGGTCTGGGATCGAACGATCAATCCCAGACCACGATGCCGAACGCCCTGTCCGGCAGGGGGAGGCAGGACGGCTCGACATCCTGCTCCGAGGAGACGAAGACGCTTCACCCTGTCCGGGGCGGCCTCCTTGATGGCTTGGCGCCGGCAAAGGGCCCCAAGAGGAGCGGACTCAGCGCCCCTTCTTGTAGAGTTTGCTGGCGATCTCGAAGATTTCTTCCGGCGCGTAATCCGGCGCGAAGGCCCCGTAGTTGCCATCGAGTTCCGGAATCTTGCCGCCCTCGGGATAGCCATCAACCACTTCGAGGTTGCCCGGCGGGTCGCCCGGCAGCGCCACCTCGTCGTTCGACCAGACGCCGGCAGCTTCCTGATAATCCGCCTCGCTGAACGTGTAGAGGCGCCGGTGCTTTCCCTCGTCGAGGTACTTCTGACACTCAGGGACCCGCGACAGATCGATGTTCGGGGTCGGCAGCATCTTCTCGATCTCGACGCCGGTGAGCTTCTTCAGGGCCAGTGCGTAGGCATGGGCGTGCAGCGAGCCGCGGACCAGAAGGTAGGCACAGACTTCCCGGCCGGTCGGCTCGGACATGGTCTCGTAGACCCGCAGCTTGTGGATACGGGCACCGCATTCCAAGTGGAAGTTGTGCAGCAGGTCGATGATCAGGTTACCGGTCGTCGTGACCATGTCCATGTTCCAGGACGCGGCGTTGGAATTCATCGGCATCGCGCCGCCGCCATTCGCCAGGAAGCTGCCGGCGAGGCGGACATCCTGCATCTCGGCAAACGGTGCCTTGGAGATGTCGACGTCCTTCTTCGGGTTGCCTGGACCATTGTTCAGCATGGCGATGCCGGTCGAGACGAGTTCGACGTGTCCGATCTCTTCAGCGAAGATGCTCGACACGAGGCTATAGAAAGGCCGAAGTTTGGTCTTGTTGCGGAAATTGAAGCTCTGGAACATGTAGTTCCCGAGGGTCGACATCTCGCCGTACTTGCCACCGAGCAGTTCCTGCAGGGCGGCGGCTGCGTTGGGCTCGGGCTTCTTCGGCTCCGGTAGCTCCGTCAGCAGACGGTCGATCTTCATGAACATGCGGGCAGCTCCGTTTGCGCCAGGTGCGCATGGGACCTACCAGCGAGGGACATACATGTTCCTGCCTGCGACCGAGCTTCTTTTGCCGTCCCCGCAGGAACGTTTCAGCTACGGCACCTCGATAGCCGGAGAAGAATATTCTCAGAATGGCGTCGCCGCACGCCCCGATCGATGACATCCGCAACAGGTCAATCCGGCAGGATCAGCTGCGTTCCTCGATCATGCCGCCGACGTCCGGCGCGGTCCTGAGGCTGCGGGGCTCGGTGCTTCTTGGGGCCGGCAACCACCGTCGGGCAGCCTGGATGCACCTCGACCACGGCGGCACCCTGCGTCGCCGGTCCCTTCCGCAGCACGACGGAACCCCAGACCATCGGGACCATGGTGTCTTCGGGCTGCGTGCGGTTCCTGAACCCGGACATCATCGACCTGTACGCCCGCGTGCCGGGCGGTACGCGGGCGGTGGTGCTGGCGGCAGGTGGCTCAGCGGCGAGTTAGCTCACCTCCACCTGCACCACCCCCGGCACGGTGCGGAGCAGGCCGGCGAGCTGGGGCGAGGCCTGGAACTTGCCCGGAAGCCGGATCTCGACCTCGCGGCCGCCGCCATCGAGCTTGAGGATCAGGGAGACCTCGCTCTCCCCGCGCATCGAAAGCCGCTGCTGCACCGGCGCGACCCCGCGCGGGTCGCTCAGATGAATGCGAATGCCCTTCTGGTGCCGGGCGACCGCGTGATCGAGCGGTTCCGCGGTGAGGATCCGGGCGCGCACGTCCTCGCCCTCCAGGTTCGCCTGAAGCTGGAGCACCAGGGGTCGGCCCGGTTCAAGGATATCCCGGTACTGGCCGAGTCCCTCGGAGAAGATGATCGCCTCGAAATGGGCGGTCCGGTCCGACAGGGTGACGATGCCCATCTTGTTGCCGGTCTTGGTCCGCCGTTCTGCCCGGTCGAGCACCGAGGCGGCCACGCGGCCGACGCTGCTGGTCCCGGCCCGGACCGAGCGGCAGAAATCCGCCCAGCTCTGCACCCGCAGCTTGTCCAGAAGGTCGCCGTACTCGTCGAGCGGGTGGCCTGAGACGAAGAAGCCGATCGCCGTGTATTCGCGCTTGAGGGTGTCGGCCATCGGCCAGACCTCGTGCGGCGGGATCCGCAGGGATACGTCGTCCGCGACCACGCCGCCGAACATGTCGGTGACGCCGGTGGAGGCGGCCTCTGCGGCGCTGGCAGCCAGCTTCATCATCGGCTCGACCGCCGCGAAGGCCCGGGCGCGGTCCGGTTCGATGCAATCGAGGGCGCCGGCCTGGACCAGGCTCTCCAGGGTGCGCTTGTTGATCATCCGCGGGTTGAGCCGCCGGGCGAGGCAGGCCAGGTCCTTGAACGGCCGGTCGCCCCGCGCCTCGACCAGCGCCCGCACCGCTTCGCGGCCGACGCCCTTGATGGCGGCGAGCGCGTAGAAGATCTTGCCGTCGCGCACCTCGAACACTTCGCCGGAGGTGTTGATCGAGGGCGGCTCCACCGTGATCTTGAGCCGCTGCGCGTCCTGACGGAATTCGGCGAGCTTGTCGGTGTTGTCGATGTCCAGCGTCATGGCGGCGGCCAGGAACTCGACCGGGAAGTTCGCCTTCAGGTATCCAGTCTGGTAGGTCAGCAGTGCGTACGCCGCCGCGTGGCTCTTGTTGAAGCCGTAATCGGCGAACTTGGCGAGCAGGTCGAAGATCTCGTTGGCCTTGGCCTTGATCAGCCCGCGCTCGATGCAGCCTTTCACGAACCGATCGCGCTGCGCATCCATCTCGGCGCGGATCTTCTTGCCCATGGCGCGCCGGAGCATGTCGGCCTCGCCGAGCGAGTAGCCGGCCAGGACCTTGGCGATCTCCATCACCTGTTCCTGGTAGACGATGATGCCGAAGGTCTCCTTCAGCATCGGCTCCAGCTTCGGATCCGGGTACCAGGACGCCTCGTTGCCGGCGTCGCGGCCGAGCTTGCGCTCGCAATAGACCGGGATGTTGGCCATCGGGCCCGGCCGGTAGAGCGCCACCAGGGCGATGATGTCCTCGAACCGGTCGGCCTGCATCTCGCAGAGCGCCTTGCGCATGCCGGCGGATTCCACCTGGAACACCCCGACGGTCTCGCCACGGCCCATCGGCTTGTAGGTCTCTTCGTTGTCGAGCGGCAGGCTCGCGAGGTCGATCTCGATGCCACGCTGCTTCAGCAGGTCGGTGCAGCACCGCAGCATGGTAAGCGTCTTCAGGCCCAGAAAATCGAACTTCACCAAGCCCGCCTGCTCGACCCACTTCATGTTGAACTGGGTCACCCGCATTCCGGTCTTCGGGTCCCGGTAGAGTGGCACCAGCTCCTCGAGGGGCCGATCGCCGATCACCACGCCGGCCGCGTGGGTGGAGGCGTGGCGGTGCAGGCCCTCGAGCTTCTTGGAGATGTCGATGAGCCGGGCGACGATCGGCTCCTCCTCCATGGCCTGCTGGAGCTTGGGCTCTCCCTCGATCGCCTGTGCGAGCGTCACCGGGTTGGCTGGATTCTGCGGGACGAGCTTGGTCAGCTTGTCGACTTGCCCGTAGGGCATCTCCAGCACGCGGCCGACATCGCGCAGCACGCCGCGGGCGAGCAGCGTACCGAAGGTGATGATCTGACCGACCTGCCGCTCGCCGTAGCGCTGCTGCACGTAGCGGATCACGCGCTCGCGGCCCTCGACGCAGAAATCGATGTCGAAATCCGGCATCGAGACGCGCTCGGGGTTGAGGAAGCGCTCGAACAGCAGGCCGAAGCGCAGCGGATCGAGGTCGGTGATGAGCAGCGACCAGGCCACCAGCGAGCCGGCGCCGGAGCCGCGGCCGGGACCAACCGGGATGTCGTGGTCCTTGGCCCACTTGATGAAGTCCGAGACGATCAGGAAGTAGCCCGGGAACTTCATCGACACGATGACGTCGAGCTCGAAGGCGAGGCGCTTGCGGTAATCGTCCTCCGAGAAACCCGGCGCGGTGCCGTGCTGCTTCAGCCGCAGCTCCAGCCCGGCCTCGGCCTGCCGGCGCAGCTCGGTCGGCTCGTTTGCGACTGACGCGACGCCAGGTTCAGCGGCGTGATCCTCGGCGATCGCCTCCGCCACGACCTTCGAAAAGTTCGGCAGGATCGGCTTGCGGGTCCGCGCCCGCACGGCGCAGCGCATGGCGATCTCGACGGTGGCCTGAAGCGCATCCGGCAGGTCGCTGAACAGTTCGGCCATCTCGGCGCGGGTCTTGAAGGCGTGACGTGGCGTCACCCGGCGCCGGCGCTCGTCCGAGACGAGCCGTCCGTCCGCGATGGCGAGCAGCGCGTCATGGGCGTCGTAATCGTCGGACTTGGCGAAGAACGGTTCGTTGGTCGCGACAATTCCAAGACCGTGCCGGCCGGCGATGTCGAGCAGCGCCGTCTCGATCCGACCTTCCTCGGGCGAGCCGTGGCGCTGGATCTCGACGTAGAGCCGGTCCTCGCCGAAGGCCGCTTTCAGCTGCCCGAGGCGGCTCAGCGCCAGCTCGGGTCGCCCGGCCCGAAACGCCGCGTCGAGGGGCCCCGACAGACCGCCGGTGAGCGCGATCAAGCCGGCCCCTGCCTCGGCCAGGGCGGAGGCTTCGACTCGGGGCGCCTCGCCGAGCGCGGTGTCGAAATAGGCGCGGCTCGCCAGACGCAGCAGATTGGCGTAGCCGGTCTCGTCCTGGGCGAGCAGCACGACGCCGTGGCTCGTCGGAGCCGTGCGCTGGTGCGGGTCGGCCGCCTCGAACGCCACCGAGAGCTGCACCCCGGCGATCGGCTGGACACCCTCTCCGGCCGCCTTCTCGGAGAATTCCAGCGCACCGAACAGATTGTTGGTGTCGGTAAGCGCCAGGGCCGGCTGCCGGTCGGCGACCGCGGCCTTGACCAGGGAGCCGACCTTCAGCGCCCCTTCGAGGAGGGAATAGGACGAATGGACGTGGAGGTGGACGAATCCGACCTCCTTGAGCTGGCGTGGCATGGCCGACCTTGATCCGGGGTCGCCCAACATCCCCGCTCGGCCTTGCCAAGTCGACGTATGCCTGAGCCGAACCTGACGATATCCACCGGTCGTGCTCCCGGCGCACCAGTTCGGGCGC
This sequence comes from Methylobacterium sp. WL1, assembly GCF_008000895.1. Taxonomy (NCBI): domain Bacteria; kingdom Pseudomonadati; phylum Pseudomonadota; class Alphaproteobacteria; order Hyphomicrobiales; family Methylobacteriaceae; genus Methylobacterium; species Methylobacterium sp. WL1. The sequence continues at coordinate 929,358 of NZ_CP042823.1, read as the reverse complement.
CCTCTGTGGATAATCGGCACGGCCGGCTCGATCGCCTGTGCATAAGCCGCGCATGGCCGGAACTCGGCCCCGAAAGGGAGAACCTGGCTAACGAACCGGTGCCAGAGCTATTGCCCAGGCGCCGACCGCCGCAAACAGCATCCCGAAGGCCATGAACTCGACCATCCCGGTCAGGACCAACCGCTTCAGCATCGTCGCGCCTCCCGTGTTCCGTCTCCATTATGTTCATGTTTTGTTCTGGCGATAGGGGCGTGAGCGGTGCAGTGCCTGCGGCTTTACATCATAGTAAACAAATAGTGGCTTGATGGAGATCGGGCGGGCTGCCATGTCCGCCTCTTTCGGGGCGTTCGGTATTTGACCGGGGGGTCAAGGGAGCAGGCTATTCCCGCGCAACACATTGGGGAACGGATCCAGGTCGCGCTGGTGGCCGTCGGGACGCACGGCGACGTGCTGCCGTTCATCGCGCTGGGCCACATGCTCCTGGCCCGCGGGCATGGCGTCACCTTGGCCGCACCGGCGCCGTTCGAGGCGATGGCGCGGCGCGCGGGTCTGTACTTCCAGCCCCTCGGCACGGCCGCCGATTACGAGGCCGTGATCGGCCAGCCCGAACTCTGGCATCCGCGCTGGGGCTTCCGTCCGATGTTCGACTTCGCCCTGCGGGTTGCCGAGACCACCTGCCTCTGGCTCGGAGCCACCCGGGCGCGCGGGGTCGATCAGATCGTGGTCGCATCGCCCCTGGCCTGGGGCGCGCGGCTCGCCCAGGAACTCTACGACATCCCGGCCGCGACTCTGCACGTGATGCCGTTCCTGATCGAAAGCCGGTCCGATCCGCCCCGGCTGCCGGGACTGCCGTTGCCCCGGATCCTCCCGGCGGCGTTGCGGGCCTGGCTCAACCAGGGCGCCGACACGGTGGCGGTCGGCCCGTTCACGCTGCCGCCCCTGAACGCGCTCCGTCAACGCCTCGGCCTCGATCCGGTGACCCGGCTGCGGCATTGGTGGAACAGCCCGACCCGCATGCTGCTGATGTTCCCGGATTGGTACGCCGCGCGACAGGCGGACTGGCCGTCCCAGGCGGTGCAGCTCGGCTTCCCGCTCGTCGATCGGTTCGGCGACGTGCCGGCGATGCCGGCGGAACTCGAGACCTTCCTGGCCGAAGGCGACGCGCCGATCGTGTTCACCTACGGCTCGGCGATGCGCCAGGGCGCCGCGTTCTTCGAGACCGCTCTGGAGGTGTGCCGGCGGATGGGCCGACGCGGCGTCCTGCTCGCTCCCCAGGACGGCCAGATCCCGATGCCGCTGCCGCCCGGGATCATCCACCTGCCCTACGCGCCGTTGAGCGCGTTGCTGCCGCGCAGCGCCGCCCTGGTCCATCACGGTGGCGTCGGCACGGTGGCGCAGGCCCTGGCGGCGGGCATCCCGCAGCTCGTCGTCCCGGTGGCGTTCGATCATTTCGACGAGGGGCGGCGCCTGAAGGACCGGACGCTGGGCACCACTTTGAGCCGCCACGCCTTCCGTCCGGCCCGGGCCGCCCGGGTCCTGGGAAGGCTGCTGGCCGACCCGGCGGTGACGCGCGCTTGCGCCCAGGCCAAGACGCACTTAGCCGAGAGCCCCGACGCGATCATCGCCGCTTGCGACCGCGTCGAAGAGCTGGCGTTTCCGGCGGACGAGCGCGGACCCGGCCTGAAGGTCGCAGAGGCCGGCCGCCGTTGAGGGCCCGGGGCGACTGGACGGCATAACTCTGCCGTGTCGTTGCCGGCCGTCAGGGGCTTCGCGACATCCTAAAATCGCGGATCCGCGGTGCTGGGCCCGACGGTGCTGCGAGCCATGCGCGCCGCTGCTTGATCAGCGCCTTGAGCCGTGCGCGTCGCGGGTTCGACCGAATGCAATCGCAGCCGTCGAGGTCCGTCGACTCGCAGCTGAGGATCGATGCCACCATCACCACGATCGCGAGGATCGCCAGCGCCACGAGGGGCCAGGCGAGGCCGAGCCCGACCAACGCGGCGATCGCGAGTTTACCGGCCAGTGAGCCGACGATCTTGGCTTTCATCAGGACGAGCAGGGTGGTGCCGCCGCCTGCTCCGCCGCGCAGGGCCCGGACGATCCGCTTGCGCAACCGATGCTGTGCGGCGAGGGCCTCCAGGCGCCGAAGCTGCCGGCGGACCCGCGCGATCCCCGAAGAGACCGGATCGTGACGGAGGCTGGTCCGCGATTGATCCGCCACCGGCCCTCCGGGCTCTCGTCCGATCTGCTTCTCCTCAATGTTTAGCGCGACCGTACGAGCCGGTCGACAAGACCGATCCGGGCGAAGCTCGCTCCGGCGGCTGAAGGCCATGATTTGAACGACGGACCGGAGCAACACAGCGTTGATCCGATGATCCTGATCCGGAGGTTGCGGTGATCCGCCTGCTGTCGAGTGTCATGCTGCTGGGATGGATGCAGAGCGCCCAGGCCACGGATATCATCGTGGATTACCGGGACCGCGGCTTCCGGGATGCCAAGCCTTCGGTCGCGCCGGACGAGCGGGCCCGTCTCGCGCGGGTCATGGCCGAAGAGGCTCCGCAAGCGCTGCGCACGGAACTGGGGCCCGACTCCGTGGTGCTGGGGGTGGCCGCAGGTGCGTTCACGCGGCCCGGCAGACGCGAGCGCGCCTATCTCGTTCAGCGAACGGCGCCCGTGGCGAGCGAGCCGTTTCCGAATGCGGTGGCACCCGTCCTCGTCGTTCTCGGCGACGGCGCGAAGGCGCACTTCTTCCGCCTGCCCAAGGACGTCCAGTATCAGCGCGTCGCCGCCGCAGTCGATGCCGATCGCGACGGACGCAGCGACGTGCTGCTCGAATCCGGGTTCTACAACATGGGCGAGAGCGTCACGGCACTCACCGCGGTCAAGCTCGATCCGGGCAGCGGGCTGGCGACGCCGGGCCAGGTCATCCGGGATGTCTTCACCGACAGCTGCGACGGCGGCTCGGCCCGCAAGAGCCGGACGGCGTCGACCCTGTCCCTCGACGCGGCGGGGAAACTCGTCACCCGGCGCTACCAGCTCACCTGTCGATGAAGGATCCAAAGTCCCTCAGGATGACGAAGGGCCGGGATTCCGCGCGCCGCGCCGTCAATCGAGCGGTGTGATCAGCCCGTCGCGGATCGTCACCCGGCGGTCCATGCGGGCGGCGAGGTCCAGGTTGTGGGTCGCGACCAGGGCCGCGAGGCCCGAGGCCCGCACCAGCGACATCAGCACCGAGAACACGTGGCCGGCGGTGCCGGGGTCGAGATTGCCCGTGGGCTCGTCCGCCAGGAGCAGCCGCGGGCCGTTGGCCACCGCGCGGGCGATGGCGACGCGCTGCTGCTCGCCCCCCGACAGCTCGGCCGGTCGATGCGGCAGGCGGTCCTTGAGGCCGAGGAAGCTCAGCAGCTCGGTGGCGCGGGTCTTCGCCTCGCCACGGCCGAGGCCGCGGATGAGCTGCGGCATCACCACGTTCTCGAGGGCCGAGAACTCCGGTAGCAGATGGTGGAACTGGTAGACGAAGCCCATCTCCTCCCGGCGCAGGCGGGTGCGCTCGGTATCCGGCATCGCGGCGGTGGGCCGGCCGCCGATATAGACCTCGCCACCGTCCGGCCGCTCCAGCAGGCCGGCGAGGTGCAGGAGCGTCGACTTGCCGGCCCCGGAGGGCGCGACGAGGGCAACCAGCTCCCCGGGCCAGATCGCGAGATCGGCCCCGCGCAGGATATCCAGGGCTCCTTCGGCCTGCCGGTAGCGCCGCTCGACGCGGGCGAAGAACAGGGCCGGCACCGGCGGGCTGCCGGCGGGCTCGCTTGCGTCACTCATGGGGTGCGGACCGTCAGCCGTAGCGCAGAGCCTGCACCGGATCGAGCCGGGCGGCACGCCAGGAGGGATAGAGCGTCGCTGCGAGCGACAGCAGCAGCGAGGTGATCACCACGGCGGTGATCTCCCGCGGGTTCATCTGAGCCGGGATCTCGGCGAGGAAGCGCACGGTCGGGTCCCAGGCCCCGGGAAACAGCACGTGCTGGATCGGCTTGATGTTCAGGGTGATCAGGACCCCGAGCCCGAGACCGCTCAGGGTCCCGACCAGGCCGATCAGTGCGCCGTTGATCAGGAACACCCGCATGATCGTGCCGGGGGTCGCCCCCATGGTGCGCAGGATCGCGATATCGCTCGACTTGTCGCGCACCAGCAGGATCAGGCCCGAGACGATGTTGAGCGTGGCCACCACCACGATCAGGCTGAGGATCAGGAACATCACGTTGCGCTCCACCTCGAGCGCCCCGAAGAAGGTGCGGTTGCGCTGGCGCCAGTCGGTCAGCAGGATCGGGCGCTCGGCCGCCATCTCGAGGGGCTCGCGCATGTCGCCGACCTGATCGGGGTTGTCGACGTAGATCTCGATCATGCTGACGTCGCTCTCCCGGTTGAAGAACGCCTGCGCCTCGGTCAGCGGCATGAACACGAAGGTCTGATCGAACTCGGTCATGCCGACCTCGAACACCGCCTTGACCGCGTAGCTCTTGGTCCTGGGCGCCGTGCCGAAGGGCGTGGACGACCCCTTGGGCGTGACCAGCGTGATGTTGTCCCCGGCTTGAAGCCCAAGGGAATCCGCGAGCCGCCGGCCGATCAGGACGCCGGTGCCGTCATCGAACCCCTCCAGCGTGCCGCCGCGGATCGCGCTGGAGACCGCGGCCAACGCGTCGAGGTCGGCGGCGCGCACGCCGCGCACGATCACGCCGGAGCCGCCGAACTGCGACGAGGCGAAGGCCTGGCCTTCCACGAGCGGCACTGCGGCGCGCACGCCCGCCACCTTCGACAGGCGCTCCGACAGGTCGACCCAGTCGTTGAACGGGCGGTCGATCGGCGTGGCGAACAGGTGACCGTTGATGCCGACGATCTTGGAGAGCAGCTCGGCGCGAAACCCGTTCATCACCGAGAGCACGATGATCAGGGTGGCGACGCCCAGCGCGATGCCGAGGACGGAGAAGAACGCCACCACCGACACGCCGCCACCCCGGCGACGCGCCCGCAGGTAGCGGCCGGCGATGATCCACTCGAACGGCGCGAAGGGGGCCGTCCCCTCGCGCAAGGAGGCCGCGAAGCCCCTCACCCGGTCGATCGCCGCTGCTCCAGTCATCGGCCTAGCCCTAAGCACCATTGGCTGCGTTGTCGCCGCTCAAGTGGCGAAAATGATGCCTAAACACGGATTGAAGCAGAATTGCCGCCGGCAATTTGGCCGGCCGCCGCGCTGGCGCCCTTTGCCGGCTCAGACGCGGCGGATGCGGGCCAGCAGGTCGACGGTCGCGAGGCTCTCGCGCTCGCCGCCGGCGCGCCGCTTCAGCTCGACCTTGCCCTCGGCCAGGCCCTTCGGCCCGACGATCACCTGCCAGGGCAGGCCGATCAGGTCCGCGGTGGCGAATTTCGCGCCCGGCCGCTCGTCGCGGTCGTCGTACAGCACCGACAGGCCGGCCGCCTCGAGGTCCGCCTGGATCTGCGCGCAGGCGGCGTCGGTGCCGGAATCGCCGACCTTGAGGTTGATCAGGGCCACATCGAAGGGGGCGACCGAGTCCGGCCAGATGATGCCGGCCTCGTCGTGGCTGGCCTCGATGATCGCAGCCACCAGCCGGCTCGGCCCGATGCCGTAGGAGCCCATGTGGACCGGCCGCTCGATCCCGTCGGGCCCGGTGACCTTGGCACCCATCGGCTCGGAATACTTGGTGCCGAAATAGAAGATGTGCCCGACCTCGATGCCCCGGGCGGCGAGGCGGTCGGCCTCCGGCACCTCCGCGAAGGCCTCCGGCTCGTGGATCTCGTCCGTGGCGGCGTAATGGGAGGTCCAGGCGTCGACGATGCCCTGCAGGCTCGCGACGTCGTCGAAGTCCACGGTCTCGGGCGGGGTCTCGAAATCGAGGTAGGCCCGGTCGCAGAACACCTCGCTCTCGCCGGTCTTGGCCAGGATGATGAACTCGTGGGACAGGTCGCCGCCGATCGGGCCGGTATCGGCGCGCATCGGGATCGCCCGGAGGCCGAGCCCCGCGAAGGTGCGCAGGTAGGCCACGAACATGCGGTTGTAGGCGTGGCGCGCCCCCGCCTGGTCGAAGTCGAACGAGTAGGCGTCCTTCATCAGGAACTCGCGGGAGCGCATCGTGCCGAAGCGCGGCCGCACCTCGTCGCGGAACTTCCACGAGATCTGGTAGAGGTTCTTGGGCAGGTCCTTGTAGGAGCGCACGCTGGCCCGGAAGATCTCCGTGACCATCTCCTCGGCGGTCGGGCCGTAGAGCATCTCGCGGTCGTGCCGGTCCTTCAGGCGCAGCATCTCCTTGCCGTAGGCGTCGTAGCGCCCGGATTCCCGCCACAGCTCGGCCGATTGCACGGTCGGCATCAGGATCTCGATGGCGCCGGAGCGATCCTGTTCCCGGCGGATCACCGCGCAGACGCGCTCCAGCACCCGCAGGCCGAGCGGCAGCCACGCGTAGATGCCGGCCGATTCCTGGCGCACCAAACCGGCGCGCAGCATCAGACGGTGGGAGACGATCTCGGCTTCCTTGGGCGTCTCGCGCAAGGTCGGCATGAAGTAGCGAGACAGACGCATGTTTTCGGAGGCTTGTCTTCGGGGAGTTCGGCCTGGATCCGGCCGGGAGGCACCGAGGCGCCCGGGCACACAACACGCCGGGGACGCAAATTACAAGCACCGTCGGCCGACAGAGCGCGTAATCCGGCCGCGCCGCCGGAGGGCAGGCCGACCGGGCGCGGTGCCGCAATAGGAATCGAACTGCCCATTTGCCGGCAAGAAAGCGCAGATTTTTCTCGCACACCCGGTGACAACACGAATTGTTGTTCCTATAAGCGGCGCGTGATGTTTGCGACGCCCGCAAGAGGTGGCGCAGGGTCCGAGTCTCGGGAGGAAAACCGACCGCCACGCAGGCAATGCGTAGGATAATCAAAGGTCGAGCCACTGCAGCTTGAAAAGCAAGGCCTCAGGCCTTGCTTTTTTTGTTGTCCGGCATCCTTCGCCGCGCCCGTCCCGATCTTCCAGCACGCTGCCGGGCGTGGAAGTTGCCATCGTCGGCCCTCCCTCCAGGTCACGTCGCAGGCCTGATGCAGACGCCACGCTGTGAAGAGCGGTGAAAGCGCGGACAAGTCGATGGTTTGTCGACTATTCGACTTTGGCGGCGCAACCCATTAACTCGCAAGGCCTTTTCGCGGCGCATGGTGGTCCGGACCTTACGGGGTGGATTCGCCATGCACTTCCAGATCCGCCAGGCCGAGCATCTCTGGTCCTGGGTCCTGCTTAACGAGGCCGACGAGACCGTCGCCGAGTCGTCCCGGACGTTTCCCTCGGCCGCGCAGGCCTCGGCGGCTGCCCTGGCCTTCGCCCACTTGGTGTCCCGGGCCGGGAAGTCGCTGACGGTGCGGTCCTCCTCCGGGATGCTGCTGTAGAACCCGATCCGGTTTCGTACCGAACTCAGGTTCATCGGGACGGTTCGCACGCGACCTCCCGACAGGCCTCTTCGTCCCCACGCGCCTGGTGCGCCGGGGGCATGGCCCAAGAAGTCTCCTCACGCTGGACGCGGGACGCCGCGGGAACCCAGGTGTCGGCCAAGTTACGCGCGGGATCCGATCCCCGCGGCGACCCGCGGCATCGGCCGGGCATGGTCCCCGGCCGGTGCCGTCTGTCTCGTCGCGATGTCTGTGCGACGCCCCGATCCCCGCGACTCCGTGTTAGCGGTCACTGCCCATGGCGCCCAAGCCGCAATCGCAGCCGAGACGCCCCCGGAACCCGCATCACCGCCGTGGCCTTCCACCCGACATCCGCCTCGTAGTGGGCGGGTCCGCAGGTTTCTGAGGGTCACGCCCAGATCCGGGTCGCCGCGGGGGCATTTCCGCACCCCGCCGGGCAGACTACCGCCCGATCTTCACGCCCGTATCCGAGACACGCCCTGCATCGGCACGCCGCCCGGGGCGATGGCGGCTGAGAGCCACCGACGCGGGCATCGCCCCATCCCCGAGCCCGCCGGTCAGCCACCGGACGGACCCCCGAGGAGCGCCGTGGAGTCACCCCCACACCGCCGAAGGACAGGTGACGGCTAATGAGCACAAAATAGGAACATTGTCAAGGGCGGAGCGCCGCTCTGCCGGCTCCGTTGCGGCGAGCCCAGCCAAGCGGCCCGGGTTTGCCCCATTCTGAGCGCGCGTGCCGCACGGGGTTTGGTTCGCTCCGCTTGCGATGACGGAGGGGGCCGCGCAGGGCCCGTCACGTGGAAGCCTCATGTGGCTCCACGGTGCGCAGCAAAAAGGCCGCGGTGGCGCCCTGCCCCCGCGGCCTTCTCGATGGATCGGTCGATCAGGTCTGCTGCTGCGTCCGGCGGGGGCGCACGGTCCAGCGCTCGAACACGCCTGCCGACTCGTCGGCCTTCGCGTCCTTGGGCTCGGCGGTCGGCTCGGGATGCTGATGGATCGCGGCGCCGAGCGCCTGCGACAGGCTCTCGATCACGTCGTCGATGCGCGCGTCGCTGTGGATGCCGTCGTGGGCGGCGGCCGGGGCCGGGGCGGTTTCGTGGGCGGTCGGCGCCGGGGCGCGACGGGCTCCGGGGCCGGCTCGGGCTGATGCTCGGGCTCCGGCGGCAGAGCCTCGGCGACGGGCAGGGGGTGCGGGCGGCGGCTCGACGGCTTCGGGGGCCGGCGCCGGCGCCGGTGCAGGCGGGCGGTGCCGCCGGTGCGGCGGCCGCAGGCGTCACGATGCGGCGCATGGCGCTCATCGCGCCGTCGTCCGACGTCTCGCTGCCGCGCGCGTTGCTGCCGTAGCGGCCGAAGCCGAAACGCGGCTCGATCATATCGAGCACGGCGTCGAGCGCCGCGTTGCTCAGCGGCACCTCCTCGCCGGCCGGCACGCCCTGGATGGCCAGAGCCTGGCGCTCGTAGGCCGGCTCGCTGCTGACCTCGCGTCCGAACCAGTTCGGGGTCTGGAAGGCACCCGCGTCGCCGTCATTGTCGAAGGCGACGCTGATCAGGTCGAGATTGCCCGGCGTGACGTACCGGTCGATCGTGACCTCGCGCCCGCCGAGCGTCAGCACGGTGCGGTCGTAGGCGGCCTTGCCGGGGCAGACATCCAGCAGCGCGTCGCCGTGGGCGCGCGGCACGTCGGTCCGCTCCTCGGCCGGGATGCCGTCGGCGCCCTTGTTCACCAGCACCAGCTGGCAGATCTGGCCATCGACGCGCACGTAGGAGCTGCGGCCGCCCTGGGCGACGAAGTGGCCCTCGGTGATCCGGGCGCCGCCCCGTTCCTTGCGGATCAGGCGGACCAGGGATGGCGCGACCAGGAATCGGCGAATGGTGCTCATGAACTCAAAACCCCTCCCGCTTCGTCGGCGGTGCGCCGATCCGGCGGACTGCCCTCAGGGCCGCCGGCCCGGATGGATCTGGTAAGTCGAGCCGGCCGGCACGGCGTAAAAGCTCAGCCGCAACGCCGTATTGGCTCTCTCTCAACCGCATCCATCGCCAATACCGGACGGCGACAACATGAGACGGTTAAGCGCTAAGCAAAAACACGACGAAATCAAGTCCGGAATGGGGTTGCGATTCCCCCAATTCCGGGCCTGTCCCCGATATCCCGTCTTTCGGTATGGATTTTCCAACCCAGGTTAATCCCGGGCCGGCCCGGCTCAGGCCGCCGGCTCGAAGGTCATGGCGGCGCCGTTCATGCAGTAGCGCAGGCCCGTGGGGGCGGGGCCGTCGTCGAAGACGTGGCCGAGATGGCCCTTGCAGCGGGCGCAATGAACCTCGGTCCGGACCATCCAGTGGCTGCGGTCCACGGTGGTTTCGACGGCGCCCTCCAGCGGCTCGAAGAAGCTCGGCCAGCCGCTGCCGGACTCGAACTTGGTGCCCTGCTCGAACAGCGGCTGTCCGCACCCGACGCAAGTGAACGTGCCGGGCCGCTTCTCGGCCAGCAGGCAGCTCGTGCCGGCGCGCTCGGTGCCGTGCTCGCGCAGCACCCGGTACTGCTCGGGCGTGAGCGTCGCCCGCCACTCGGCCTCGCTGCGGGCCTCCGGGCTGGTCGTCGCGGTATCGGCCATGAAGATCTCCCTGTTCGACGGGCGATATAGGCATCGTGCCCGGGGCCCGGCAGTCCTGCCACCCCGAAAACGCCTGCACCGGCGGCAACCTGTCGCTCATGGTCCCGCTTTACGGCCGCGTCCTACGCCGCCGCCCCCACGGTGTCGGCCATCCGGGCCCGGCGGTGTCCGAGCGGCAGGGGCGCCCCCGTGGTGGTGTCGCGGCCGGTCTGGTGCTCGAGCTCGGCGTTGATCTCGCCGCCGAGCAGCACGATGGTCGACGAGATCCAGATCCAGGTCATGAAGCCGATCACCGCCCCTAGCGAGCCGTAGGTCTCGTTGTAGGTGCCGAAGCTGGCGACGTACCAGGAGAACAGCAGGGACGCGATCAGCCAGAGCAGCCCCGCCACCACGCTGCCGACGCCGACCCAGCGCCAGCGGGCGTGTTCCCGGCTCGGGCCGAAGCGGTAGAGCACCGAGAGCCCGGCGAGCAGCACCAGCAGCACCGCCGGCCAGCGCAGGGCCGCGAGCAGCCAGGCGCCCGAGCCGAGGCCGAGGAAGTTCAGCACGATCGGAACCACCACGATCGCGTTGAGCGCGATGATGATGAACAGCAGCGCGCCCACCGTGAAGGTCAGCGAGCGGATGTTGAGCCACAGGAAGTTGCGCTTCTCCTCCTCCTCGTAGACCACGTTCAGGGCATCGAACATCGCCTTCATGGCGGCGTTGGCGCTCCAGAGCGACAGCAGCAGGCTGGTGAAGAACGTGACGCTGAGGGAGCTGCTGCCCTTGGCGGCGATGCGCTTGATCTGGTCGCCGATCAGCTCCACCGCGCCGGTCGGCAGTACGGCGTGCAGCTGCGCAAGGTGCTCGTTGATCGCGTTGACGTCCGCGAACAGGCCGTAGCAGGTGACCAGCGCCGCGATCGCCGGGAACAGCGACAGCAGGGTGTAGAAGGTCACCCCGGCGGCCACGGCCAGCACCCGGTCCTTGTTGAACTCCAGGTAGACCCGGACCGCGATGTCCTTCCAGCCGGCGCCCGTCATCTCGGCGGGGCTGTCGGCGGCGCGTCCACGCTCGGGCTGGGTCGCCGCCGTGAGCTGCGCGGCGCGGCCCACGATCGAGCGTGCGCCGACATTGATCGCCGTGTTGCGCACAGGTGGGGCCGGGTCGACGTGCAGCGGTTCGGCCTGCGGCTCCGGGGTCTCGGACAGGGCCTGCGTGCGGCGCCGGGCCGGCGTCGCAGCGAGCGCCACCAGGGCCGAGCCCAGCATCAGGATCCAGAGGACCGAGCCGGTATCCGGCTCCGGACCCGGGCGGGGAGGCGACGCGCGCATGGCTGTACGAGACGGACGTTCCGCGCGGAACTGCCGCGCTCGAAGGCTCAAACGTCGGCGAAGCGCGGCCGTTCCGCACGCGTTTTCGGGCACGCGCGGCTGCGACGCGCGTTGTGCATCCTATGCGCGATCAGCCACGCCTCGGATTCTGCTGCAAGTTCGTCCTGGACGAGCCGCCCGGCACCCATGCCACCCTCAAGGCGGAGCGCGAGGCCACGCTCCACATGAACCTGACCAGCGTGACCATGGCGCATCTCACCAAGCTGGAGCCCGCCGCCCGGCGGGCGAAGCTCGCCGGGCTCGTCGCCCACAATCTGGATGCGCTGGCCCGCCAGATCGCCTGGGTCGGGGCCCGGCCGCCGATCGAGCGCCTGCTGCGGATGGCGAGCAACGTCCTGCCGGGCTACACCCACGCGATCGCCCGGGCGATCTACGCGGAGCCCGAAATGGAGGCCCTGGTCCAGCGGGGGCTGGCGGAGGCCGGGGCGCTGGCGCGCCGGCTCGGCGTGCGCCTGAGCTTCCACCCGGGCCCGTTCTGCCTGCTGGCGAGCCGCAACCCGGCGGCCATCGCCAACGGCCTGTCGGAACTCGACTATCACGCCGAGATCTTCGACCGCATGGGCTACGGGGGCGGCTGGCATCCCCACGGCGCCCACATCAACATCCATGTCGGGGCCGGCGACCCGGGCGTCGCGGGCTTCCGCGAGACCCTGCCCCGGGCCAGCCAGGTGGCGCGCGACCTCCTCACCGTCGAGAACGACGAGAACGTCTTCGGGGTCGAGGCGGTGCTGCAACTCGCCGACGTCGTGCCGGTGGTGCTCGACCTGCACCATCACTGGGTGCAGAGCGGCGGCGAATATCTCGAACCCGACGATCCCCGGATCGCCCGGGTGCGGGACTCCTGGCGCGGGGTGCGGCCGCTGGCACATATCAGCGTCTCGCGCGAAGCGGTCTCGGCCGATTGCGACCCGGACGCCCTGCCCGATTTCCCGGCTTTGCGCGCGGCCGGCCACGCGGTCCGGGATCTCGCCGCCCATTCCGACATGATGTGGAACCGGGCCGTGAACGACCTCGTCGCCCGCCACCTCGTCTGGGCCGATTTCGAGATCGAGGCCAAGGCGAAGAACCACGCCTCCACGCAGATCGCCCGCCACATCACCGACCCGGCCCGGGCCGCCATCGCGGCGGAGTGACGGCGGATCTCGGCGGCGTCGCCGGACCGGGCTAGCGCCTTGTTCGGGCATGATGATCTCGGAGATCCGGATTTCACTTTCCCGCATCATGCGCTAGGCAGCCGGCATGAAGACGGCCGATTGCGACATCCTCATCGTCCCGGGGCTCGGAGGCTCCGACGAGGACCATTGGCAGGCCCGCTGGGCCGGCCGGCTCGCCACCGCCCGCGTGGTCGCCCAGGACGATTGGCACGCGCCGACCCCGGAGGCCTGGTGCGGACGGATCGCCGAGGCCGTCGCGGCCGCGACCCGTCCGGTGATCCTGATCGCCCACAGCCTCGGGGTCGTGGCCTGCGTCGAGGCGGCGCCGCGTTTCGCGCCGGGAATCGTGCGCGGCGCCCTGTTCGTGGCCTGCCCGGACGTCGAGGAGGCGCCCGACCTGCCCGATTCCGTGCGCACCTTCGCGCCGGTACCCCGGGACCCCCTGCCCTTCCCGTCGCTCCTGGTCGCGAGCCGCACCGACCCGTATTGCACCTACGCGCGCGCCGACGACTTCGCCCATGCCTGGGGTTCCCTCACGGTCGATGCCGGCGAATCGGGGCACATCAACGTCGCGAGCGGCCACGGGCCGTGGCCCGAGGGGCTGATGCGGCTCGCCGGGTTCATGAAAGGGCTGTAGGCGCTGCGCGGCGCGTTAACGCGCCATTTACCCTCGCGGCCTCCAGTGTCGGCTTGGGCGGACCTTCGCCCCGAAGGCGCCCCTGGAGAGCACCGTGACGCGTAAAGAGCTTCTGGAACGACTCGACGTGGTCCAGGCCGCCCTCGGGCAGCGGGCCCACATCAACTTCAACAGCTCGCTGTTCAACGACGCCGCGCTCCTGAAGCGCATCGAGGCGTTCGAGGCGAAGGTCGGCGAAGTCGAAAAGCCGAAGGTGGCCGACTACACCGGCAACATGTTCACGCGCATCGCCAACCGCCGCGCCGCCACGGCCGCCGCGAAGTAGCCGCGTCGGCCTATTTCGATTCGGGCTCTGCCGAGCGCAGCAATTCGCCCGCTACGTCGGCCAGGCGCGGCGGCGCTTCGCGCACGAACGGCAGCGGCCGGCAGACGTTGAGGGCGGCCAGCCCGAACCGGGCGGTCATCAGCCCGTTCAGCACGCCCTCCCCCAGCTTGGCCGAGACCCGGGCCGCGATCCCGAGCCCCAGTACCTGCTGCATCACGCTCTCGCCCACCGCCATCCCGCCCGTGATGGTGAGATGCGCGACCGCCGCCCGCGCCAGCCGTAGGAAGCCCAGGAATCCCGGGCGTCCGCCGTAGATGGCGGCGATCCGGCGCAGCAGCCGCACGGCGGCGAAGACTACGAACGCCACGTCGACGATCGCCCGCGGGCTCAGCGCCGTGACCGCCGAGACCTGCTTGGCCGCCGCCGCGATGGCGTTACGCGCCTGCCGGTCGAGACCCGCCAGCAACTCGTGCTCGGCCAGCCCGATCCGGTCGTCCACGTCGAGGATCGCGTCGGCGGCGGCGTCGATCCGGGCGCGGCCGGGCGCCAGGGATTCGCGATCGGCGTAAAAGGTCGAGAGCGCCTGCACCACCGCCTGCGCGCCGGTATGGTCGCGGCTGCCGAGCGCGTCGATGGCCGATTGGCGCAGGCGCTCGATCTTCCGCTCGCGCCGCAGGCCGGCCAGCTCCCGGACGACGATCGCCAGGAGCGCCAGACCGGCCAGCCCGAGCAGGGCGAGCGCCACCCAGCCGAGCCAGGGCGCGGCCTGGAACAGGTCTGCGATCATCCGCTCGATCGACAGGCCGATCCCCAGCGAGACCAATCCCCCCGCCGCGGTCAGGAACAGCGCCCCCCAGGGCGAGCCCCGGCGCGGCGCAACCGGCACCGCGACGCCGTCGGCCGCGTCGACGATCTCGAACGGCTCCTCGAAGATCCGGGCCTGTTCCGGCCGGGGCGCGAGCGGCATCGTGGCCACGCCCGGCCCCGGCGGCGGCTCGGGATTGATCCGGAAGGCTCGGGGTTTCTGGCCTGAGGACATGGCTTACGGCCTCCTGAGGGGGCGGATTGTTTTAGGGTTTGCCCCTTCGGCAAGGACGCTGTTCGCACATCGTTTGGTGCTGGCCGCGACGTGCCCCATCTCCCGTACGGGAGAGGGGACCTGCATCGTGCCCGACGCCGTATGAGCCCGGCGACATGCGCGCGAACGCGGACCCGCCCATCGGTCGCGCGCGCCGCCCAGGGCGATCGAAATACGCGCCGACCGGCTCACGACCGCGGCGCCATCCTGGGCACCCACCCGCCCCATCATCACCCGAGCCTGTCACCGATCAAAAACTGCATCGCCCGGTCCAGCCGGATCTGCGGCAGGTGGCCGGCGCGGCCGAGGCCGTCCGGGCGGATCAGCGGCGGGCGGAAGCGGGGGAAGCGGAGCGACCCGGGGGCGACGGCGCCCTCCAGCACCGCTTCCGCGCGGGCGGGGAGTTCGCCCGGGAACACGGCGGCCTCGCTGTTGCCGTCGAAGACCTCGTCGCCCACCGTCTCGCCGGCCTCGGGCGTGCCCGCGACCGCGCGGAGAACCTCGGAGCCGTCATGAACCGTGGTCTCGCGGGTGGCGCGCACGGAGGCGAGCGCCACGGTGCCGACCCGGGCGCCCGCGGCCTCGGTCCGCCGCATGGAGCGGGAAACCAGCAGGCGCAGCAGCGCGTCGAGCCGGTCGTGGCTGGTCTGGTGGAGGTGGTCGGCCTTGGTGGCGGCGAACAGAACCCGGTCGGCTCGGGGCGCGAACAGCTTCGACAGCACCGTGTTGCGCCCGATGTTGAGGCTGAGCAGCACCGCGTCCAGCGCCTCCTCCAGCTCCGCCAGGGCGGTGGCCCCGGCATCGACGGCGGCGAGCACGTCCACCAGCACGATCTGCCGGTCGACCCGCTGGAAATGGTCGCGGAAGAACGGGGTGACGACCTTGGCCTTGTAGGCTTCGAAGCGCCGCTCCATCAGCCCGGCCAGGCTGTCCGGGGGGATGCTGCCGGTGAGATTATCGAGCGGCGCGAAGGTCAGCGCCGGCGAGCCCGCGAGGTCGCCGGGCATCAGGAAGCGCCCCGGCGGCGTCGTGGCGACCGATTCCGGGCCGGCGCGCAGGGCCGCCAGATAAGCCTTGAACGCGTCGCTGGCGCGCTCGGCCGCGACTTCGTCGAGGGGGCCGTGCGGATCGAAGCCCTTGAGCGCCTCGAGCCACGGCGCCGCCACCGCGGTCCGGCCCGGCCGGCGGGTGCCGTTGATCGTGGCCCGGGACCAGGCGGTGTAGCCGGTCTCGATCAGCGCGAGGTCGAGCAGCCATTCGCCGGGGTAATCGACCACGTCGAGCATCAGGGTCGCCGGCCCGCTGCGCCAGCCTGCGGCGCGCTCGTAGGCGATCTCCAGGCGGAACTGGCTGATCCTGTCGGTGGAGCGCGGCCAGCGCCGGGCCTCCGTGAGGGTGCCGAAATGCTCCTCGTAGGGGAAGCGCGGCACGTCGTCGTCGGGCTGCGGCACCAGCCGGGCGCGACGGAGGCGGCCCTCCTGCGCGGGCGCGAACGCCGGCAGCGCGTGCGCCTCCACGAGGTGGTGGATCAGCGCCGTGGTGAACACGGTCTTGCCGGACCGCGCGAGCCCGGTGACCCCGAGCCGCAAGGTCGGCTGGATCAGCAGGTCGTGCGAGGCTTCGGCGAAGGCTTTGACGGCCGAGCCGGCGCGTGCGGCAAGGTCGGTCAGGGGCACGGGCGGGCTCGTGATCGAGGGAAACTGGCCGCGCACAGGTGGCGCGATTGCAGCCGAACCGCAAGGCTTGCGGTTACGGTGTCGTCGCGTTGGCGGCGGGCGTGACCGGCTTCAGACGGGCGATGGCCGCGTTGACCAGGTCGGGACCTGCCCGGAGCGTGCCGAGTTCCACGGCCGACATCGCCAGCATCACCGGCCCCAGATTCGGTCGCGGCTCGCCGTCCGGCCCGAACAGGTCGAGGTCGTCGGTCGGCTTCAGCCCGACGCTGCCGCTGATCTTCGCGGCATAGGCCTGGATCCGAACCTCGTCGCCCGTGCAGAGCGGAGCCGGCAGGCGCAGGTCGAGCAGGGGCAGCCCGGAGGCGATGGCGGGCAGGAGCGCCGATTCCGCGACCATCCGGTCCGGGCTCGGGACCTTGCGGTCGAGGAGCGCGGCCGGATCCGCGGCGCCGCGGGCAAGCGCCGGTACCGTCGGGGACGCGATGCCGGCGGCGATGTCGGGCACCGGCTGGAGCGTTGCGACCCGGGACACGCGGGGGGCGGGCAGCCGAGCGCCGGCCTTCCCGCCATCCGGGCGAGCGGCGACCAGGGCTGCACCCGCAGGGCCTTGGCCCGGCCCCGGGCCACGCCGCCCGGCCGGTGGGAGGCCAGGAACCGGGCACGCAGGGTCCGGCCTAGTCCCCGGGGTGCCAGGGTCGCCGAGACCGCCGGCGTGGCGACCCCGGTCGCGACCCCCCTGCCCGTCCGACTCGGCATCGCGACCCGGCACTCGGAAGGCGCCCAGCGGCGCACGATGGCGAGGGCGTTGTGCCGGTTGTAATCGCGGACGTAGCGGCGCAGCAGGCTCGCGGCGGCGTCTGCCCCGTCCGCCATCGTGGCGAAGGCGGTGTGGCCCTCGGTATCGGCCCCGATCTCCCCCGACCAGCGGGCGGACTTGATGCACCAGCCGTTGTTGAGCCGGACGCAGCGGGCGACGTAGGGCGGGTTCTCTGCGAGCCGGGCCGTCAGCGCCAGGGACCGCGGCAGCAGGTTGTCGCCGGCCTGCGCGTGCCAGTTGGATACCGACCGGGTGGCGGGATCGAAGCGCGGCGGGGCGGCCTCGGCCGGTGCCGCGGCCATCGGCGGCGCGGCGGCCAGCAGCGCGGCCGCGCGATCCTCCACGGCCGGCACGAGCGCCGGCACGAGGGCCGCCATCAGGACGAGCGCGTTCAACAGCACGCGGACCGGCTCCCACGGTCGCGGTCCTCCGCGGAACGGCGCTGCGTCACGGGTTCAGCACCCTCAGCGCGGCCTCGTGGAGGCGTGGGTCGGCCGCCGCCACGACGCGCCCGCCGCCTGCGGCCGAGCCGCCGTCCCAGGCTGTGACGCGTCCGCCCGCGCCCTCGACGATCGGGATCAGCGCGACGATGTCGTAGGGCTTCAGGCCGGCCTCGACCACGAGGTCGATCTGGCCGGCGGCGAGCATGCAGTAGGCGTAGCAATCGGTGCCGTAGCGGGACATCCGCACGCGGCCCTCCAGATCGCGGAAGCGGTCGGCCTCCTCGCCGCCCGCGAACAGGCGCGGGTCGGTGGTGGCCAGGATGGCCTGGCTGAGTTCTCCGCAGCGGCGGCCGCGCAGGGTGCGCTCGCCGGCGGGGCCGCGCAGGCAGGCGTTGCGGCCGTCGCCGGTGAAGCGCTCGCCGAGATAGGGCTGGTGCATCAGCCCGCGCACCGGCACGCCGTTACGCGTGAGCCCGATCAGCGTGCCCCAGGTCGGCAGGCCGGCGATGAAGGCGCGGGTCCCGTCGATCGGGTCGAGCACCCAGACGCACTCGGCGTCGGTGCGCTCGGAGCCGAACTCTTCGCCCAGGATGCCGTGGCCCGGGAAGGTCTGGGCGATCATCCGGCGGAGCACGGTCTCGGCTGCGCGGTCGGCCTCGGTGACCGGATCGAACGGTGCGCCGCCCCGCGCCTTGTCGTCGAGGCCGAACGCGGCGCGGAAGAACGGCAGGATCGCCTGGCCGGACGCCTCCGCGAGATCGTCCATGAACCGTCCGAGTTCGACGACGCTCATCGGCCCTGCCCCCTGCTCTGCCCGAGGCCCGATAGGGACCTGCCCGGCGCGCGACGAAACCGGGGCCGGGCCCCGGCCGTCAAGCCCTTCGCCCCAAGCCCCTTCGCCCCAAGCTCCTTGGCCGTAAGCTCCTCCGCTTCAAGCCTCACGCCTCCGCGGGTTCCGGCAACCGCGCCTCGGCGCCGGCCGCGGGCGCTGCCGTGCCCGCGATATCCGCCTGCACGGCGGCCAGCACCGCCTCGAGCGCCTCGCGCAAGGACGCGACCTGTCCGGACGCCTCGGTGGAGCCGTCCGGCACGCGCGCCACCCGGTCCGACTGGCCGTTCTGGGCCAGCCACAAGCCGAGCAGGACCGGTACGCCGGGCATCCGCGCCTGCAGCCGCCCGACCAGCCGGCGCAGGTGCGTCGGCTCGCCGTTCAGCGCCAGCGAGACGACGCAGGCCATCCGGGCCGGGCCCGGCTCGAACCGTCCGATCCGCGCCGTGGCGGCGTCTGAGAACGGCACGGTGCGGACGCCGATCCCGCGCTTCTCCAGGATCTGGGCCAGGATCGCGGCCGCCGCGCCGTCGAGGAAGCCGCGTCCGGAGATGCAGAGCACCGCGCCCGCGCGGGTCCAGGCTTCCGGCAGCGCATCCGGGGCCGGGCCGACCGGCATCGGGCTGCAGGCGTGCTCGCCACCCTCCCCCGTGCTTTCGGCGGTGGCGTCGCCGCGCTCGGACAGGTCGGCGATCAGCTCGCCCAGGGCGGTGCGCATCGCGCCCTTCTGCTGGGCGGTCAGCACGCCCCGCGCCGCGTCGCGGGCGGCGAGTTCGAGCGCCTTGAGCACCACCTCGTCGTAGTAGGACGAGAGCGAGCATTGCTGCAGGATCAGCTCGGCATGGCCCAGCACCTCCTCAGAATCGCCGGCCAGGATGCGCTGGTAGAAATTCTGCACGGGCGTGAGCGCCGGCCGGTCGCCGAACAGCACGTCCAGGAATTCGAGATGTTCGACGTGCCGTCCCAGCACCACCAGGCAGACGGTGAGCGGCGTCGACAGCAGCAGGCCCACGGGCCCCCACAGCCAGGTCCAGAACAGGGCCGAGACCAGCACCGCGAGCGGCGAGAGCCCGGTGGACTGGCCGTAGACGATCGGCTCGAACACCTGGCCGGTCAGCGGCTCCAGGATGAGGAACAGGATCGTCACCGCGATCATCATGTTCCAGCCGGGATCGACCGCGGCGGCGAGCGTGATCGGCAGGATCGCCGACAGGAACGCGCCGATGTAGGGCACGAACCGCATCAGCGCCGCGAAGATCGCCCACAGCACCGGGTTCGGCACGCCGATGACGTAGAGGCCGATCCCGATCACGACCCCGAAGGCGGTGTTGAGGGCGAGCTGCACCACGAAGTAGCGGCTGAGGCGCCCGGCCGCGTCGTCGATCGCCCCGGTGGTGCGGTGCAGGTCGCTGGAGCCCGCGAGCCGGATCATGCGGTCGCGCAGGTCCTCGCGCTGCATCAGGACGAACAGCAGCACCACGAAGACGATGCCCACCGTGGCCAGCGGCTGCAGCACCGGCGACAGCAGGGTGCCGAGCGTCTCGAGCGGCCCCGGCTGGGTCGAGGCCACCTCGACCAGGACGGGCTTTTGGCCGGGCCCGGCCTGGTCCAGTGCCGATCCCTGCGCCGGCCCCCGGAGGCCGGCGGGGCGCGGCGCGCGGGCTCCGACCGGCCGGCGCCTTCGCGGGCTCCTTGCCCGCCTCCGCCTCCTTGCCGCCGGCATGGAGCGCCCGGCCGATATTGGCGACGTAATCGGTGATATGGCCCACCGGCGAGGCGCGCAGGCCCTCGATCTTGCGCTCGATGGTGGTGCGGTAGCGCGGGATGTCGCCGGCGAGGTCGGCCGCCTGGATGCCGATCAGCGTCGCCAGGGCGGCCACGATGCCGAGCGTCAGAAACACGCTCACGCCCACCGCCACCAGCCGCGGCAGGCGCAGGCGCCGCAGGCGGTTCACCAGCGGCGTCAGCACGAAGGACAGGAGCAGCGCGATCGCGATCGGGATGAAGATCTCGCGGCCGAAATACAGCACCGCCACGATGGTGGCCCCGACCAGGATCGGCGAGGCCATCGCGGACCGCGGGGTCTCGGCCGCGGTGACGCGCGTGGGGCGCGGCGCAACCAGCGCGCGCTCAGGCTGCGCCCCGACCGGGCTTCTCGTTCCCATGCTGCGATCCACACCCCGAACGCGACAGGCGGGCGCCCGCCGGGGTCGCGGGGCCTCGCGGCATGGGAACGGCACGGGGTCCGAAAACGATCCCGCGCGGCTCGCGGATCCGTTACCCAGAGTTGCGCGCGCTCCGGTTACGCCCCCTGGACCCCGGCCCGGGCCACCTCCCCCACGTCCTTCAATTCGGGGAGCGACCAGCACATCTGCATCACCCG
Organism: Methylobacterium sp. WL1; assembly: GCF_008000895.1. Lineage (NCBI taxonomy): Bacteria > Pseudomonadati > Pseudomonadota > Alphaproteobacteria > Hyphomicrobiales > Methylobacteriaceae > Methylobacterium > Methylobacterium sp. WL1. The sequence goes on along the minus strand of NZ_CP042823.1, from coordinate 908,573 downwards.
CTTGGCCTGGGCGTCCGGCAGGATCCCGGCGGCGAGGTCGGTGAACTTCGCCTCCAGCTGCGCGTCCGACATCGGCGTCTCGACGCTGCCGATCGCGTGCTCGATCCGGCGGTGGAAGCTGCGCCCGTCGTTCAGCGTCACGGTCATGTCGACCTGCACGGCGTCGATGCCCGGGGTGATCACCGGCACCACCTTCTGGCGCAGAGCCACGACGCGCGGGTCGTTCACGGCCCTGTCGCTGAACTGCTTCTCGCCGCCCGCGCCCTCCACGAGGGCGATCGCGGTCGCGTGGTAGATGCTGAACTTGCCCTCCAGGCCGGTCTTCGGCGCGGTCTTGCCGGTCAGCTCGAGCACCAGCGGGTGGACCTTGAGGTCGACCCGGGCGATGTCCTCCGGCCGGACGTGGTCCTGATCGCGGATCTGCACGCCGGCATCGATCGTCGGGTGCATGACGATCCCGCAGGCGAACGGCTTGTAGGTGTTGAGCAGGGCCTCGTAGCGGGTGCCGAGGCCGTCGATGATCTCGGACCAGTCCTGCTTTGTCGAGATGGTGTTGGCCCAGCCGCGCTTGGCCTCGATCATGCCGTCCGACGACGTGAAGCCCTTCGCGGCCAGGATCGCCGCGAACAGGCCGTTCGAGGCCGCCCGGCCCGGGTTGAAGCTCTTGTTCATCGAGCCGAACGATTCGCGCAGGCCCACCGGCTGCGAGGCGGCGAGCCCCAGCGCGTAGACCATCTGCTGCTCGGTCAGCCCCATCAGCTTGCCGACTGCCGCAGCGGCGCCGAACGGCCCGCAGGTGCCCGTGATGTGCCAGCCGGCATCGTAGTGGTTCGGGTAGACCGCGTTGCCGATCCGGCACTCGGTCTCGATTCCGACCACCAGTGCATCGAGGAAGTCCTTGCCCGAGACCGGCTTCATCTGGGCATAGGCCAGGATCGCCGACGCGACCGGCCCGGCCGGATGGATGATCGTCTTGAGGTGGGTGTCGTCAAAGTCGAAGATGTGGCTCGCCACGCCGCTCAGGAAGGCGGCGTTCATGATGTCGAACCGCTCCGACCGGCCGAACAGCCCGGCCTGCGGCGGCCCCGAGAACGGCTGCAGCGCCGAGACCGCAACGTCCACGGTCTCGTGGTGCGAGCCGCCGATCGCCACGCCGACCCAGTTGAGGAAGCTGCGCACGCCCTCACGGCGGACCGTTTCGGGCAGGGTGTCGTAGGACGAGGCCAGGATCCACTGCGCGAGGATTTTCGTAACGGGCGGCGGCGCCTTGGCGGCCGGCCTCTTCGCGGGGTCGACGGCATCGGCGGCCTGCACCCTTTGCACGGCCGGCGCCGCCAGGGCGAGGCTTGCGGCGCCGATGAGCGCGCGGCGATTGAAGGTCATGGCGTTCTCCCTTGGGGGCGTCCGCAGACGGCGGCCCTGTTGGTCGACACGATACTGAATAAAGTTCGGGTCCGTCAGGGGGGAACGTTTCGTATCTCCGCGCAGGCCCCGCCTGTCCCTGCGCGCGAGGCGCATGAGCGGACTGTGCCCCGGGACCCGGCGCACGACGACGCGCAGCATCCGTGGGGTTCAGCGACGGTGCCCCGGCACGGCGCTCTGCGTGCTGGGTCCCGGATCACCGTCCCCTGACAGGCCCGGCGTCCGGGAAAGGGTGCGGTTCATCGGCCGGGGTGGCGAAGCCGGGCGTCCCTCACACCAGCACCGGCAGCGCGTCCTGCTCGCCGACCCCAAACACCCGGCGGTAGCGGGCGATCTCGTCCTCCGGTCCCTGCGCCTTGGTGGGGTTGTCGGACAGCTTGACGGTGGGGCGGCCGTTCGCCTCCACGACCTTGCAGACCACCGAGACCGGATCGAGTTTGCCGTCCGGCAGGAGGCCGCGGAAATCGTTGGTGAGCAGGGTGCCCCAGCCGTAGCCGATGCGCATGCGCCCGTGGAAATGGGCGTGGATGCGCTCGATCTCGTCGATGTCGAGGCCGTCGGAGAAGATCGCGAGTTTGTCCGCGGGATCGTAGGCGCGCTCTCGCCAGAACCGGATCACCTCCTCGCCGCCCGCGATCGGGTCCTTCGAATCGATGCGGATCCCGGTCCAGTCGCTCACCCAGTCCGGGGCGTTCGCCAGGAAGCCGGTGGTGCCGTAGGTGTCGGGCAGGATGACCCGCAGGTTGCCGTCGTAATCCTCCTGCCAGTCGGCCAGCACCGCGTAGGGCGCGGCGGCCAGCGCCGCATCGTCCTCGGCGAGCGCCGCGTAGACCATCGGCAATTCGTGGGCGTTGGTGCCCACGGGCTCGACCTCCTGCCGCGCCGCGATCAGGCAATTCGAGGTGCCCAGGAATGCGGGGCCAAGTCCCTCGGCCATCGCCTGAACGCACCAATCCTGCCACAGGAAGCCGTGGCGCCGCCGCGTGCCGAAATCCGCCACCGACAGGTCCGGCAACCGCTGCAGCCGCTGGATCTTCTCCCAGACCCGGGTCATGGCGCGCGCGTAGAGCACCTGCAGGTCGAGCTTGCCGAGGCCGCGCAGCACCGCGCGCGCACGGAGTTCGTTGAGGATCGCGAGCGCCGGGACCTCCCACATCGTGGTCTCGATCCAGGGACCGTGGAAGGTCAGCTCGTACTGGCCGTCATGGACCGCGAGCTCGTAGTCCGGCAACTGGAAGCCCTCGAACCACGCGACGAATTCGGGGCCCAGGATCCGCCCCTGGCCGCGGAACACGTTGCCGCGCAGCCAGGTCACTTCGCCCTTGCTGAGCCGCAGGCTGCGGGCGTGGTCGAGCTGCTCGCGCAGCAGCCCGGCATCGACCTCGTCGGCGATGCGGATGCGCTTGGTGCGGTTGGTGATCCCGAAGGTGGTGTCGATCTGCGGATGCCGGCGCAGGATCGTCTGCGCCATCAGCAGCTTGTAGAAATCGGTGTCGAGCAGGGACCGCACGATCGGGTCGATGCGGAAGCTGTGATCGTAGACCCGCTTCGCCAGATCAATCATGCCGTTCGGACTCTTTCACGCGCGCCACCGGCGCAGAGCGCATGCCGCAAGCCGTGACGTCAAGAAGAAGGGCGGCCCGCCGATCTGGCGCGCCGCCCCGTCATCCGCATCGCCAAGTCACACGAGATCAGGCGAGGTCGACCTTCTTGGTCTCGGTCTTGGGGCTTTCGCCGGTGAGCGAGGCCTTCACGTAGCCGTAGAGATGCAGCATCGTGCTGTTGGGGCTGTCCCAGTACTCGCCCTTCTCCGGGTGGACGCGGATCAGCGCGACCTCGGGATCGTTCTTGCCGTTGGGGAACCAGGTCTTCAGGCTCTCATTCCACTTCTCGTCGATCTTGGCCTGATCGCGCACGATCTCGGCCTTGCCGGCGACCGACACGTAGGTCTGGCTCGACGGGTCGGAGTAGGCCAGGTTGATCTGGTTGTCCTTGCTGATCTCGGCCGTCTTGGGCGAGTGCAGCTTGGTGAAGAACCACAGGTCGCCGTTCTCGTCGGCGTCGTTGTTCCACATCGGGCGGCTGTTGAGCGTTCCGTCGGCATCGACGGTGGTCATCATGGCGATCTTCACATCCTTGACCAGCTCGAACAGCTTCTTCGCGCCCTCGTGGTCGCGGTGGTTGCCCTGATGCATGAAACCGATCTCCTTAACTGTCGCCGACGTGGCGTTCGAGTCGCGCGGACGGCCCCCTCCAGGAAAGCGCCGCCCGCAAGTCGCCTCGACAACGGGCGAAGGCCCGCTTGGTTCAGGTGGTTTCGGGATGGTAGCGAACGGGCGGTGGACGGCCCGCTCAGGCTTGGCCGTGGTCGCCGCTCGGGTCTGGCCGGCCATCGCACCGGCCCGGGCTGAGATCGGGTCCGGCGCAGGCGTCCGGATGGGCCGCTCCGGTTCCCGGGCGTTGAAGATCAGGCTGCCCGAGACGCGACCGAACGCGGAGGCCGGTCGCGCGGGGCCGCGGCGTGGAGGTTTGACGCCAGGGTCTGGTGTTCTCGCCTGGCTTAGTTACATGCAGCGGGAACGAGACCTGCTTTCCCCCGGTGGAGGACGATTTGGCGATCACCCGCGACGACGTGCTGCGCGCGCTCCAATCCGTCACCGTCGATGCCGCCGGCACCACCCTGCCCGGCTCCGGCCGGCTCTCTCAGGTCGTGGTCGATCCCAATAACCGCGTGATGTTCTCGATCCTGGTCGATCCGAGCGAGGCCGAACGGTTCGAGCCGGTGCGGCGACAGGCGGAGGGGCGCATCCTGCAGATGCCGGGCGTCTCGGGGGTGTTCGCGAGCCTGACCTCGGAGCGCGGTCCGGGGATGCCCGCGCAGAGCGACGCCGCGGCCCGCCCGGTGACGCCGCCGCCGGTCGCGCCGCCGCGGCCCGGCGCGCCCCCGAACCAGGGTCCGCAAATCGCGGGCGTGCGCCACATCGTGGCGGTCGCCTCCGGCAAGGGCGGCGTCGGCAAGTCCACCACCGCCTGCAACCTCGCGCTGGCCCTGCAGGCCCAGGGACTGAAGGTCGGCCTGCTCGATGCCGACATCTACGGGCCGTCCGTACCGAAGCTGTTCGGCCTGTCGGGCAAGCCGACCGTCGTCGACAACAAGTCCATGGAGCCGATGGTCGGCTACGGGCTGAAGGTCATGTCGATCGGCTTCCTGATCGAGCCCGAGACGGCGATGATCTGGCGCGGGCCGATGGTGCAGTCGGCCATCACCCAGATGCTGCGCGACGTGCTGTGGGGCGAACTCGACGTGCTCATCGTCGACATGCCGCCCGGCACCGGCGACGCCCAGCTGACCATGGCCCAGGCGACCCCGCTCTCGGGCGCCGTGATCGTCTCGACGCCCCAGGACTTGGCGCTGATCGACGCCCGGCGGGGCGTGACCATGTTCAAGAAGGTCGCGGTCCCGATCCTCGGGGTGATCGAGAACATGGCGACCTTCGTCTGCCCGAATTGCGGCCACGCCTCACACATCTTCGGGCATGGCGGCGCCCGCATCGAGGCGCAGCGCCTCGGCGTGCCGTTCCTCGGCGAGGTGCCGCTCGACATGACGATTCGCGAGACCTCGGATTCCGGCCGGCCCGTGGTGGCGACCGATCCGGACGGCCCCCACGCCAAGGTCTACCGCGACATCGCCGCGTCCCTGTGGGCGAACCTCTCGGGTGCCCCGGCCGGGCGCACCGCGCCGAGGATCGTCATCGAGTGAGCGTCTCCCGGTGGATCGCCCGCACGTCCTGGGCCTGATCCTCGCCGGCGGCCTCGGCCGCCGGATGGGCGGGGTCGACAAGCCGCTGATGCGGCTGGTTGGCCGGACGCTTCTCGACCGCGTCGTGGAGAGGCTCGCCCCGCAATGCGGCGCGGGTCTGGCCTTGAGCGCCAACGGCGACCCGGATCGGTTCGCCGGGTTTCCGGGGCCGATCCTGCCCGATCCCGTGCCGGGGCGCCCGGGTCCCTTGGCCGGCCTGCTGGCGGGTCTGGACTTCGCCGCCGTGCGGAACCCGGACGTCACCCATGTGCTGAGTGCCCCCGGGGACGCCCCGTTCCTGCCGGACGATCTCGCCATGCGGCTCGAACCGGCCCTGCGGGACGCGCCGATCGCCCTCGCCGCCTCGGGCGCGCGCGCGCATTACACGGTGGCGCTCTGGCCGGTCGGGCTGCGGGCGGATCTGCGCCGCGCCCTGGTGGAGCGGGACGAGCGGCGGGTCGGGGCGTTCATCGCGCGCCACGGCGCGGCGACCGTCTCCTGGCCGACGGAGCCCCTGGATCCGTTCTGCAATCTCAACGCGCCCGACGACATGGCGGCTGCCGAGGCCGCGATCCTGGCCGGCCTCGGGCGCGGCTGAGCCCGGCCTCAGGCCCGGCGCGCTTGCCAGCGTGGATAGAGGATGCCGAGGGCGAGGCCCCCGAGGACGAGACCGGCCGCGCCGAGCTTCCAGCCCGGCAGCGTCTCACCGAGCCAGACGGCGGATCCGGCCATCCCGAAGACCGGTACCAGCAGCGCGATCGAGACGATGCGCGCGGCGGGGTGGCGGGAGAGCAGCCATCCCCAGACGGCGTAGCCGAACAGGGTATTGCCCACGGTTTGCCAGATCACCGCCCCCCAGGTCGCCGCATCGGCATTCTGGAGGCCGGCGCGGATCGCATCCCAGCCTTCGAGCAGGAAGGACAGCGCGAAGAGCGGCGGCGCGGAGAACAGGCTGGCCCAGACCACGTAGGGCAGCATCGCGCGGACGCCGCTGCGCTTCGCCGCGACGTTGCCGCCGGCCCAGCTCGCCGCCGCGAGGACGATGAGGCCGAGGCCAAAGGGCGTCGTGGCCCCGTCGGCATGCAGCGCGATCACGCCGATGCCGGCCGCCGCCAGTGCCAGGGCGGCCCATTGGTAGCCAAGGACCCGCTCGCCGGTGAGCCGGATCGACAATCCGATCGTGAAGAACACTTGGACCTGGATCACCAGCGACGCGAGGCCGGGGGTGATGTGGCCGCGCATGGCGATGAACAAGAGCCCGAACTGCCCGGCCCCGATCAGCAGCCCGTAGGCGGCGAGATTGCGCCAGGCGACGTTGGGCCGGGGCATGAGGAACACGCCGGGGCACGCCGCCAGCGTGAAGCGCAGCGCCGCGAACAGCAGCGGCGGCAGGTGGTCGAGCCCGATCCGGATCACCACGAAGTTGGTACCCCAGACGGCGACCACCGCGACGGCGAGGCAGAGGTCCCGAAGCGGAAGCGTGGCGGTTTGCATGGCGCGGCAACCTCACAGGCCGCGCGCGTCCTGCCAAGGGACAATCGTCCCATCGGTACGCGGACGTGTCCGCCCGGGCGGGCGGACACGTCCGGTCGTTTCAGGCCGCTTCGCCGACCGTCGCCTTCACGATCTTGTCCGGGGAGCGCGGCGGCTCGCCCTTGTTGATCGTGTCGACCACGTCCATGCCGTCCACGACCTTGCCCCACACCGTGTACTGCTTGTCGAGGAAGCGCGCGTCGTCGAAGCAGATGAAGAACTGCGAGTTCGCCGAGTGCGGGAAGTTGGTGCGGGCCATCGAGCAGGTGCCGCGTACGTGCGGCTCGGCGTTGAACTCGGCCTTCAGGTCCGGCAGCTCGGAGCCGCCCGAGCCGGTGCCGGTCGGATCGCCGGTCTGGGCCATGAAGCCGTCGATGACCCGGTGGAACGGCACGCCGTCGTAGAAGCCCTGGGCGGCCAGCGTCTTGATCCGCTCGACATGGCCCGGGGCGAGGTCGGGGCGCAGCCCGATCACGACGCGGCCCTTGGTGGTCTCGAGGATGAGGTTTTCGGTGTCGGCCATGGTAGGTCCTTCCTGTTGGTGAGAATGTAGCGGCGCCCACCCGATCCGGCGAGCGCGGCGAAACGGTCAGGCCGGCGGGCGGTAGACGAACCGCAGGGCTACGGGCCGCCCCGCGATCGCCCGGCCGAGGCCCGGGGTGATCCGCGCCGGCATGCACCCGGTGAGCGCGTCCAGGGTCGCCCGCACCAGGCTGCGGCGCCGGCCGGTCTGGAAACCCGCGGCGTAGGTGATGCGCGGGCGGCCGATCAGGCTGCCGTCGCGCCGGAGCGACAGCCGCGCGGTGATCTCGATATCGGCTGCCCCGCCGTCGGGCCGCCCCAGCCCTGCCGGCGGCTGCCAGCAGGCCGCCAGCACCGGGTAGAGTTCGGCCAGGGTATCGGCCGCCCGGGCCGGCCGATGCGCGAGCGGTACCGCGACGGTGCCGCGCAGGGTCTGTGGCAGGCTCAGCGGATAACCGCCGCCGGGCGCGTACGCGTAGCCGCCATAGGCTGAGACGCCATCATAGGCGCGCGCCGTGGCCGGGGCGAGGGCGAGCGCGCCGAGGAGGGCCAGCCGGTGCCACATCGGCGAGGGGCTACTTGGCCTTCTCGGCCAAGGTCATGCGGACGATCTTGTCCGGATCCTGCACGGCGCCGCCCGGGGCGCCGGGGGCGGCCTTCTTGATCCTGTCGAGCACGTCGAGCCCGTCCGTGACGTTGCCCACGACGGTGTACTGCTTGTTCAGGAACGGCGCGTCGCCGAGGCAGATGAAGAACTGCGAGTTGGCCGAGTTCGGATCCGAAGAGCGGGCCATGCCCACCGTGCCGCGGCGGAACTCGGCCGTCTGCGAAAACTCGCCCGGGATGTTCGGCAGGCTGGAGCCGCCGGTGCCGTTGCCCTTTGGGTCGCCGGTCTGGGCCATGAAGCCGTCGATCACCCGGTGGAACTTCAGGCCGTCGTAGAAGCCCTGGCCGACCAGCGTCTTGATCTGCTTCACGTGCTTCGGGGCGAGGTCCGGCCGCAACGCGATGGTGATGCGCCCGTCCTTGGTGTCGAGAAAGACCGTGTTGGCGTCGGCGGCCCGGGCGGCCGGGACGGAGCCGAGCGTGAGGGCGAGCGCGAGGAGGGCGTGGCGGCGATTCATCGGGTTCCTTCCAGAAAGGTCAGAGGATCAGGCTGTGGTGGCGAAGCGCTGCCGGAGGCGGTCGGCGACGGCCGCCGGCACGAAGGGCGAGACATCCCCACCCATGCCGGCGATCTGGCGCACCAGCGTCGCGGTGATCGGGCGCGCCTGCGTCGAGGCGGGCAGGAACACGGTCTGCACCTCCGGCGCCATGGCGCCGTTCATGCCCGCGAGCTGCATCTCGTAGTCGAGATCCGTGCCATCGCGCAGGCCGCGTATGAAGATCGACGCCCCGCAGCGCCGGGCCGCCGACACCGCAAGGTCGGCGAACGTCGCGATCTCCAGCGTCGCGCCCTCGGCCTGGGCCACCGGCCCGCAGGTCTCGGCGAGCAGGGCGGCGCGCTCCTCCGCGGAGAACAGCGGCGCCTTGCCGGGATGGACGCCGATGGCGATCACGAGGCGGTCCACCAGCCGGCAGGCTTGGCGGACCACGTCGAGATGGCCGTTCGTGACCGGATCGAACGAGCCGGCATAGAGGGCGGTGCGCGTCATCGCGGCCCGACCTAGAGCATTTTTGCGCGGGACGGAACCTCGGGCTGTGCGGGCCGAAGCCTCAAACCTCTTCGGTGCCGTCCTCGGTGCCGTCCTCCGGACCAGCCTCGATGCCGCTCTCCAGGCCGGCCTCGGCGCTGCCCTCGTCCTCTCCCACGATGTGCTCGACCGACACGACCTTCTCGTCCTTGGCGGTGTTGAACACGGTGACGCCCTGCGAGGCGCGGCCGACGATGCGGATGTCGTCCACCGGCACCCGGATGAGCTGTCCGCGGTCGGTGACCAGCATGATCTGGTCCGTCGCCTCCACCGGGAAGGAGCCCACGAGGCTGCCGTTGCGGTCGTTGACCCGCATGGCCGTGATGCCCTTACCGCCGCGGCCCGAGGTCCGGTACTCGAACGACGAGGACCGCTTGCCGTAGCCCCGTTCGGACAGGGTGAGCACGTATTGCTCTGCCCCGCCCATCTCGGCGTAGCGCTCCTGCGAGATCGCGGCGGCCTCCGCGCTGTCCTCGGCCTCGACCTCGGCGCCCTCCTCCACCTCGCCAGTGACGGCGCGGCGCATCTTCAGGTAGCCGGTCCGCTCCTCGGCGCTGGCGTCGAAGGCGTTCAGGATCGTCATCGAGATGACCCGGTCGTCCTTGGCCAGCAGGATGCCGCGCACGCCGGTCGAGTCGCGGCCCTTAAAGACGCGCACGTCCTCGACGGGGAAGCGGATGCACTGCCCCATCGCGGTCGTCAGCAGCACGTTCTGGTCCGGCCGGCAGATCTCGACATGGACGATGTGATCGCCCGGATCGAGCTTCATGGCGATCTTGCCGTTGCGGTTCACCTGGACGAAGTCCGACAGCTTGTTGCGCCGGACGTTGCCGCTCGCGGTGGCGAACATCACGTCGAGGGTTTCCCAGGACGCCTCGTCCTCGGGCAGCGGCATGATCGTGGTGATGCGCTCGGAGGTGTCCTGCAGCTGCAGGATGTTCACCAGCGCCTTGCCGCGGGCGTTCGGAGCGGCCATCGGCAGGCGCCAGACCTTCTCCTTGTAGGCCTGGCCCTGGCTGGAGAAGAACAGCACCGGCGTGTGGGTGTTGGCCACGAACAGGCGGGTGACGAAATCCTCGTCGCGGGTCGCCATGCCCGAGCGGCCCTTTCCGCCCCGGCGCTGGGCCCGGTAGGTCGAGAGCGGCACGCGCTTGACGTAGCCGGCATGGGACACGGTCACGACCATGTCCTCGCGGGCGATCAGGTCCTCGTCCTCGACGCTCGAATCGAAGTCGACGATCTCGGTCCGGCGCGGGGTGGCGAATTGCTGCCGGACCTCGATCAGCTCGTCCGTCACGATCGCCTGGATGCGGGCGCGTGAGCGCAGGATGTCCAGGTAGTCGGCGATCTCGTCGGCGAGCGACTTCAGCTCGTCCCCGACCTCGTCGCGGCCAAGCGCCGTGAGGCGCTGCAGGCGCAGGTCGAGGATGGCGCGGGCCTGGGTCTCGGACAGGCGATAGGTGCCGTCCTCGGCGACCCGGTGGCGCGGGTCGTCCACGAGCGCGATCAGCGGCGCGATGTCGTGGGCCGGCCAGTCGCGGGCCATCAGGGCCTCGCGGGCGGTGTTCGGGTCCGGCGAGGTACGGATCAGGCGGATGACCTCGTCGATGTTGGCGACCGCGATGGCCAAACCGCACAACACGTGGGCGCGCTCGCGGGCCTTGCCGAGCAGGAACTTGGTGCGCCGGGAGACGACCTCCTCGCGGAAGTCGACGAAGGCCTGGAGCAGGTCCTTCAGGTTCATCAGCTCCGGCCGGCCGCCGTTGAGGGCGACCATGTTGCAGCCGAAGGAAGATTGCAGCGGCGTGAACCGGTAGAGCTGGTTCAGCACCACCTCGGCCATGGCGTCGCGCTTGATCTCGACCACGATGCGCATGCCGCTGCGGTCGGATTCGTCGCGCAGGTCCGAGATGCCCTCGACCCGCTTCTCCTTCACCAGCTCGGCGATCTTCTCGACCAGCGTCGCCTTGTTCACCTGATACGGGATCTCGGTGAAGATCAGCGCCTCGCGCTCCTTGCGCAGCTCCTCGACATGCGACTTGGCGCGCATGATCACCGAGCCGCGGCCGGTGGCGTAGGCCTGCCGGGTGCCGGCGCGGCCGAGGATCATCCCGCCCGTCGGGAAGTCCGGCCCGGGAACGATCTCGGTCAGCTGCTCGATGGTCAGCCCGGGATCGCCGATCAGCGCCACGCAGGCGTCGATCAGCTCACCCAGATTGTGCGGCGGGATGTTGGTCGCCATGCCGACCGCGATGCCGCCGGCGCCGTTGGCCAGGAGGTTCGGGAACCGGGCCGGGAGGACCTTGGGCTCCTCGCGCGATTCGTCGTAGTTCGGCTGGAAGTCGACGGTGTTCTTGTCGATGTCGGAGAGCAGCGCGGTCGCGGGCTTGGCCAGGCGCGATTCGGTGTAGCGCATGGCCGCCGGCGGATCGCCGTCGACCGAGCCGAAATTGCCCTGCCCGTCGATGAGCATCAGGCGCATGGAGAAATCCTGCGCCATCCGCACCAAGGCGTCGTAGATCGATTGGTCGCCGTGCGGGTGGTACAGACCGATCACGTCGCCCACGATGCGGGCCGACTTGACGTATTTCCGCTCCGGCAGGTGCCCGGATTCGAAGGCGGAATAGAGGATGCGCCGGTGCACCGGCTTCAGGCCGTCGCGCGCGTCGGGAAGCGCGCGACTCACGATCACGCTCATGGCGTAATCGAGGTACGAGCGGCGCATCTCGTCGGTGATGGAGACGGGGCGAATGTCGCTGGCGGGCGGGGGAGCGCCAGTCGGATCGGTCTCGGCCAAGGAAGTATCCGTTATCGGGCCCGGAGGGGCGGTGCTGGCGACCGTCCGGATGGCGCGCGGGGCGCCCGGACGGCCTTGCGGAACAGCAGTGATATCAGGTGGTTAAATAAGCTTTTCCGGGCCCGGACACAAGGCCGCGCCCCGGCCCGATCCGGCCGGGGCGCGCGCTGCACGCGTCAGTAGAACGTCGGGTGCCGCGGGCCGAAATGCCGGCGGTACGCGACGGGGCGCCGGTGCCAGTGATGGCGGTGCCAATGGTGGCGGCGGTGCCAGTGATGGCGCCGGTGGTGCCAGTGCCGCCGCCAGTGATGGCGCCGGTGCCAGTGGCGCCGGTAATGCCACCGGGCGAGCTGCACCGTCGGGGCGGGGCTGCCGCCTCGGCGGTCGCCAGGACCGGCAGGGGCGCCGCGCGCGCCGGGGCGTCGGCGAAGCCCCGATCAGCGCCGCGAGCAGGACCAGGATAGGCCAGGGTCGCATCGTCTCTCTCCCGTTTGAGGACCCGGAGCGTCCAGCCGATCCGGGCCGGCACGATCAGCGCGCCGTGGCCAGGAACCGCCAAGGTCGGCAAACGGTTCGATCCGGTCTGACTGCGCAGACGGTTGGGGTCTGCCGTCCCGGTTCCCTTGCGCCGGCCGCCGGAACGCCCACCTCGGGCGGAAGCACCTCCGCGTCCCACCCCTCCCGAAGAGCCTCCATGCCGTTCGCCCTCCCCGACGCCCTCCGGGCATTCCTGCCGCGCCGCTTCCGCGACCGCCGCCCGCGGGTCGCCGTGGTCCGGCTGTCCGGCACGATCGGGGCGGTCTCGCCGATCCGCCCGGGGCTGTCGATCGGCGGCGTCGCCGGCAGCCTGGAGCGGGCCTTCACGATGCCGGGGATCAAGGCGGTGGCGATCGTGATCAACTCGCCGGGCGGCGCCCCGGCGCAGTCGCACCTGATCCACCGCCGCATCCGGGCCCTGGCCGACGAGAAGAAGCTCCCGGTCGTGGCCTTCGTCGAGGATGTGGCGGCGTCGGGCGGCTACATGATCGCCTGCGCGGCCGACGAGATCGTCGCCGACCCGACCTCGATCGTCGGATCGATCGGGGTGGTCTCGGCCGGCTTCGGCTTCCAGGGTCTCCTGGAGAAGATCGGCATCGAGCGTCGGGTGCACACCCAGGGCGAAGCCAAGTCGATGCTCGACCCGTTCCGCCCGGAGGACCCCGCCGATGTCGCGCGCCTGAAGCGTCTCCAGGCCGACATCCAGGACCTGTTCACCGGCCTCGTCACGAGCCGGCGCCCAACCCTGTCGACGTCGGAAAACCTGTTCACCGGCGCGGTCTGGACCGGGCGTCAGGCGGTCGGCCTCGGGCTGGTCGACGCGCTGGGCGATATCCGCTCGACCATGCGGGCGCGCTTCGGCGACACGGTCGACCTGCGGCTCGTGGCCGAGGCCCGGGGCGGGTTCCTGTCCCGCCTGCTGCGCCGGGGCGGGGCCCCGGTCGGCATCGCCGAGGAGGCGGTGGCCGCGTTGGAGGAACGCGCGGCCTTCGCCCGCTTCGGGCTCTGACGCCGGGGGCGCCTCAGCCCCGTCCGGCGCGCCGGGCCGAGACCCGCGCCAGGGCGGCCAGATCCTTCTCGCCGTCGCCGTAGCTGATCGCCTCGATCAACCCGTCGCGCAGGACGCTGGCGAACGGCATCGGCACGCCCGCGCCCTCCGCCGCCTGGAGCGCCAGCCGCACGTCCTTGGCGCCGAGCCTCAATCCGAAGCCCGGCGGCTCGTAGCGGTTCTGGGAGATCGAGGCGCCGTAGCCCTTGTAGACCGGCGAAGCGAACAGCGTATTGGTCATCAGGTCGAGGAAGTCGGCGCCCGCGACCCCGTGGCCTTCGCTCAGCGCGCAGGCCTCGCCCATGGCCTCGATCGCCGAGATCAGCATGAAGTTGCCCGCGAGCTTGACCGCGTTGGCCCGTGACGGTTCGTCGCCGAAGGGCCAGGTCTTGGCGCCCATGGCGTCGAGCAGCGGCGCGGCGCGCTCGAGCGCGGTCGCCGCGCCGGCCGCCACGATGTTGAGCTTGGCGGCCTCGGCCACGTCCGGCCGCCCGAAGACCGGTGCGGAGACGTAAGGAACGCCCGCCCGCTCGTGGATTGCGGCGAGCTGCCGGGCGAGCGCCACCGAGATCGTGCTCATGCCGATATGCACGCCGGGGCGCTCCGGCTGGTCGAGCAGGCCGCCGGCGACGATCACCGACTCTAGGGCCGCGTCGTCGGCCAGCATGGTGACGACGGCATCCCCGGCGAATGCCTCCGCGGCGCTCGCCACCGGGGTCACGCCCTCGATGCCGCGGGCGCCCTCGGGCGAGCGGTTCCAGGCCCGGACCCGGTGGCCCGCCCGCGCGAGGTTGGCGGCCATGCCGCGGCCCATCCGCCCCAATCCGATGAATCCGACGTCCATGCCGCGCTCCTCGCTGTCGTTGCCGCCGTGCCGACCCGGGCCGGGCCCCCACGGCGCAGGCGGGGATTTGTCCCGATCGCCGGGCATGGCAAGCTCGCGCCATGCTGCGCAACCGCATCACAGACATTCCGGGCCTGCGGGTCGGCCACGCCGGCGACCCGACGGTCGCCAGCGGGGTCACCGCGATCCTGTTCGACGCGCCCGTCATCGCCTCCGTGGACGTGCGCGGCGGCGGCCCCGGCACCCGCGAGACCGACCTGCTCGATCCCGAGCGCACGGTGGAGCGGATCGACGCCCTGGTCTTCTCGGGCGGCTCGGTCTTCGGGCTCGACGCGGGCGCGGGCGTGACCGCGTGGCTCGCCGAGGCCGGACGCGGCTTTCCGGTCGGCCCGCTGCGGGTGCCGATCGTGCCGGGGGCGGTCCTGTTCGACCTGCTCAACGGCGGCGACAAGGATTGGGGCCGCTACCCGCCCTATCGCGAGCTGGGTTTTTTGGCGGCCGCTGCCGCGTCGGACGACTTCGCCCTGGGCTCCGTGGGGGCCGGCACGGGCGCGCGCACCGGAAACCTGAAGGGCGGGATCGGCTCGGCCTCGGCGACGGTGCCGGGCACCGGTTTCACGGTCGGCGCGCTGGCGGCGGTCAACGCTTTCGGCCGCGCCACAATCGGCGGTGGGCCGCATTTCTGGGCCGCGCCGTTCGAGGTGGGCGACGAGTTCGGCGGCCTCGGCTCCCCCGCCCGGGTGCCGGCGGATTCCCTCGCCTTCCCGGCTCGCATCCTGCCCGGCTCGGCCACGACGCTCGCGGTGGTCGCCACCGATGCCGTCCTGACCAAGGCCCAGTGCCGGCGCCTCGCGGTGGCCGCGCAGGACGGCCTCGCCCGTGCCCTGGTCCCGGTCCACACACCCCTCGACGGCGACCTCGTCTTCGCGGTGGCGACCGGCACCGTGCCGCTCGCCGACCCGGTGGCCGATCTCGCCCGCCTGGGCGACGCCGCCGCGCGGGTGCTGGCCCGGAGCGTGGCGATCGGCGTGTTCTCAGCGCATAGCCTGCCTGGGCTGGCGCCCGCACCGCCGCTGTCGGTCATGGGCCTGCCGCCGGCCTGGCGCGATCGTTTCGGTGGGGGATGAGACCAGCGCGGATGCACGCAGGCGCGGTGGTCACACCTCTCCGCGCGCATCCGCGATCAGCTGCGCCAGCCCGGCATCGACCTCCGCGCCGAGCATCTTGCGCTCGGCATCGGTGAGGTCCTTGGCCCAGGCGGTTCCGGCAAAGCCTTCCGCACAACGTGTCCGCTCGGAGGCGATGTAGGCCTCGGTCTCGGCGGGCTGCGTTTTCATCGCGTGGACGAGGCCGAACCACGCCGCCCGCTCCACCACCGCCAGCCGCGCCCGCAGGCGGATCGCCGCCGCCTTGTCCGGATCGATCCCGTTGTCGCTCATTGTGTTTCTCCCACATCGTTCTCGGCGAGCCGCTCGATCAGGCCCTGGAGCCGGCCCGGGACCGGCTCGGCGGTCGAGCGCGCGTAGAGCACCCGCAGCTGCCGCCCGATCTCGGCGAGGCTCATCGAGCCCTTGGCGATCACCCGGTCGGCCTGGGCGCCGAGGCTCGCCTTCTCGGCGCTGGTGATCTCCTTGGCGGTGAGCACCACCACCGGCACGTCGCCGTCCGGCCGGGCGCGCAGCGCCCGCAGGAAGCCGAACCCGTCCATCTCCGGCATCATCAGGTCGAGCAGGATCAGGCTCGGGCGCGTCTGGCTGACCCGCTCCAGGGCGATCCGGCCGTTCTCGGCCTCGTCCACGGTCCAACCCTCGCGGCCGAGCGACCGGCGCAGGCGCTCGCGGGCATCCGGGTCGTCATCGACCACGAGGACGCGCGCCTCCCCCGGGCCCTCCGGGCGGTAGCGCTCCATCATGCTCTTCAGCCGGTCCCAGTCGATCGGCTTGACGAAGTAGTCGGTGGCGCCGAGCGCCTGACCGAGTCCCTGCTCGGCCACCACCGAGGTCATGATCACCGGCGTCCCGGCGAGATCGGGATCGCTGCGGACCGCGTGCAGCACCGCCCAGCCGTCCATGCGCGGCATCTCGACATCGAGCAGGATCGCCCGCGGCTTGAGCGCCCGGGCGAGCGTCAGGCCCGCCCTGCCGTCATTGGCGGTGCGGACGTGGAACCCCTCGCGCTCGAGGAAGCGCTGGAGCAGCTCCCGGGCGGCGGGGTCGTCGTCCACCAGCAGGACCGTCTCGTGCTGCTCGTGCGACTCGACCGCCGTCGCCTCGGCCTCGGCGGTGACCTCCTGCGGCTCGTCCTCCGGCTTGAGCACCGCCGGCAGGCGGATCGTGAAGGTCGCGCCCTGCCCTTCCGTGCTTGTCACCGCGATGTCGCCGCCCATGGTCTGGCAGAAGGCCCGGGTGATCGCGAGGCCGAGGCCGGTGCCGCCGAACTGGCGGGTGGTCGAGTCGTCGGCCTGCACGAAGCGCTCGAACAGGCGCGCGATCTGCGCCTCGGACAGGCCGATGCCGGTATCGGTGACCGCGAAGGACAGCCAGTCCGCCGCCTCCTCCCGGTGGTGCCGCACGGTGAGGCGGATCGTCCCCTTCTCGGTGAACTTGGCGGCGTTGCCGATCAGGTTGAGCAGGCACTGGCGGATCTTGGTCTGGTCCTGGTGCATCGACCCGAGGCCGGCCTCGCCTGCCTCATCGCCCACATCGAGGACGAAGCGGTTGCCCTTCTTCTCCACCAGCGAGCCGGTGGAATCGACCACGTCCCGCAGCAGGTCCGAGACGGAAAACGTCTCGGCCGAGGCGGTCATGCGCCCGGCCTCGATCTTCGAGATGTCGAGCACGTCGTTGATCAGCGACAGCAGATGCCGGGCGGCCGCCTCGATCTTGCGCAGGTCCGGCAGCAGGGCGGCCTGGCCGATATCCTCAAGCTCCTCGCCGAGCATCTCGGAATAGCCGATCACCGCCGAGAGCGGCGTGCGCAGCTCGTGGCTCATGTTGGCGATGAACTGGCTTTTCGCCCGGTTGGCCGCCTCCGCGGCCTGGCGCGCCCGCTCGACCTCCTCCTCGGCCTCCTTGCGCTCCGTGACGTCGACGCAGGTGCCGACCCATTCGCGCAAAGTGCCGTCCGCGGCGAGCACGGGCACGCCCCGCACCTCCATGGCCCGCCAGGCGCCGTCGTGCCGGCGCAGGCGGTACTCGACCTCGTAGGGCTTGCGCGCCTCCACGGAGGCGGCCCAGGCATCGGCCGCGTGCGCGCTGTCGTCGGGATGGACCGCGTCGACCCAGCCCCAGCCCTGGTAGGCCTCTTCGGTCTGGCCGGTATAGGTGCTCCACCGGACCTGCGGCGGCATCAGCTCGCCCACCGCGTTGGTGTTCCAGATCACCGCCGCGGAGGCGTCCACCAGCGCCCGGAAGCGCTGCTCGGAATCGCGCAGGCGCTCCTCGACGGCGCGGCGGCGGGAGATGTCGGTGTTGGTGCCGTACCAGCGCAGGATGGTCCCGGCCTCGTCCCGGTGCGGCAGCGCCTTGGACAGGAACCAGCGGTAGATCCCGTCGCGCCCGCGCAGCGGAAACGTGTCCTCCCAGGACTGGCCGAGCAGGATCGCCGCCCGGAAGCGCTCGGTGACGGCATCGACGTGGTCGGGGTGGTGGACGGCGCGCCAGCCCCAGCC
Source organism: Methylobacterium sp. WL1 (assembly GCF_008000895.1). Lineage (NCBI taxonomy): Bacteria > Pseudomonadati > Pseudomonadota > Alphaproteobacteria > Hyphomicrobiales > Methylobacteriaceae > Methylobacterium > Methylobacterium sp. WL1. The sequence goes on along the minus strand of NZ_CP042823.1, from coordinate 890,707 downwards.
GCGCATCTCGTCCAGGGTGCTGCCCGTGTAATCGTACCAGCGTTGGTTGTACCAGACGATGGTCCCGTCGGCCTCGGCGATCCAAGCCAGCTGCGGCAGCGTCTCGGCGAGATTCCTGTAATCGGCATCGGTGACGACGCCTTGGCCGCCCTCGGATTCTCTCATCGGCTCGCCGAAATCCCGTCGCTCGCCCCGCGGGGCGCAGGGTATTCCTTATACACGCATCGGGTCGGGATCCGACCGGACCTCAACCACAGGGTCCACCGGCCGCCGGCCGCGGAGGGCATCGATGCTGTAGAGGGCCAGCGCCAGCCAGATCAGGGCGAACATGGCCGCCCGGTGCGGCTCCACGTGCTCGCCATAGACCAGGACGCTCAGGCCGAGCAGGCAGGTCGGGGCGACGTATTGCAGCAGGCCCAGCGTGGTCAGCCGCAGGCGCACCGCGGCGGCGGCGAACCAGATCAGCGGCAGCGCCGTGGTGAGCCCGGTCAGCATCAGCAGCGTTAGGTTCCTGGGCTCGGCCGGCAGGAACGGCTCGGGCGAGAGCACGAGCCACAGGATCGCGAGCGGCAGGAGCAGCAGCGTCTCGGTCAGGAACCCGACCAGGGCATCGACTCCCACAAACTTCCGCACCAGCCCGTAGAGCGCGAAGCTGACCGCGAGCGACAGCGAGAGGGCCGGTAACTCCCCCGCCCACACTACGGCGACGGCCACGCCCGTCGCCGCGATCGTGACCGCCACGACCTGCAGGGGCCGCAGCCGCTCGCCGAACACCACGCGCCCGAACGCCACGCTCACCAGGGGATTGATGTAGTAGCCGAGGCTCGCGTCGAGCAGGTGTCCGCGGTCGATCGCGTAGAGGTAGAGCAGCCAGTTCACCCCGATCATCGCGGCTGAGACCGCCAGCAGGGCGTGGCGCGGGCGCAGGGGCAGCGGCAGGTTCAGGCGCCGTCGCGCCGCGAGCGCCAGGGCCAGGGCGCCCGCGAACAGGCTCGACCAGACGATCCGCTCGGCCAGGATGTGGTAGGGGCTGAACGCCCCGAGCATGCGGAAATGCACCGGGACCAGCAGGCCCCAGCTCAGATAGGCGGCGAGCGCGTAGACCAGGCCCACGGTGTCCTCCCGATCGACCCGAGCGGGCGGACGGTGCTGCGGCTTTACGCCCGGCGTCGCGCCCATGACAGGGGTGCGCGACGCAGAGCTGCTATCCCGGCTGACATCCCGGCCGCCATCCCGGGTGGACGCGCGGCGCGCCCCCCGGCTCAGGCGGCCCGGATCGTCGCCAGGAACCGGTCGACCTCGCCGCTGAGATGCTCGGACTGGCGCGACAGCTCGGAGGCCGCGTCGAGGACTTGGCCGGCCGCCCGGCCGGTCTCCGCGGCGGCGCCGGCCACGCCGGCGATGTTGCTGGTCACCTCGCCGGTGCCCTGCGCCGCCTGCCCGACGTTGCGCACGATCTCCTGGGTGGCCGCCCCTTGCTCCTCCACCGCGGCCGCAATGGTGGTGGCGACCGCCTCGATCTCCTTGATCCGGGCGGTGATCGCCGCGATCACCGAGACGGCCGCGCCGGTGGATGTCTGGATCTGGCCGATCTGGCCGGCGACCTCCTCGGTGGCCCGGGCGGTCTGGTTGGCCAGCTCCTTCACCTCGGCCGCCACCACGGCGAAGCCGCGCCCGGCCTCGCCGGCGCGCGCGGCCTCGATCGTGGCGTTGAGGGCGAGCAGGTTGGTCTGGGCCGCGATGTCGGTGATCAGCCGGACCACGTCACCGACCTTGGCGGCGGCGGCGCTCAGCTCCTGCACCAGCGTCGCGGTCTGGTCTGCCTCGGACACGGCGCCCTGAGCGAGCTTGGCGGATCCGTCCACCTGCCGGCTGATCTCCTGGACCGACGAGCCCAGCTCCTCGGCCGCGCTCGCCACCGTGTTGACGTTGGAGGCGGCCTCCTCGGCGGCGGCCGCCACGGTGGTGGATTGGCTGGCGGTCTGGGTTGCGGTGGCGGTCATGGCCTGCGCGGTGGCCTGCAGCTCGGTGGCCGAGGACGAGACCTGGCCGATGATCCGGCCGACCGTGCCCTGGAAGCCGTCGGCCAGTTCCAGCATCGCCTGGCGGCGCGCCTCGGCGGCGGCCTCGTCCGCCATCCGCCGGATCTCGGCCTGCTCGGCGGCCTTCTGGGCGACGAGCGCCTTGATGCCCTCCACGGCGCGGCCGATCAGGCCGATCTCGTCGCCGCGCCGCGCCTCCGGGATCTCGGCCCCGATCTCGCCGTCCGCCATGCGCCGCAGCACATCCGTCAGCCGGCGGATCGGGCGCGTCACGCCGTAGATCACGACCAGGCCGCCCCCGACGATGCCCGTGGCGATACCGATGAGCGACACGGTCAGCAGCAGGGAGCGGGTCGCGTTGGTCTCGACGGTGAGGTCGTCCGACCGCTTCTGGACCGAGACATCCATGTCGTCCACGAGGGTGCGGGCGGCCTCGGTCAAGTCCGCCCGGATCGGTTCGGCCGTCCGGTGTGCGAGCACCAGGGCCTCGCTGCCCTGGCCCTTGTCGGCGAGGCTGCGCATGTCCCCAACGGTCCGGGCGTAGAGGTCGAATTGCGTAGCGATCCGGTCGATCCGCTCCCGGAAGGCGGGTGCGTCGCGACGGGCGTCTTCGACCAACTTCGCGGCTTCGGCCACGAGACCCTCGAGGCCCATGCCGACCCGGGTCCCGTCCGCCGTGCCGGCTTCTGCCGCGCTGCGGAAGGCCACGTAGCTCAGCTGCGCGACGACGCGGTTCAAACGCGCCACCCGGACGACCGCCTTCGATTCCTTGTCGAGCAGGATCGTGTAGGCGACGTCGATTCCGGCGACGTTCTGTGATGTGTACCAAGCTGATCCGAAGAAGAGTATACTCATCAACGCAATGACAGAAAAGAGCTTCGTGGGAATATTGATCTTGGCTATCAGTTCCATGGAAGCCTCTGCTTTGCGCGATGGCGAACGTGCCCGAGAGATCTGTGTCGATTAATGTGGATGGCGGCAAGATGGATTGTTGCCGATCGATGTCTACGCTGCCCGTTCCGAGAGAACAGAAACGGCATTGTCTCGATCAAGCGGCGCTATGAAAGCTTGTTATTTAGCTAGGCTGGCGTTTGAATGAAGAAAGAACGTTATTTTAATGCTGTTTGTGCGATCCGAATGCCGTCATTCCGCGGTGTGAGGCTTACGGGGCGATCCAGCTGCCGGTCCAGTCACCCTGGCCCCGGGTCCAGGCGGCCCGGCGATGGCCGCGGCGGTCAAGGTAGAGGAAGTCGAGGCGCGCGGCCCGTACCCTGACGACGGCGAAATGCGGTCGGCCGAGGGTCGCCGCCGCCGTCTCGTCGGGCAGCGTGTAGGCGTCCCCCGTGGGCAGCGCCGTGCCCGGAGCGGGGGCGGCGCCGTAGCAGACCCGGCTCATCGCCCGGGAGCCGGCCCAGGCTTCCTCCGCCACGGCATCGTCCGTGTGGAGCGTCGCCCGGCCCTCGATCCGGATCTGGATCTTGGCCGCCGCGTCGTAGGCGGAGAGTGCGCAGGCCGGGTGCGCCAGGATCTCGGCGGCCTTGTCGGAGCGGCGGTCGCAATGGAACCGCAGGATGCCGGATCTCGCGTCGGCGGCGCGCAGCACCACCGTGCGCAGGCGGGGGCCTTCGGGTCCGAGCGTCGCCAGGGCCGGCAGGTGGAAGCCGCTCCGGCCCTGCGCGGCGCCCTCGTCCAAGAGCCGCCACAGCTCGGCGAAGCTGGCGTCGAGGTCGTCGTAGAAGGCCGGCACGGGAGCGCGGGTCATGCCGGGTCGCTCCGACGTCGCCGCTGCTCGCGAAAAATCAGCGCCAGGTTGCGCAGGTAGATGCCGGTGGACAGGCCCTGGCCGATGATGATCACCGGTTCCCGGCGCACGAATCCGTAGACCAGGGTCATCAGCCCGCCCAGGATCGACAGGAACCAGAACGAGAGCGGCATCACGCTCCGGCCGGCGCGCTCGCTGGCGATCCATTGCAGGATGAAGCGGGAGCCGAAAACCAGCTGAGCGATGATGCCGAACACCACCCAGAAGTCGAGCCGGGTGACGAACACGTCGTAGAAATAGTCCGGCAGATCGCGCGCGAGCTGGATCAGCATCCGACATCCTGGTCTGCGGGCATGGCGGTGTCGGAGGCGGTGTCGGCGGCGGCGATCTCGGCGGGCTGCGGGTCGGCGCGCTTGCGTCGGATCAGCCACCAGACCCCGGCGAGGTCGAGGAGCCCGACCCAGAGCCGGTCGAACAGGCCGTAATTCGAGACGCCGGTGAGCCGCGGCCGGTCGATCACGTCGTGGTGGACCACCGAAAACCCTTCGCGCACCATCAGGGCCGGCATGAACCGGTGGAGGGCGTCGAAATAGGGCAGCCGGAGGTACACGGCCCGGCGGAAGACCTTCAGGCCGCAGCCGGTATCCCGGGTGGCGTCCTTGAGGATGCGCCCGCGCACGCCGTTGGCGATGCGCGATTGCAGCATCTTGAAGCGCCCATCCTTGCGTCCGCGCCGCTGGCCCTGGGCGAGCCCGGCCTGCGCGCCGCCCGCCTCCAGGGCGGCCAGCAGGGCCGGGATGAAGGCCGGGTCGTTCTGGCCGTCGCCGTCGAGGGTCGCGACGACCGGCGCCCGCGCGGCCAGGACGCCGCTGCGCACCGCCGCGGACTGGCCGCCACCGCGCGCATGCCGCACCACCCGCATCCACGGCCGGTCGGCGCGGGCCGCCGCCAGGGCCGCCCGCGTGCCGTCGGTGGAGCCGTCGTCGACGTAGATCAGCTCGAAGCCGAGCGGCGTGCAGGCGGCCTCGATCTCGGCCACCAGGGGGGCGATGTTGCCGGCCTCGTTCTTGACCGGCACGACGACGCTGAGGTTCGGCGCGCCGGTCACGGGGCCACCCCGTAGGCGGTCACGAAGACCCGCCGGCCGGTGTTGAGGTTGAAGCCCTCGACCTCGGCGAGCGGCGCGGGCGCGCCCCGCGCCACCGGCCAGGCGGCGTTGAAGTCGTCGCGTTCCCGGGCTTCCACGAACAGCAGCCGGCAGCCGCCCGCCTCCAGGAATTGCCTGGCGGCGGCGCCGTCCGGCGGGAGGGCGAGATCCGTGCCGGCCAGGAACACCAGGCTCGGCTCCCGGTAGCCGAGGCTCGCGACCTGCGGGTTCGCGCAGCCCACGCGGTCGCGCAGGGCGGCGAGCCGCGGCGAGACCTTCAGGGCCGGCAGCGAGCGTTGCGCCACGCCGAGTACCGCCGGCCCGAGCAGGCAGGAAGCGAGGATCCCGAGCACGAGGGCGCGCTCGGGCCTGCCGCCCGCGAAGGCCATCCAGGCCAGGACTGCCACCGCGCAGGCGGCGGCGAGCAGCGGCAGCGCGGCCCAGGGGAGCGTGTGGCTGTCCAGGCGCCAGCCGGCCAGGCACAGACCGAGCGTCAGACCCACAGGAATCGCCGGCACGAGCAGGGCGGTCGCCCGCGCCCCGCGCAGACGCGGGTCGAGCGCACCGCGGGACAGGGCCAGGGCGGTGAGGATGGCGAGCCACGGCATCAGCGGCAGGACGTAGTGGGGCAGCTTGGTCGGCACCGCCTCGAAGATCAGCCAGGCCGGCAGCACGGAAGCGATCAGGAACGCGAAGGCCGGCTCGCGCCGGGCGCGCCAAGCCAGCGGCAGGCTCATCGCCGCGAAGGCCGCGCCGGGCCAGAAGGTCGCGAAGAACGCCAGCGCGTAGGCCCCGGGCGGGGCCCAGTGCCGCTCGGCCCCGCCGCCGACCTTGGCCAGCATGTCGTGCCCCACCGCCTCAGCATAGAAGGCGCCGCCGCTCTTCCAGGCGATCGCCGCGAACCAGGGGGCCACCAGCAGCAGCGTGAGCGCCAGCCCCGCCCACGGCTTCAGCGCCAGGAGCCAGCGACCCGAGCGCGCCACCACCGACAAGATCAGGGCCGGCAGCACCACGAACAGCGGCACCATCGGGCCCTTGATCAGGATGCCGAGCGCCATCCCGAGCCAGAAGGCGGGGAAGACGGCGCGACCCAAGGGTCCGCCGGCCCGGGACGCCAGCCATACCCGCGCGAGCGCCCCCAGGCTCGCGGTGGCGCAGGCGGCGAGCAGCGCGTCGGTCTTGGCCATATGCGCCTCGGCCGAGAGCATCAGCCCGGCGCCGTACAGGGCGGCCGCCAGCAGCGCGAGGCGGCGGGGCAGGAAGGCGAGCGCGGCCCAGTAGGCGAGCAGCACCGAGGCGGTCGCGCCGATCAGCGACGGGATGCGATAGAGGGCGATCTGCCGGCGCGCGTCGGGCACGCCGAGCGCCTCGCCCGCCGCCACCGCGGCGGCCTGCGCCCAATAGATTCCGACCGGCTTCTTGTGCCGGGCCTCGCCCTGGAAGCGGATGTCGACGAAGTCGCCGCTCTCCAGCATCTGCTTCGAGGCCTGGGCGAAGCGCGGCTCGTCCCGGTCCATCGGCTGCAGGGAGATCTGCCCGGGCAGGAACAGCAGCAGGCAGAGCGCCAGCAGGGCGGCCGCGGCGCGGGCATGGGTCAGGCTCAGCGCGTCGAGCCCGCGGCCGATCCGATCGACAGGTGCGCGGCGCGGAATGCCGTCGGCGGAGAGGCTCGTGGTCATGCCCGGCCGGTCAATCAGGATCGGACGGGAAGGTCAAATGCCCCGTCAGTCCGCCGTCATCGCGCGCGGTGACGGTTCACCGTCAGGACGCGGCCCGCAGGCGCGCGAAGCCGGCGTCGAGATCGGCCTGGAGGTCGGAGATGTCCTCCAGCCCGATATGGAAGCGCAGGGCCGGGCCGCCGGGCGCCCACTGGGTCGCCGTCCGGTAGCCGGCGCAGTCGAACGGGATCACCAGGCTCTCGAAGCCGCCCCACGAGAAGCCCATCCCGAACAGCTCCAGCCCGTCCAGCATCGCGGCGACCGCCGCCTCGGGCACGGGCTTGAGGATCACCCCAAACAGCCCGGAAGCGCCGGAGAAGTCGCGCTTCCAGATCGCGTGGCCGGGATCCTCCGGCAGCCCCGGATGCAGCACCCGCAGCACCTCCGGCCGCGCCTGGAACCACCGGGCCATCTCGAACCCGGCCCGGCCGTGCTCGCGCAGGCGCAGCGCCATGGTGCGCATACCCCGGAGCGCCAGGAAGATGTCCTCGGCGCCGGCGCAGGGGGCGAGGTGATCGAAGGTGCGCCGTACCGCCGGGTAATACGCGGCGTTGGCGGAGGTCAGGCCGATCAGCAGGTCCGAGCCGCCGCTGAGATACTTGGTGCCGGCCTCGACCGCGATGTCGACCCCGCGTTCATGGGGCGGGAACAGCAGCGGCGTCGCCCAGGTGTTGTCCATGATCACGCAGGCGCCTCGCGCATGTGCGACCTCGGCGATGGCCGGGATGTCCTGCATCTCGAAGCTCTGGGAGCCCGGCGCCTCGACCAGCACCGCCTTGGTGTTCGGTTGCATCAGCTCCGCGATGCCGGCTCCCACGGTCGGATCGTAATAGGTGACCGCGACGCCGAACCGGGCCAGGACGCCGTCGCAGAACTGCCGGGTCGGCCGGTAGGCGGAATCGGTGACGAGGAGATGGTCGCCGGCCGAGACCGCGGCCATCAACGCGATGGTGAGGGCCGACAATCCCGAGGGCGTCACCACGGTGCCGGCGGCGCCGGCAAGCTCCGTCCAGGCATCGGTGAGCGAATCCATCGTGGGCGTCGCCGAGGTGCCGTAATTGTAGCGCCCGCGCCGGTTCTTGATCGCGTCGTAGGTCGGATAGAGCACGGTCGAGCCGCGATAGATCGGCGTGTTGACGAAGCCGTGCTGCGCGCCCGGATCGCGGCCCGCATGGACGAGGCGCGTCGCAGCCCCGTACTTGTCCTTGGATTCGGGCTTGGGCGTCAGGGACATTGTGGCTCTGGGATCGCGTTGCGCTGCGACACACGAAGCCCGCGGGCTTGGGCGAGGTCAAGCGTGGCGCCGCTAGAGGGGCGGACGCACGACCTCCAGATTGACCCCATGAGCCTAGGGCGATATCAGTTCGTGATATCTCGTGCGCCGAGATCGGGCGCGAAATGAACAGCCGGCATGCGCGTACTTTGCGCGCCATCTACAAGGATCCGGTGCCGGCCTCGATCGAATGGCACGCCATCGAGAGCTTGCTGCTGGCAGTCGGATGTCGGCTTATCGAAGGGACCGGGTCACGGGTGCGTTTCGCGTACAGAGGCGTCGTGGCTGCTTTCCATCGGCCGCATCCGGCCAACGAGGCCGCGCGCTATCAGGTGCGCGCCACACGCGAGTTTCTCATCAAAATCGGTGTCACACCGGGAGAGTCGCCGTGAACACGATGACCTATCAGGGCTTTCGTGCCCGCGTCGCGTTTGACGAGGAGGATGAGCTTTTCGTCGGCCAAATCGCTGGCATCAACGATGTGATCAGCTTTCACGCGGACACCGTGCCCGAGCTGAAGGCCGCGTTTCATGAGGCGGTGGACGACTACACCGCGGCGTGCCGAGCGATCGGAAAGGAGCCGGAAAAGGCTTATTCCGGCAAGCTGATGCTCCGGATCGACCCGAAAATCCATGCCCAGGCAGCCCGCGCGGCGGAACTCGCCGGAACGAGCCTCAATCAATGGGCCGAAGATGTCCTGCGTCGGGCGGGCTCAAACCTCATGCGGTCTGTGACCGAGGAGGCCTGAACCGCCTAACGCCGACCCGGCCCCATCGCTCACGGCGTCTCGGGCGGATCGGAGACCACCGCCTCCTCGTAAGCTTGCATCCAGGCGGCATGCTCTTCCGAGCCGTCCGGATAGGGACATTCGCTTGCCGGCTTGCCGTACAGGCGGGCGTTGCGCCCCTGAATGAACGCGCTGTCGCTGGCGGTGGCCTGGACGTTGGTCAATATCGCCTCCCGAACATTGGCACCCATCCCGACGATTTGGGGTGGGCTTCGTTAACGGGCCGGCGGGTAATCTGTTGCCGTCTCCAGTCGCGTTCCGGGTCGTCTGCGTGCGTATCCTGCGTTCCCTTTTCGGCGGCGTCCTCGTGCTGGTCTCGACGGCGATCGTCGCCTTCGTCAGCGCCGACCGGCTCGCCCACCTGGCGCCGCCGGCCGTGGTGCGCGCCGCCCAAGCCGAGCCCTCGGCCACCGGGTCGCTTCCAGCGCCGGTCAAGGCCGTGCCGACGCCCAAGGCGGCCGTGCCCAGCATCCCGAACGGGTTCGATACCGAGCGGCTCAACGCCCTGATGCGCGGCGACCCGATCCTGCCGCGCCGCTGAGCGGACGGGGCCCGTCACGGGGTCCCGCCAGGCGGCTCGTACGCCGGCCCCCTACCGGGCGGTGCGGAAAACCTGCAGGTCGAGGTCGCGGACCTTCTTGCGCAGGGTGTTGCGGTTGACCCCCAGCAGTTCCGCCGCGCGGATCTGGTTGCCCCGCGTGGCAGCGAGCGCCGCGCCGATCAGCGGGCCTTCGATCTCCCGCAGGATCCTGTGATAGAGCCCGGGCGGCGGCAGCGTGTCCCGGTAGCCGGAGAAGTAGTCCGACAGGTGGCGCTCCACCGCGCTGGACAGGGTCTCTGATTCGCCGTTGGCCTTGCGGGCGCTGCCGTTGGCGGAGGCCGGGGCGGCGAGCGGCAGGGTATCGAGCTCGGCCTCGATCACCGGGCCGGTGATCGTCTCCTGCGGGTACAGGGCGGCGAGCCGGCGGACCAGATTCTCCAACTCGCGGACGTTGCCGGGCCAGCGGTACCGCTTGAGCCGCTCCATGGCGTCGCCGTCGAGCGACTTGCGGGTCAGGCCCTCGCGCTCGACCAGCACGAAGAAGTGCCGGATCAGGTCCGGTACGTCCTCGGACCGCTCGCGCAGGGCCGGCAGCCGCAGGGGCACGACGTTCAGCCGGAAGAACAGGTCCTCGCGGAAGATCCCCTGCTGGATCGAGATCCGCAGGTCCTTGTTGGTCGCCGCGATGATCCGGACGTTGGTCTTGATCGGAACGCGGCCGCCGACCGTGGTGTACTCGCCCTGCTGCAGCACGCGCAGGAGCCGGGTCTGGGCCTCCATCGGCATGTCGCCGATCTCGTCGAGGAACAGGGTGCCGCCCTCGGCCTGTTCGAACCGGCCGGCGGAGCGCTGGAGCGCGCCCGTGAAGGCGCCCTTCTCGTGGCCGAACAGCTCGGATTCGATCAGGTCGCGCGGGATCGCGGCCATGTTGACCGGCACGAACGGGCCGGTGCGGCGGCGGCCGTAATCGTGCAGCGCCCGGGCGACCAGCTCCTTGCCGGTACCGGACTCTCCGGTGATCATCACGGTGAGGTCGGTGGGCATCAGCCGGGCGAGCGCCCGGTAGATCTCCTGCATGGCGGGCGAGCGCCCGACCAGCGGGATGTCCTCGTTGTCGGGCGGCGCGCCGGCCGCGGGCGCCCCGCGGGGACGCGACAACGCGCGGCCCACGATGGCGATCAGCTCCTTCAGGTCGAAGGGTTTCGGCAGGTACTCGTAGGCCCCGCGCTCGGAGGCGCGGATCGCCGTCATGAAGGTGTTCTGTGCGCTCATGACGATGATCGGCAGTTCCGGCCGCACCCGCTTGATGCGGGGCAGCAGGTCGAACACGTTCTCGTCGGGCATCACCACGTCGGTGATGACGAGGTCGCCCTCGCCCTGCGCGACCCAGCGCCAGAGGGTTGCGCAATTGCCCGTCGAGCGGACTTCGTAGCCCGCCCGGGATAGTGCCTGGTTCAGCACCGTGCGGATGGCGGCGTCGTCGTCGGCGACGATGATGTGGCCGTTCGGCATGACTCTCTACTCAGACGTCCGGCCGGGCGGCCGAAACACAAGACGATTTCAAGGGTCGACCGACGATTCACGCCCGTCGCGGGCGCTCGACATCGGCAGAAGAATGCGGAACGTCGTGCGGCGGGGGGCGGGATCGCACTCGACGATGCCGCCGTGGTCGCCCACGATCTTGGCGACCAATGCAAGTCCGAGGCCGGAGCCCTGCGACTTGGTGGTCACGAAGGGGTCGAACAGGTCCGGCAGCAGGTCGGCCGAGATGCCCGGGCCGTTGTCGCGGATCGCGACCTCGATCGGCAGGCTGACCCGCTCGCGCGAGCCCGGCACCTGCAGGCGCAGGCCGGTGCGGAACGCGGTGGACAGGGTGATCTCGCCCTCGACCGCATCCGGGCCGATCGCCTCGGCGGCGTTCTTCACGAGGTTCAGGATCACCTGGATCAACTGGTCGCGGCTTCCGAGCACCGGCGGCAGCGACGGATCGTAGGTCTCGACGAAGCGGATATGGCGCGCGAACCCGCTCTGGGCCGAGCGCTTCACCTGGTCGAGCACCCCGTGGACGTTGACCGCGCCGCGATCGGCCGGGCGCTCGTCACCGAACAGCTCCATCCGCTCGACGATCCGCACGATCCGGTCCGATTCGTCGCAGATCAACCGGGTGAGCATCCGGTCCTCCTCGGCGCCGGTGCCCTCCAGGAGCTGCGCGGCGCCGCGGATGCCGGCGAGCGGGTTCTTGATCTCGTGGGCCAGCATCGCACCGAGCGCCACCATCGAGCGGGCGGCGCCGCGATGGGTGAGCTGGCGGTTCATCTTGTCCGCGATGGTGCGCTCCTGAAGCATCATCACCACGGCGTCGTCGTCGTCGGCGAGCGGCGTGGCGAACACGTCGACGCTACGCTCCAGACCGAGGCGGGGCTGGGTCAGCTCGACCCGGTATTCGCTGACGCTGGCCCGGCGGCGCCGGACGTCGGCCACGAGCGCGATGATCGGCGACGCGAACGGGATGATGTCGCGCAGGCGACGCCGCTGCATCAGGCGCGCGGAATAGTCGAAGAACGCCTCCGCGGCGTGGTTGCAGTGGAGGATCCGCTCGTCGCCCCCGATGGTCAGGACCGGCAGCGGCAGGGCGTTGAGCACGGCCTCCCCGGACGTGGCGCGCCGGCCGCCGGGCTCCTGCGGAAAGGCGTCCTCGGTCACGCGGCCTCCCGGATGGTCTCGGCCGCCCCGAAGGCGCGCGCCAGAAGGGCCAGCGCCACCTCGGGATCGGTGGTGGTGAGGAGGGCGGCGCGCTCGGCCGGCTCCAGCGCCCCGCCAGTCTCGGCATAGGCGGCGAGGTGCTTGCGGGCGTGGCGCACGCCCATATGGCGGCCGTAGAGCGACAGCAGCCCGGCGTAATGCGCGGCCGCCATCCCGGCCTGCTCGGCCCGAGACGGCGGATCCGTCGGCCGGCCGGCCAGCGCCGCCGCGACCTGCCCGACCAGCCAGGGCCGCCCTTGGGCCGCGCGCCCGATCATCACCCCGGCGGCGCCGGAGGCGGCCAGGCACGCCCGGGCGCTGGCGAGGTCGACCACGTCGCCGTTGGCGATCACCGGGATCGACACCGCCTCGACCACGGGGCGGATCGCGGCCCAGTCGGCCACGCCTTTGTAGAATTGCTGCCGGGTCCGCCCGTGGACCGTGACGGCGTTGAGCCCGAGCCGCTCGGCCCGGGTCGCCAGATCGACGGCGTTGCGGGTCGCGTCGTCCCAGCCGAGCCGCATTTTGACGGTGACCGGCACCGACACCGCGCCGCGCACGGCCGCGAGCAGTCGTTCGGCATGGTCGAGATCGCGCATCAGGGCCGAGCCCGACGCGATTCCGGTGACGATCTTGGCCGGGCAACCCATGTTGACGTCGATCACGTCGGCGCCACCGGCCTCCGCGAGGCGTGCGGCCTCGGCCATGGGCTCCGCCTCGCAGCCGGCCAACTGGACCACGTGCAGGTCGACCCCGGAGCCGTCGGCCCGCAGGGTCGCCTCGCCGGCGCCGCGGGTGAACTCCCGTGCCGCCACCATTTCGGACACCACCGCGTCGGCGCCGCAGCGCCGGGCGATCCGACGCATGTGCAGGTCGGTGACCCCGGACAGGGGCGCGAGCAGGCAGAGCGGGGCGGGGGATTTCTCCCCGCCACCCGGACGTCCACGGCGCAGCGCGCTTAAATAATGATCAGTCGCCATTCTGCACAACAATGAGGCAAGGGCGATCCGCTGGCAAGCGGATACCGCGCGTTGATTTCGGGCCCTCCCCCGCTTAAACGACGGGCACCCTCACCGGCAGAGGTTCGGCAGCACGGCTGGCCCGCGCGCCCGCCCCCGTTTCCGCGCCAGGATCCCACGAGTTTCCCGCCCATGCCCGCCATCGGCACGCCTGCCACCGGACCCGCGGATACGGGGTCCGGCGTCGCCGCGGTGGTCGTGGCGGCCGGTCGCGGCATCCGCATCGGCGGCGGCACGCCTAAGCAGTACCGCAGGGTCGGCGGCCAGGCCGTCCTGACCCGGACGCTGGCGGCGCTGGCCGCCCAGGACACGATCGACCGGATCCAGCCGGTGATCGCCGCCGACGCGGCAGACTTCTTCCTCAGTTGCTTGGACGAACTCGCCCCCGGTCTCCGGGAAAAGATCGGCGCCCCCGTCGAGGGCGGGGCCACGCGCCAGCTCTCGGTGCGTGCCGGCCTCGAGGCGCTGGCGGCGGGTGCTGCGCCGGAGATCGTACTGGTCCACGACGCCGCCCGCCCCTACGTCGATGCGGCCTTGATCGCCCGGGCGATCGCGGCTGGCCGCGACCACGGCGCGGCGGTACCCGGCGTGCCGGTGACCGACACGGTCAAGCGAGTCGCCGAGATCGCCCCCGGTATCGGCCGCGTGATCGAGACCCCGCCCCGGGAGCACCTGCGCGCGGTCCAGACCCCCCAAGCCTTCGCCTTCGCCCCCCTGCTCGCCGCGCATCGCGACGCCGCCGGCCAGGGCCTCGATGGCTTCACCGACGACGGCGCGCTCGCCGAATGGGCGGGCTTGCCGGTGGTGGTGTTCCTGGGCGACATCGCCAACCGCAAGATCACCCAGCCCGCCGACCTGATCGAGGCGGATCGGGCCTTCGCGTCCGATTCAACCGAAACGCCAGCGCCCGGAGCCCGCGCCATGACCGCCTACGTCACCCGCCTCGGCACCGGCTTCGACGTCCACGCCTTCACGTCCGGCGACCACGTCTGGCTGGGCGGCATCAAGATCCCGGCCGATCGCGGCGTGCTGGCTCATTCCGACGGCGACGTGGCGCTGCATGCGCTCACCGATGCGCTGCTCGGCGCCATCGCGGACGGCGATATCGGCACGCATTTCCCGCCCTCCGACGAGCGTTGGCGGGGCGCTTCCTCGGACCAGTTCCTGGCCCACGCCTGTGCCCTCGTCCGCGCCCGCGGCGGTCGGATCGACCACCTCGACATCACCGTCCTGGCCGAGGCGCCGCGGATCGGCCAGCATCGGGAGGCGATCCGCGCCCGCATCGCCGAGATCGCCGGCGTGCCGCTCACTGCCGTTTCGATCAAGGCGACGACCACGGAGAAGCTCGGTTTCGTCGGCCGTGCCGAAGGCCTTGCAGCCCAGGCCGCCGCCACGATCCGCCTCCCCGAAGAGGACGGCCCGGTGCTCGATGCCGAGGCCGAGACAGCGATGCGGCAGGGGTGAACGGCTGGTTCGCATTGGCGGACCGAAGCGTATTCTGGCCGCCGCGTTCTACGTCTTGCTGCGCCCAGCCGCGATGTTCACGTCTCTGCTTTTGCGGCGCGGCTTCCCCTCTCCCCGCGAGCGGGACGAGGGGATCCGTTCGGCCCGTCGCGCGAAGCCGTTAGCGCTGCGAGAGGAAGAGGCCGAAGGGTTTCCGACCGACCCCCGCCCTCATCCGCGTTGCACGCCGAAGGCACCCTCTCCAAAAAAGGAAATCACGCCGTCCGGAGCAGGAGCGCGATCGCCGCGATGGCGATCGTGGCCATCGTCAGCAGGATCCCGCCGCCCCGGCATGCGAACTGGCGGGGGGTGTTCGGCGCGGCGAACATGCCGATCGGGTGGAGGATACGGCCGACCAGCAGGGCGATCAGCAGGCCCTGGACCAGACCGTGGCCGCCGCCGCCAGCCTCCAGCAGGGCGACCAGGATCAGCGCCAGCGGGACGTATTCCGAAAAGTTGGCGTGGGTGCGGACCCGCTTGAGCAGGGATGCGTCGCCGCCGTCGCCCAACAGGACGTTGTCGGAGACGCGGGATCCCATCACCCACCCGGACAAGCCGAGATACACGAGGGCGAGCAGCGCGGCGTAGAAGGCCGTGGTCGCGGGGAAGATCATCGGTGTTGGGTTTCCTGTCTGGGCAGCCGGTCCTTGAGCCAGGGCCGGCCTTGCGTCACAACACGAGATAGGGCGCTCCGGCCCAGGGCGAACCGCGTGCGATGATCGACGACACGGAGCTTCTGGACCGCGCCGAGGCGCTGGTCGCGGCCTACGCCAAGGCCGGGCGCACGATCGTCACGGCCGAATCGTGCACCGGGGGGCTGGTGGCGGGGCTGCTCACCGCGGTGCCGGGTTCCTCCGCGGTGGTCGAGCGCGGCTACGTCACCTACTCGAACGAGGCCAAGGCGGAGGCGATCGGGGTGCCGATCGACTTGATCCGCCGGCACGGCGCCGTCAGCGAGGATGTGGCCCGGGCGATGGCCTGCGGGGCGCTGTCGGCCTCGCGCGCCTCGGTCGCGGTGGCGATCACCGGCATCGCCGGTCCAGGCGGCGGCAGCGCCGAGAAGCCGGTCGGGCTGGTGCATTTCGGGTTGGCCCTGCGCGACGGCGGACGCCGGCACCTGGAGCGGCGCTACGGCGACCTCGGACGCGGCGCGATCCGCCGCGCGGCGGTCGCGGACGCGCTCGGCCTGCTCGAGGGAGCGCTGGCGGACTGATCCAGCGGCGGGAGGGGTCGATGGCCAGCCTGAAGACCCAGCTCTGCATCGTCGGCGGCGGCCCGGCCGGGATGATGGCCGGCCTGCTCTTCGCCCGGGCCGGGATCGCCGTGACGGTGCTGGAGAAGCACGCGGATTTCCTGCGCGACTTCCGCGGCGACACGATCCACCCCTCCACCCTCGACCTGATGGACGAGCTCGGCCTCGGCGAGCGCTTTCGCGCCCTGCCCCAGCGGCGGGTCGAGTCCTTCTCGGGAGTCGTGAACGGCCGGAGCTACCGGGTCGCCGATTTCAGCCGGCTGCCGACCCGCAACCGATTCCTGTCTTTCATGCCGCAATGGGATTTCTTGGACTTTCTCGCCGGCGAGGCGGGCCGCTATCCGGGGTTCCGGCTGATCCGCCGGACCGAGGCACGCGACCTCGTCGAAGCGGAGGGCCGGGTCGCGGGCGTGCGGGCCGAGGGGCCGGACGGGCCGGTGGAGATCCGGGCCGACCTCGTGCTCTGCGCGGATGGCCGGCATTCGCGGATGCGCGAACGCGCCGGCTTCCTGCCCCGGGCCTTCGGGGCGCCGATCGACGTGCTGTGGTTCCGCCTGCCCCGCCGGGACGGCGACCCCGAGGCGGCGGCCGGGCGCTTCGCACCGGGGCGTCTCCTGATCACCCTCGACCGGGGCGACATCTGGCAATGCGCCTACCTGGTCCCGAAGGGCGGGGACACGACGCTTCGCGCCAGGGGGCTGCCGGCCTTCCGGGCGGCGGTGGCCGAGATGGCACCGTTCCTGGCCGACCGCACCGAGTCCATTCCCGACTGGGACGCGGTCAAGCTCCTGACCGTGACCGTCGACCGGCTGGAGCGCTGGCACCGCCCCAGCCTGCTCTGCATCGGCGATTCCGCGCACGCGATGTCGCCGGTGGGTGGGGTCGGCATCAATCTCGCGATCCAGGACGCGGTGGCGGCGGCCAACATCCTGGCCGGGCCCCTGCGGTCCGGGCCGGTCGCCGAGGCAGACCTCGCGCGGGTCCAGGCCCGGCGGTTGTTCCCGGTCCGGGCGACGCAGGCGCTACAGCGGTTCATCCAGGCCCGGGTGATCGCCACCACGCTCAAGGCCGATGCGCCGTTCCGGGCTCCGCTCGCCCTGCGGATCCTCGACAGGCTGCCGATCCTTCAGGTCCTGCCCGCCCGGATGATCGGGATGGGCGTGCGGCCGGAGCACGTGTCCGCGCCGGCCCGGACCTGACGCGTTCAGGCGGTGCCGTACATCCGGTTTGCCCGGCCCTCGAAGGCGTCGGTGAACTTGCGGAAGGCGCGGTCGAACATCGTGCCCATCAGGAGGCCCAGCGTCCGGCTCTTGAACTCGTAGGTGATGAAGAAATCTACGGCGCAGCCACCATTCGGCGCTTCCTTGAACAACCAGCGGTTCTCAAGGTGCCGGAACGGGCCGTCGATGTACTCGGCCACGATCTTGTGGTTGGCCGGATCGAGGCTGACCCGGGTAGTGAAGCGCTCGCGGATCGCCTTGTAGCCCACGCCCATCTCGGCGATCAGCACCTCACCGCCCTCCGGCATGTCGTGGTGCTGGACCTGCTGACGGCGGATCACCCGCAGGGATTCGCACAGCGGCAGGAACTCGGGATAGCGCTCCACGTCCGCCACGAGATCGTACATCTGCTGCGGCGAATGCCGCACCGTGCGGGTAACCCGGAAGGACGGCATTTCTGTTCCGACGTGCTCAGGCCGAGAGGGCGGGGGCGTGCGAGGAGGCATGCTTGGCGAGCCGGGCCGCCTGAAGCTTGGCGAAATCCTCGCCCGCATGGTGCGACGAGCGGGTCAGCGGCGTGGCCGAGACCAGCAGGAAGCCCTTGGCGTAGGCGGTGGTCTCGTAGGTCTTGAACTCGTCGGGCGGTACGAAGCGCACGACCTCGTGATGCTTCTTGGACGGCTGCAGGTACTGGCCGACGGTCAGGAAGTCGACCTCGGCCGAGCGCAGGTCGTCCATCAGCTGGAGCACTTCGTTGCGCTCCTCGCCCAGGCCGACCATGATGCCGGACTTGGTGAAGATCGTCGGGTCGAGCTCCTTCACCCGCTGCAGCAGGCGCACCGAGTGGAAGTAGCGGGCGCCCGGCCGCACCGTCAGGTACTTTGCCGGGACTGTCTCCAAGTTGTGGTTGAACACGTCGGGCTTGGCCGCGACCACGACCTCCAGGGCCCCGTCCTTGCGCAGGAAGTCCGGGGTGAGGATCTCCACCGTGGTACCGGGGCTCGCACGACGGATCGCCGCGATGGTCCGAGCGAAATGCTGCGCGCCGCCGTCCTTCAGGTCGTCCCGGTCCACCGAGGTGATCACGACGTGGTGCAGGCCGAGCTTGGCCACCGAGTCGGCGATTTTCTCGGGCTCGTGCTGATCCAGCGCGTCTGGCAGGCCGGTGCGGACGTTGCAGAAGGCGCAGGCCCGCGTGCAGGTGTCGCCCATGATCATGAAGGTGGCGTGCCGCTTCTCCCAGCACTCGCCGATATTCGGGCAGCCGGCCTCCTCGCAGACCGTGACGAGGCCGTGCTCGCGCACGATCTTCTGGGTCTCGGTCCAGGCCTTGGAGCCCGGCGCCTTGACCCGGATCCAGTCCGGCTTCTTCGCCTGGACGGGCTGGTCCGGCCGGTGCGCCTTCTCGGGATGGCGCAGGCGCGCGGCGCGCGGATCGTTCTTCAGGATGTCGAGGACGATGGCCATGCCACACCGCGGGGAAGCGCCCGGGGGCGCGGTCGGTCAGTAGAGACTGACTTAAGGCGCCCGGCCCCGCGCCGCAAACCACCGCGACGCCGGGACGCCATGCGGTGGTTGAGGATGCCGCGTTTCCGTCAGATCCCGAGCACCCGCACGAGCAGGCCGGCCAGTGCCGCCCCGATCACCGGGCCGCCCACCGGAACCAGCGCGTAGCCCCAGTCGGACGCGCCCTTTCCGGCGATCGGCAGTATTGCGTGGGCGATGCGCGGCCCGAGGTCGCGAGCGGGGTTGATGGCGTAGCCGGTGGTGCCGCCGAGCGAGAGGCCGACGCCCCAGACCAGCATACCGACCATGTAGGGCGCGACCCCGCGCGGGATCGCCCCGGAGGCGCCCAGCGTGTTGGTCACCAGCGCCGAGATGGTCAGGATCAGGAAGAAGGTCGCGATGATCTCCGACGTCCAGTTGGCCTTGGCGTCCCGGATCGCCGGCCCGGTGCAGAAGCAGGCGAGCTTCAGGTCCTGCTCGGGGGTTGCCGCCCAGTGCGGCAGGTAGTGCAGCCAGACGATCGCCGCCCCCGCGAAGGCGCCGAGCATCTGGGCCGGGATGTAGACGGCGAGCTTCGAGACATCCCCGGAGCTGACGGCGCCCGCCACGGTCACGGCCGGGTTGAGGTGCGCGTCCGGGCTGCCGGTGGCGGTGGCGACGAAGATCCCGGCGAGCACCGCGAAGGCCCAGCCGGCGGTGATCGCGATCCAGCCCGCGTTCTCGGCCTTGGATCCCTTGAGCAGGGCGCCGGCGACGACGCCGTCTCCGAGCACGATCAGGGTCATCGTGCCGAGGAATTCACCCAGGAATGGCGACGTCATGGTCTGGTCTCCCCCAAAGATCGTCTTGTTACGAAAGTCTTTTTTTGAGGTTCTTCCGTCGCCGACCTCGGGCGTTGGCTGGAGGTCGGAACTTGCGGGTCTCAAAGGGCCCGGGCCTTTTCGCGTGCGCGGGGTTACGCCCGGCCATCCTGGGGGGCTCCGCCCCCGAACCCCTGCCGAAGGTCCCGCGCTCTCTCGAGCCGCGGGACCGGCCCGCTCAATCCTCGTCGAGCTTCCAGTCGAAGGAGCGCTTGACCGCGCGGCCCCAGGCGGCGGCGATCTTCTCGCGCTGGCCGGCATCCATCTTCGGGGTCCAGCGCTTGTCGACGCCCCAGTTGCGCTTAAGGTCGTCGAGGCCCTTCCAGTAGCCGACCGCGAGGCCGGCCGCGTAGGCGGCGCCGAGCGCCGTGGTCTCGGAGACCTTCGGGCGCACCACCGGCACGTCGAGCATGTCGGCCTGGAACTGCATCAGCGTGTTGTTGGCGACCATCCCGCCATCGGCCCGCAATTCCTTGACCGGAATGCCGGAATCCCGGGCCATGGCGTCCAGCACCTCGTGGGTCTGGAAGGCCGTCGCTTCCAGAACCGAGCGGGCGATGTGGCCGCGGTTGACGTAGCGGGTCAGGCCGATGATCAGCCCGCGCGCGCCCTCGTTCCAGTGCGGCGCGTAGAGGCCCGAGAAGGCCGGCACGAAGTAGACGCCGCCGTTGTCCTCGACGGTGGTTGCGAGCGTCTCGACCTCGGCCGAGTCCTTGATCATGTGGAGGTTGTCGCGCAGCCACTGCACCAGGGCGCCGGTGATCGCGATGGAGCCTTCGAGCGCGTAGGCGGGCTTCTGGCCGTCGAGGCGGTAGGCCAGGGTCGTGACCAGGCCGGCCTTGGACGGGACCGGCTCGGTGCCGGTGTTCATCAGCGCGAAGCAGCCGGTGCCGTAGGTGTTCTTGGCCTCGCCGGGTGCGAAGCAGGTCTGCCCGAACAGGGCCGCCTGCTGGTCGCCCAGGATGCCGGCGATCGGCACGCCCGCGAACGGCGCCTTGGTCTCGCCGTAGACCTCGCTCGACGAGACGATCCTCGGCAGCATCGCCTTCGGGATGCCGAAGACGCTCAGCATGCCGTCGTCCCATTCCAGGGTCTTCAGCGACATCAGCTGCGTGCGGCTGGCGTTGGTCACGTCGGTGACGTGCAGCCCGCCCTCGGTGCCGCCGGTGAGGTTCCAGACCAGCCAGGTGTCGATGTTGCCGAACAGCACGTCGCCGGCCTCGGCCCGCTCGCGGGCGCCCGCGACATGATCGAGCAGCCAGCGCAGCTTGAGGCCCGAGAAATAGCTCGCCAGGGGCAGGCCGGTGAGGTCGCGGAACCGGTCGCGGCCGCCGTCGCGGGCGAATTCGGAGACCAGCCGGTCGTTGCGGGTGTCCTGCCAGACCAGGGCGTTGTGCAGCGGCTTGCCGGTGCGCCGGTCCCAGATCAGCGTGGTCTCGCGCTGGTTGGTAATGCCGACGGCCGCGAGGTCGGTGGGCTGGAGGCCGGCCTTGTCCAGGGCCTCGCGCATCACACCCTGCGTCTTGGTCCAGATCTCGGCGGCGTCGTGCTCGACATGGCCAGGAGCCGGATAGATCTGCGCGTGCTCGGCCTGGGCCAGCGCGATCACGCTGCCCTCGCGATCGAACACCATGAAGCGGCTGCTCGTGGTGCCCTGGTCGATGGCCCCGACGTAACGGCTCATCGTTCCCTCCCTGTGTTATGCCCGACCGGTCTCGCGCCGGATCGGGTTCGGCAAGATCATGCGGCCTCGGCCCTGCGGTCGAGGTAGGCGGCGAGGCGTGCGGCGCTTTCCGGGCCGGTGCGCAGGCCGAGCTTCGAGCGGCGCCAGAGGATGTCCTCGGCGGTGACCGCCCATTCCGCGACCCGCAGGTAATCGACCTCGGCCGCCGTGAGGCCGCCATCGAAGACTTCGCCGAGATCGGCCATGGATTGCGCGGTCCCCACGATCTCGCGCGCCTTGGTTCCGTAGGCGCGAGCGAGGCGCCGCGCGGTCTCGGCGGGCAGGAACGGTTTTTCCGCCTGGAGCTTGGCGAGGAACGTGTCGAAATCCGCGTCTGGCATGGCGCCGCCGGGCAGCACCGCATCGCCGGTCCAGGCCGGCTTGAGGCCGGGTAAGAACGGCTTGAGCTTCTCGATCGCGTGCTCGGCCAAGCGCCGGTAGGTGGTGATCTTGCCGCCGAACACCGACAGCACGGCCGCCTTGCCGCCCTGGTCCTCCACGTCGAGGACGTAGTCGCGGGTCACCGCGGAGGCGTTCTCGGCGGCGTCGTCGTAGAGCGGGCGCACGCCCGAATAGCTCCAGACCACGTCGGCCGGGGTGATGCGCGTGTCGAACGAGCGGTTGACGCAGCCGCAGAGGTAATCGGTCTCGTCCCGGGAGATCGAGACCGGCCCGGGCTCGCCGTCATACGGCACGTCGGTGGTGCCGATCAGCGTGAAGTCGCGCTCGTAGGGGATCGCGAAGATGATGCGCTTGTCGGGCTGCTGCAGGATGTAGGCCTGGTCGCCCGGGAACAGGCGCTTCACCACGATGTGGCTGCCCTTGATCAGACGGACCGCCGCGCGGCTGTTGATGCCGAGCGTGCCGCCCAGGGTCGCGCTGACCCAAGGGCCTGCGGCGTTGACCACGGCCTTGGCCCGCACGGTCCGCTCGCCGCCGCCGCGCTCGTCCCGCAACGTCGCGACCCAGCCGTCGCCATCGCGCCGGGCCGAGACGACGCCGGTGCGGGTCAGCACCGTGGCGCCGCGCTCGCGGGCATCCATGGCGTTGAGCACGACCAGGCGGCTGTCCTCCACCCAGCAGTCGGAATAGACGAAGCCACGGGTCAGGCGCTTCTGCAGCGGCGCGCCGTAGGGCGAGCTGCGCAGGTGCACGGACTTGGAGCCCGGCAGGGTCCGCAGCCGCGCGAGATGGTCGTACAGGAACAGGCCGAGGCGCAGCATCCAGGCCGGGCGCAGGCCCTCGTCGTGGGGCAGCACGAAGCGCAGCGGCCAGATCACGTGGGGCGCCTGCCGCAGCAGCCGCTCGCGCTCGGCCAAGGCCTCCCGCACCAGACGGAACTCGTAATATTCGAGGTAGCGCAGGCCGCCGTGGATCAGCTTCGTCGAGGACGAGGAGGTGAAGCCGGCCAGATCCCCGCGCTCGGCCAGCAGGACCGACAGGCCGCGGCCCGCCGCGTCGCGTGCGATCCCGGTGCCGTTGATGCCGCCGCCGATGACCAGGAGATCGTAGGCGTCGGACGGCTCGCGCTGGCGCTGTGCAGCCGGCATTGTTCCTCCTCTCCTGCCCTCGATGGCAGGTTGAGGACATATTGAGCCGCCCGAACATTTTCGCAAGCGAAAAAAACGAAGTTCGTTACGGTTCGTCCGCGCTGTCCGCCACCGCCAGGGTCACGCCCTGGCGCTCGATCATCGCGACGATTTCCGGGGGCGGCATCCGGTCGGTGAAGAACGTGTCGACCTGATCCAGGCGACCGACCTGCACCATCGGCCTCCGGGTGAACTTGGTATGGTCCGCCACCAGGAAGGTCTTGCGGGCATGGGCCAGGATGGTCTGCGTCGCCCGCACCTCCTCGTAATCGTAGTCGAGCAGCGCGCCGTCGGCATCGATCCCGCTGATGCCGATCACCGCCACGTCGACTCGGAACTGGCTGAGCGTGTCGCAGGTGAGCTGGCCCAGCACCGCGCCGTCGCGGTTGCGCACGGTGCCGCCGGCCACGACGATGTGGAATTCCGTGGCCTCGGCCAGCGACAGCGCGACGTTGAGGTTGTTGGTGATGACGCTGAGGTCGTCGTGCCGGGTCAATTCCCGGGCCACGGCCTCGGGGGTCGTGCCGATGTTGACGAAGACCGAGCAGTGGGACGGGATCCGGCTGGCGGCCAACCGGCCGATCCGGGTCTTCTCGGGGAGCAGGGTCACCCGTCGGTCGGCGTAATCGATGTTCTCGACGCTCGACGGCAGCCCGCCCCCGCCCCGGTAGCGCTCCAGCCGCCCTTCCGCGCTCAGCTCGTTGAGGTCGCGCCGGATCGTCTGGACGGTGACGCCGAATTGCGCGGCGAGCGCCTCGATGGTGACGAAGCCCCGCTGACGCACGGATGCCACGATGGCGCTGCGCCGCCCCTCGACGCCGGACACCTCGACCCTGTCCTCGGATCTCCGGTCGAGCGGTCGTGACATCGAGACTCCTGGCGTTCCCCGATCCGCTCGAAGACGCGGATGTTCGTTTGCGAACATTGTGTGCGTGCAGCGGCTTTCGCAGGAGAGTGAACCGGCGGGCGTGGCTGGGCAACCGCTTCGGTGCTGTGAACCGATAGATTCACAGACCTGCCGGAGGCTACGCCTGCCCCGTGGGAGGGTCGCGCTGTGCGCGGCTCCGCTCGTATTCGCCGTACCGATCCCGCGGGCCTGCGGCCAAAAGCCCGCAAAAAAGGCCTGTCGCGGGTGCGACAGGCCTGATCGTCCGGGTGATGCCGCCGTGCTGCGTCCCGGCAGATCACATCTGGTGGTGACGCATCCGGCGGTGATGCTTCATCATGCGCTTGTGCTTCATGCGCTTGCGCATCATCGGACGCTCGACCGGGGCTGCACCGCGCTCCATGGCGGCGGCTTCGCCAGCGCGCTCCATGCCGCCGCGGGGACCGCCCGCCTGGGCGCCGGAGGAGTTGTAGGGCGAGTTGCCCTGGGCGTAGGCGGAGCCCGCGAGCAGCGTCAGCGACGCGGCGGCCAACAGAAGTTTCCTCATGATCAATCCCTGGGCGTAGACTGTCGCAGGCGAGGCGCCGTCCGTCGTCTGGGTGGTGCCGCTGCGTCGGAAAATAAGCGGCCCAGAGGAGACTTGGTTCCCCGATCCCGCGTTTCGGAGACGAATGATTGCTTGGCGGGGTCCGAGGGCCTATTTCGCGACCTGTCCCGGCGCGACCGCGCCCGGGATGCGTTCGGGAGGGGGCGGCTTTGGCCAGCAGCGGTTCGGCCTATCTGCTCCTGGATGTCGCCGGCACGCCCTGCGCCCTGCCGCGCGCGGCGGTGTCCGAGATCCTGCCCCTGCCGGCCCTGCACAATCCCCCCGCCACGGGCGGCTGGCTCGCCGGCTTCCTCAACCTCGGCGGCGCGCCGATTCCGGTGATCGATCTGGCCCCGCTGCTCGGCCTGCGCCAGGCCGCGACGGCTCCGAGCCTCTACGCGCATCTCGTACTGACCCGCGACGACGCGGTCGCGTACCTCGTCGATCGCGCCGCCGACCTCGTGGTCGTCCCGGATTCCGCGATCCGGCCGGCCGAGGAGGCCGGGACGCTCAACGGCTGCGTGGCCGCCGAACTCGTGATCGGCGACAGCCTGGTACACGCCCTGGCGCCCGAGGGGTTGCTGACCGCGCAGGAACGGGCCCGGATCGCGGCGCTGACCCGGGCCGCCGCCGAGCGTCTCGCCGCTTTGCCGCCGTCCGCGTGATCCCACGATGGCGCGCCAAGTTCCGCCCCGCCCCCATCCGGGCGACGACCCCGCCTATGCTGCCCTGAAGGCACGCATCATCGCCCGCACGGGCCACCATTATTATATCGACAAGGACGAACTCCTGATCGAGCGCCTGCGCCGGCGCTTCCGGGCCACCGCCGTCGCCGACTGCGCCGCCTACAGCGTCTTGCTGGCCGACCGGTCCCGGGGCGAGGCGGAATGGGCCTGCCTGGAGGCCGAGATCACCGTTGGCGAGACCTTCTTCTTCCGGTACGCGGAGCAGTTCCAGGCCCTGCGCCAGACGATCCTGCCCGCGCTGATCGCGGCTCACAGCCTCGACCGCACCCTCCGGATCTGGAGCGCCGGCTGCTCGACCGGCGCCGAGCCCTATTCCCTGGCGATCTTGGTCCGCGAGGCCCTGGGCGACGCCCTGCCCGACTGGCGGATCGCGATCCTCGGCACCGATATCAGCGTCGAGGCGCTGGCCACCGCCCGGGCCGCCGAGTACGGGCGCTGGGCGCTTCGCACCATGCCGCCGGAGGACCGGCTGCGCTACTTCACGCGCCTGCCCCCCGCCCCCGGGATCCGCCGCGAGGGCGGTTACGCCCTGCGGCCGGAATTCCGCGCGCTGGTGCGGTTCGAGCGGGGCAACTTGTTAAGCCTCATCGAGCCCAAGACCCCGCCGGGCGAAGGGTACGACCTGATCTTGTGCCGCAACGTGCTGATCTATTTCGAGGCCGAGACGGTGGCCGCGGTGGTGCGCGGCCTCGGGCGCAGACTTCGGCCGGACGGCTGGCTGCTGCTGGGCCATGCCGAGCCGAACCCGACCTTCTCGGGGTTCCTCGATCCCGTAAGCCTGCCCGGGACCGTGGCCTACCGCCGCCTTGCCGACGCGGTGCCGCCCGCGCCCTGGCCGGTCCCGCCGCCGGCCGAGCCGGGCCCCGCCCGGCCTGTCGAGGAACCGCGGGTGGCGCTCGAGGACCGTCGTGGCGACCTGGCGCAGCCGCGCCCGCCCGCAATGGAGGTGGCCGAGCGGTCCTCTGTCGAGATCGTGGCCGCCGACCCGGACGCGCCGGCCGGTGACCTCGCCCGCATCCGTGCGCTCGCCGATGCCGGCGAAACCGGCGCCGCCTGGCGGGTCCTGCGCGGCGCCCTTGCGCACGACCCGACCGATCCGGCCCTACGCTTCTACGAGGGCCTGCTCGCCCGCACCCTCGGCCGGGACGACGAAGCCGAGCGCGCGCTGCGGGCAGCGCTCTACCTCGACCGGGGCTTCGTGATGGCCCACTACCATCTCGGGCTGCTGCTGATCGGGCTCGACCGTCCCGTCGAGGCGGCCCGCGCCCTCGACAACGCCATCGCGTTGAGCCAAGCCCTCGGACCGAACACGCTCCTGCTCAGGGGCGACGGCGCCGCGGCCTGCGGATCGCCGCCGGTGCCACCGCCGCCGCGCCGGGCTCGGGCCGGAGCGTGGCCCCTGACAGCGGCATCAGGAGCCCTGATGGAGCGCAGCCCAGCGCGCCGGATCGCGGCGGGCGCCCCAAGTCCGACCAGGCGCTCAAGTCCGACCGGGCGTTCAAGTCCGACCGGGACCTGGTGGCCGAGCGCACCGCAGCGCTGGCCCAGCGCAGAGTCTTCTCTGCCGGGCCGGAGACCGGCATCGACCACCTCGTTTGCGCCTGCGGGGCCGAGCGCTACGGGCTGCCGCTCGCCGCGGTAGCGCACGTTCTGCCGATGCGCCCGTGCACGCCGATGCCGGGAGCGGTGCCGGCGCTGCTCGGCCTGATCGCGCTGTCGGGCCGGATCGTCGGCGTCCTGGGCCTTGCCCGGGCGCTGGGCCGCCCTGAATCGCCCCCCGACGGCGAGCGCGGGGGCGGGCATCTCGTCGTGCTGCGCGGCGGCCAGGCTCAACCCGTCGCTCTGGCGGTCGACCGGGTGCTGGGCATCGCCACCGCCTCTGTCGACTCGACCGCGGAGGACGCCGATCCGGCCGGATTGGGCAATGCCGCCGCTTCGGGTTATGCCCCCGCCTCGGCCGGCGACGGCCGACCGGATTTCGTCGTCGTCGACCTTCCCCGCCTCTTGCGTCGCGTACTGCCCTAAAATCCCGTCCGCGCGCCCCTCCACCGGAGCCAGCCCCGACCGTGACGTTCTCGATCGGAAGACGCATCCTCCTCGGCTTCGTGGCCGTCACCGTGGTGATCGTGGCGCTCGGCTTCTACGCGCTGGAGCAGATCGGGGCGGTGCGCGACACCACCGACGCCATCGTCCGGCGCGATATGTCGGTGCTGCGCCAGCTCGACGACCTCGGCAACCAGGCCCGGGATCTCGGGCTCCTGCGGCGCAGCGCCGTGATTGCGATGCTGTCGCAGGCGCAAGGGCGGCCGGCGCGCGCCGACGATACCCTGACGACCTGGCGCCGGACCGCCGCCCAGATCGAGAGCGGCCTCGCCGCCACGATGCAACTCGCCGGCGAGTACCGGACCCAGTCGATCTCCACCGAGCGCAACGCCGTCTGGGACCGCATCGCCACGGCCGCGGCGGACGTGCAGCGCTCGTTCCGGGAGGTGCGGAGCGTCGGCGAGGCGCAGTTCGCCGCCATCGCCCGACAGGACGTCG
This sequence comes from Methylobacterium sp. WL1, assembly GCF_008000895.1. Classification (NCBI taxonomy): domain Bacteria; kingdom Pseudomonadati; phylum Pseudomonadota; class Alphaproteobacteria; order Hyphomicrobiales; family Methylobacteriaceae; genus Methylobacterium; species Methylobacterium sp. WL1. The sequence goes on along the minus strand of NZ_CP042823.1, from coordinate 863,264 downwards.
CCGGGGTCGAGGCGCGCAACGACGAGATCAGCCGGCTGCAGGCGCCGTTCCTGGGGGGCATCACGAACCTGCGCACCCTGCTCGACGGCGGCATGGCCCTGGGGCAGCGCGCCGCCCACGAGGTCTACGAGCGCTCGCGCCTGTCGATCTACCTGACGCTGACTGCAGCCGTGCTGCTGGCGATCATCGTCACCTGGATGATCCGGCAGGCCGTGGTGCGCCCGCTGGAGACCGTGATGGGCTTCGTGGAGCGGGTCGGCGACGGGGATCTCTCGGGCCGGCTCGACATGCGCGGCGGCGACGAGATCGCGCGCCTGGGGCGGACCCTGAACGCGATGGTGGACAACCTGTCGGACCTCGCCCGCACGAGCCGGGCGGCCACCGCCGACCTGAACGCCGCCGCGGCCGAGATCCGCGCCTCGGCGCAGCAGCAGGCGGCGTCGGTCGAGGAGCAGTTCGCGGCCGATGCAGGAGACTGCGGCCACGGTGGACGGATCACCCATTCCGGCGCCCAGATCGGCAAACGCGCCACCGAGGTGATCGCCACCGCCCAGGCCACGGCCCAGACCTCCGCGGGATACTGCGCGCGGTCTCCGACACCGCCAAAGGCGATGGACGCGATCCCGCGAGCAGGCCGAGGCGGTGGCGCAACATCGTCAGCCTGTCGGAGAAGACCCAGACGATCGGCGACATCATCGAGACGGTCAACGACATCTCCGGAGCGCACGCACCTGCTGGCGCTGAACGCCGCGATCGAGGCGGCGGCGGCCGGCGAGACGGCGCAGCTTCGCCGTGGTGGCCTCCGAGATGAAGCTGCTGGCCGACCAGGCCAAGGCGGCCACCGGTCAGGTCCGGGGGATCCTGGGCGAGATCCAGCGGGGCATCAACACGTCGGTGATGCTCACCGAGGAGGCGGTCAAGCGCGCGGCGGCCGGCAAGACGCGCTCGGACACGACCCAGCGGACGATCGAGGAGATCACGGCGCGGGTGGAGGAGAACGTGCAGACGTTCCAGCAGATCGTGGCCTCGACCAACCAGCAGCAGCTCGGGATCGAGCAGGTGATGGGCGCGCTGCAGAACATCCGCCAGGCCAGCCAGCAGACGGCGGCCGGCACCCGCGAGGTCGAGGCGGCCTCGGCCAACCTCACCGAACTCGCCCAGGCCCTCATGGCCCTGGCCGAACGCTACCGGCACTGAGGGCGGTACCGCCTTGCCCGCCGATATCCGCCAGCTCCTGCTCGCGGCCTTCGAGGTCGAGCACCGCGAGCACGTCACGGCGATCCGGGCCGCGCTCGGGAGCGCGACCCCGGACTGGAACGACGTGTTCCGCCGCGCTCACAGCCTCAAGGGTGCCGCCCGCGCCGTCGATCTCCCGGCCGTGGAGGCGGTCGCCCACCGCCTGGAGACCCTGTTCGAGCGGGTCCGCACCAACGCGCAACCGGTCGACCGCGAGGCGGCCAACGCCGTCCACTTGGCCCTCGACCGGATCGAGAGCTACGTCGCCGGCCTCCAGGACGGGGCCGGGCCGGACATGCCGGCCGACGCCCTATCGGCCCTCGGGCAATGCCTCGGCCTCCCCGGGGAGGCCGCGAGGAAGCCCCGCCTGCTGCGCCACCGCCACCGGTCGCGCGGGCTGCCGAACCCGCCCGCCGGCGCCGGTTCCGGTCGCCCGGCGCCATCCCCGAGCCCGCCGGTCCGGCGCCGCGATCCTACGCGTGCCCGGGGAGGCCGTGGAGGCCCTGGCGGGCAATACGACCTGACCAGTACCCTTGCGGCGCAGGCCCCGCCGCCGGGCCTGGCGCGCCTCGCCCGGCTCGCCCGCGACATGCGGGCCGGCGCCGGGCGCTGGCGGCAAATCCGTTGCGGACGAGGCGGAGGCTGCGCGCTGGCGGCCATCTCGGCGGCTTCGCCCGGGAGGCCGCGGAGCTGTCCCGCCGTCAGGCCGCGGCGACCAGCGCGGTCGAGGGCGCGGCGTTCCGGGTCCGCGCCGAGGCCGAGCGCCTCGCCCTGGTGCCGGCCGAGACCGTGCTCGGCCCCCTCGCCCGCTCGATCCGCGAGACCGCCCGGGAGCAGGACCGCGACGTCGATCTCGACCTGCGCGGCCTCGACCTGCCTGTGGAGCGCGGCCTGCTCCAGGCCCTGAAGGATCCGCTGCTCCACGCCCTGCGCAACGCCCTGAGCCACGGCTGGCAGAGTCCGGAGATCCGCCGTGCCGCCGGCAAACCCGAGGCCTTGGCGCTCGGGCTGGAGGTGGCCGTGCGCGGCTCGCGCCTGCAGGTCACCGTCACGGATGACGGGCCGGGGCCGGACCTGTCCCGGATCGCCGCCACAGCCCGCGCCCGCGGCCTGATCGCCCCCGGGGAGGAAGCTGACCCCGAGACCCTGCTGCGCCTCGTCTTCGAGCCCGGCTTCTCCACCGCGGAGGCGGTCGATACCCTGTCGGGGCGGGGCTACGGCCTGTCCGTGGCCGCGGATGCCGCCCGCCAGCTGCTCGGCAGCGTGCGCCTGGAGCCGCGCGAGCCCGCCGGTACCGCCCTGGTGTTCAGCCTGCCGCTCTCGGCGGCCCGGCGCAGCCTGCTGCTGGTCGAGGCGGCCGGGCGGACCTATGCCTTGCCGGGCGGCGCGGTGGAGCGGCTGCTGCGCATGGACCGCACCGGCTTGCCCATCGCCCTGGGGCGGACGATCCTGCGGATCGGCGCGGATGATGCCGCGACGAACCATCCGGTCGCCGCCCTCACCGAGATCCTGGGCCAAGCGCCGACCGCCCCGGACGCGGCCGGTCAGGACCCGACGATCCTGACCGCGGTGCTGCTGCGGGCCGGCGGCGGCCGCCTGGCGCTCGGGGTCGACCGCCTGCACGACGTCCGCGCTTTACTGGTCCTGCCGGCGCCGGCCTTCGGGGCCGATCCCGGCCTGATCGCCGGGACGGCTGTCCTGCCCGGCGACGTGCCGGTGCTGGTCCTCGACCCCGACGGCCTCGCCGCCCGGGCCGCGTCGATGGCGTCGGGCCTTTCGCTCGGAACGATGGCGCAGGCTCCACGTTCGACGACCGCGCCCCGCGCCACCGCACGGGCGACCATCCTGGTCGTCGACGACTCGATCACCACCCGCACCTTGGAGAAGGGCATCTTGGAAGCCGCCGGCTACCGCGTGGTCGTCTGCGTCGACGGTCAGGACGCCCTCGACCGGCTGCGCGCCGAGATCGAGCCCATCGATCTTGTGCTGGCCGACGTGGAGATGCCGCGCCTCGACGGCTTCGGCCTGCTCAAGGCCCTGCGCGCCGATACCCGCTTCGCCCGGCTCCCAACAATCCTGATGACCTCGCGCGGGGATGCGGCCGACGTCTCCCGCGGCCTCGACCTCGGCGCGGACGCCTACCTAACCAAGCAGAAATTCGACCAGCGCCAGCTGCTCGACACGATCGGACAGCTGCTATGACGCCCGTCCGGGTCATGCTCGTCGAGGACAGCCTCGTGGTGCGCGAGTTGCTGCGCTACATCGTGTCGCGCGATCCCCGGCTCGAACTCGTGGCCGCGGTGCCCTCCGGCGAGGAGGCCCTGGCCACCCTTCAGACGGTGCGGCCGGACGTGATCTCCATGGATATCCGCCTGCCCGGCATCGACGGTCTCGAGACCACCCGCCGGATCATGGCGGAGCAACCGACCCCGATCGTCGTGATCGCCGATGCGGTGGAAGATTCGTCGCTCCGCATCTCCATGAATGCGCTGCGCGCCGGCGCCCTGTCGGTGGTCGAGAAGCCCGTGGCGACGACCCATGCGGGCTACGAGGCGGTGGCCGGAGAGATCTGCACCCAGCTTCGAATTATGGCGCAAGTCCCGGTGATCCGGCGGCGGCCGATCGGTGCCGAATGGGCCGGACGAACCAGCCTGGCCTCCTTCGCCGCCCCCACCGAGGCGGCGGCGCAGGCGCCGAGCCTGCTGGCGATCGGCGCGTCGACAGGCGGTCCGCCGGCGCTCGCCCGGGTGATCGGCGCCCTGCCCAAAACCTTTCCGCTGCCGGTGCTGGTAGTCCAGCATATGGGCCCGGCCTTCATGGAGGGTTTCGCCACCTGGCTCGACAGCGTCGTGGCCCTGCCGGTCTCGCTGGCGCAGGACGGGGAGCGCGCGGAGCCCGGCTGCGTCTACGTGGCGCCCGGTGACCGGCACCTGGAGATCGGCTCCGGCCGGGTGATGCGCGTGATCGCCACCGAACCCGTCTCCGGCCAGCGCCCGGCCGCCACGGTGCTGTTCCGCTCTCTGGCCCGTCAGGTCGGACCCTCGGGGATCGGCGTGCTGCTCACCGGCATGGGCGAGGATGGGGCGGTCGGCCTCGCCGACATGCACCGGGCCGGCGCCCAGACCGTGGCCGAGCACGAGAGCACCGCTGTGGTCTACGGCATGCCGGCGGCGGCGGTGCGGCTCGGCGCCGCCCGCGCGATCCTGCCCCTCGACCGGATCGGCGACCACGTCCTGCGGCTTGCCGATCCCGGGGCGCGGCCGTGAGCCGGAGCGAGGCCGGCGCCCAGGACGGGCCTGCCCGGATCCTGCTCGTGGAGGATTCGGAGACGCAGGCTCTGGAACTGCGCCTTCTCCTTGAGGCGAACGGTTTCTCGGTGGAACGCTGCCCCTCCGCAGAAGCCGCCCTCGACCATCTCAACCGCAGCCAGCCCGACCTCGTGGTGGCCGATTATCACCTGCCCGGCATGGATGGCGACGAGCTGATCCGCCAGATGCGCCTGTCCCTGCGCACCCGGGCCCTGCCGGTGCTGATGCTCACCGGCGGCGGTGGCGGCGAACGGAAGGGCCTGGAGAGCGGCGCCGACGCCTACCTGCCGAAATCCGCCGACCGCGACCTGATGATTCTGCGCATCCGCGCCCTTCTGCGCGAGCGCCGCCCCTCCGCCGAGGGCGAGGGGCCCGGTGCCGCCGCGTTCCGGCGCGGGCGGATCCTGGTGATCGACGGCAGCCTGACCTACCGGACCTTCCTGGCGGGCCTGCTCGGGCAGGAGGGGCACCACGTTGCCACCGCCGACGGGCCGGAGGCCGCGCTCGAATCGCTCAACGGAGTGGGCGAGGATGCGTTCGACTGCGTGACCGTCGACCTGCTCGGCCACGCCTATGACGGCCTCACCCTGTGCCGGGCGATCAGCCAGCGCCGCTCCGGCCAGGCCGCCGGGGCCGGCTTCCACCTCGTGGGCATCGCCGGCAGCGATCCGGCCAAGGACTTTCTGGTCGAGGCCTTCGCGGCCGGCGCCGACGATGTTGTCTCCAAGACCGATGCCGAGGTGCTGGCCCTGCGGGTGCGCGGCTTCGTGCGCCGCCGCCTGCTGGAGGAGGACGACCGTCGCATCGCCGGCCAGTTCGGCGAGCGCGAGCGGGCGGTGGAGCGCGCCCGCGCCGAGGCCGAGGCCTCCGAGGCGCGCGCCCGCCTCGCCGACGCCCTGGAGCGGGCCAACCGCGACCTCGCCGACGCCAATCGGCAGATCACCGAGGCCCAGGCCAAGCTGGTCCAGGCTGCCAAGATGGCCTCGCTCGGCGAGCTGGTCGCCGGCATCGCCCACGAGATCAACAATCCCCTGGCCTTCATCCTGGCCCATCAGGGTACGGTCGAGCGCCTGCTCAACGAATTGCCGAACGCTGCCCCGGAGGCGGCCTCCCGCGCCGTCGACAAGGCCCGTCAACGGGTCGGGTCGATGCGGATGGGGCTGACCCGGATCCAGGATCTGGTGCTCAACCTGCGCAAGTTCTCGCGCCTCGACGAGGGCGAGCGGGCCCTGGTCAACGTGCCCGAGGCGATCGAGACCGTGCTGGCGCTGATCCAGCACAAGCTCGGCGGCCGGATCGCGGTGGAGCGCAGCTTCGCCGGCCGGCCCGAAATCCACTGCACCCCGGCGCTGCTCAACCAGGTGGTGATGAACATCCTGGGCAACGCCGCCGACGCCATGCCGGAGGGCGGCATGATCCGGATCGATACCCTGTCGAACCCGGAGGTCGACGAGATCCGCATCAGCGATACTGGTCCTGGTATCCCGGAAGACCTACGTGAAAAGATATTCGAGCCGTTCTTCACGACAAAGCCCGTGGGCTCAGGCACCGGCCTGGGTCTTGCGATTGCCTACAGCGTCGTTCAGGCGCATAGCGGCTCGCTCACCGTGGAGGCGGCGCCGGACGGGGGAGCCTGCTTCGTGATCGGGATTCCGCGGCAGGCGTCCAGCGCATGAGTGAAGGCACGGCAGGACGAGCATTCCCCGCTGCGATGGACACCGGTTCGGTGACGGATACGCATTCACTGCACGAGAACGGGGCCGGGTTCGATGGCCCCCGCGGGACCATCCTGGCCGTCGATGACGAGCCGGATATCCTGATCGCCCTGGAGGACCTGTTCGAGGATTCCTACCGGGTTCTGACGACCTCGAACCCGAACGAGGCGCTCGAGATCCTGCACGCCGAGCCCGACATCGCCGTGGTGCTGTCGGACCAGCGCATGCCCGGCCTCACCGGCGACGCGCTCTTGGCCGAGGCACGCGCCTTCCACGACGCGCAGGCGATCCTGCTCACCGGCTATGCCGACATCACCGCGGTGATCGCCGCGCTCAACCGCGGCGGCATCGTCGGCTACGTCACCAAGCCCTGGGACGCGAGCCTGCTGCGCTCCACGGTCCGGCAGGCCTTCGAACGCCATCGGCTCGGCCGCGACCTCGCCACCGAGCGGGCCCTGCTGCGCGGTCTGCTCGACCACGCTCAGGACGCGATCAGCTTCAAGGACGCGGACGGGCGCTTCGTGCGCCTCAACGCCCGCAAGGCGGCCCAGCTCGGCCGGGACGTCTCGGGCTGCCTCGGGCAACGGGAGGGCGACCTGATCGGCGCGAAGGGCGGCGCCGTGGCCGAGGCCGATGCCGCCGCGATCCGCTCCGGGGCGGTCGCCGAGAGCCTGACCAGCGACGGCCCGGTCGGTGCAGAACTCTGGAGCCACGTCACCCGGGTGCCGATCCGCGATGCGGGCGGCGCGATCAGTCATCTCGCGGTGATCGAGCGGGACGTGACCGAGCAGCGGACCCTGGAGGCCCGGCTGCGCCAATCCGACAAGATGCAGGCGCTCGGCACCCTGGCCGGCGGCATCGCGCACGATTTCAACAACCTGCTTACCGCGATCCTCGGCAGCCTGGAACTCGCCGCCCCCAAGGTCGCCGACCTGCCGCGGGTGCAGCGCCTGATCGAGAATGCACGCGGCGCGGCCGAGCGCGGCGCCTCCCTGACCAAGCGCCTGCTGAGCTTCAGCCGCGCGCACGACCTCCAGGCCCGCGCCACGGACGTCAACGCCCTGATCGGCGGGATGAGCGACCTGTTCGGCCGCAGTCTCGGCGGCTTGGTCAGCGTCCGCACCGACCTGACCGAGGGCCTGCCCGCCGTTCAGGTCGATCCGGACCAGCTCGAACTGGCCGTGCTCAACCTGTGCATCAACGCCCGGGACGCGATGCCGGAGGGCGGCACCATCATGGTGGCGACCCGGCGCCTCGACATCGCGGGCGACCCCGAGATCGCCGACGGCTCCTATCTCGGTATCAGCGTCACCGACGATGGCACCGGCATCCCGGACGAGATCCTGCGCAGGGTCTGCGAGCCGTTCTTCACCACCAAGGCGGTGGGTCAGGGCACGGGCCTCGGCCTCGCCATGGTGTTCGGCCTCACCCAGCAATCGAAGGGCCGGCTCGCCATCGAGAGCGAGGTCGGCCGGGGAACGCGGGTCGAGCTCGCCCTGCCCTTCGCGACCGAGGCACCCGAGCAGGTGGCCGGTGAGCAGGACGACGCCCCGATGGCAGCCCGTTCGGCGCGGATCCTGGTGGTCGACGACGACGCGCAGGTCCGGCATGTCACCGCCTCGTTCCTGGCGGGCTTCGGCCACGACGCCACGGAGGCCGGCGACGGCGAGGCCGCGCTCCGGTCCTTCGCGCCTGGCCGCTTCGACCTGATCGTAGCCGACCTCGCCATGCCGGGCATGAGCGGCATCGAGCTCGCCGCCGAGATCCGCGGCCGCGACCCGAGCCTGCCGGTGCTGATCCTCACCGGCCATGCGGAGGCGATGCAGATTCCGGACGATCTGCCGGTGCTGACCAAGCCGTTCCGCTCGGCCGACCTGGCGAACCGGGTCTCGGCGCTGCTGGACGGGTCTGATCCGGGGCGGGGATAAACCCGACGGGGGGGGTACCCTGCCGGCGTTGCCGACGCTCGAGAAGCTCGCACGGGCGGACTGATCGGTCCGGCAAGGGGCGCACAGGCCCCTGGGAACGCGACGCCCCTGCCCGCTCTCGAAACCGGGAACGCAGCTTCCCGGGCCCGGGGGCCGGAAATTCTCGGGAACCACCGTGTTACCGGCTCATTGATCCTCCACGGAGCCGTCACGCTCCGGGTTACGATCGTGGAGGTGAACCATGAGCAATCACGGTATCTTCCCAGGCATTCGGCGCGATGCTGACACGGATCAGGACGATCCACCCAACAAGAATCGGCAGGGATAGAGGTTTCGAAGCTGCCGCGCGGTCGAGTTCCCGGTCAGGCCGACACTGACCGCCAGGGCGAGCTCCCGCGACGCTTCGAAACGTAGACCCTGCTTCAGGCCCGCCGGCGCAAGCCGGCGGGTTTTTTTGGGCTCTGCACGAACACGAAAAAGCCGCCCCGGACGGTCCCGGGACGGCTTTCTTAAGCTGGATCGTTGGAGCTTCGCTCAGGCCGCCTCGGCGACCTCGACCTGACCGGAATCCTTGCCGCGGGCCTCGACGTCGCGATCCACGAACTCGATCACGGCCAGCGGGGCGTTGTCGCCCTTGCGGAAGCCCGCCTTCATGATGCGGAGATAGCCGCCCGGACGGCCCTGGTAGCGCGGGCCGATCACGGCGAAGAGCTTCTTGACCATGTCGCCGTCGCGCAGCTGCGCCATGGCGAGACGGCGGGTGTGCACGCTGTCGATGCGGCCCAGGGTGACGAGCTTCTCGACCACGGGACGCAAGTCCTTGGCCTTCGGCAGGGTGGTGACGATCTGCTCGTGCTTCAGCAGCGCGACCGACATGTTGGCGAACATCGCCTTGCGATGCTCGGCTGTGCGGTTGAAGCGGCGACCGCGATAACCGTGACGCATGATTTGGCTTCCTTCTCATCTCGGCCGCCGTGCCACGGTACGGCCGGGTGCCTCATCGAGGCTGTTGTTATCCGCGTAACCCCGCGGCGGGATTTTTTGGACTTCGCGTCAGGCCTGCGGAGGTCCGTATCTGGCCAGGCCCGACGGACGGCACCGTACAGCGCCGCCAAGTCCGGCCCGAAGCCGCTTCGCCTCAGTAATGCTCTTCGAAGCGCTTGGCGAGATCTTCGATGTTCTCCGGCGGCCAGCCGGGGATGTCCATGCCGAGGTGCAGGCCCATGCCGGCCAGCACTTCCTTGATCTCGTTGAGCGACTTGCGGCCGAAGTTCGGGGTCCGCAGCATCTCGCCCTCGGACTTCTGGATCAGGTCGCCGATGTAGACGATGTTGTCGTTCTTCAGGCAATTCGCCGACCGGACCGACAGCTCCAGCTCGTCGACCTTCTTGAGCAGAGCCGGGTTGAAGGGCAGCTGCGGGGCCAGCGGGGCAGCCTCTTCCTTGCGCGGATCCTCGAAGTTCACGAAGACCTGCAGCTGGTCCTGGATGATCCGCGCGGCATAGGCCAGCGCGTCTTCCGGGCCCACGGCACCGTTGGTCTCGATCGTCATCGTCAGCTTGTCCTTGTCGAGATCCTGGCCCTCGCGGGTGGTCTCGACGCGGTAGCTGACCTTGGTCACCGGGGAGAACAGCGCGTCCACCGGGATCAGGCCGATCGGCGCGTCCTCTGGACGGTTGCGCTCGGCCGGAACGTAACCCTTGCCCGTGGCGACCGTGAACTCCATGCGGATCTCGGCGCCGTCGTCCAGCGTGCAGATCACCAGCTCCGGGTTCAGGATCTGGATGTCGCCGACCGTGCCGATGTCACCCGCCGTGACGGTGCCCGGGCCGGTCTTGCGCAGGGTCATGCGCTTGGGCGCATCGGTCTGCGACCGGATCGCGATGGTCTTGATGTTCAGGACGATGTCGGTGACGTCCTCGCGGACGCCCGGGATCGAGGAGAACTCATGCAGCACGCCGTCGATCTGCACCGAGGTCACGGCCGCGCCCTGGAGCGAGGACAGGAGCACCCGGCGCAGGGCGTTGCCCAGGGTGGTGCCGAAGCCGCGCTCGAGCGGCTCGGCCACGACGGTGGCGACCCGCTTCGGGTCGTCGCCGGTCGAGACCTGCAGCTTGTTCGGCTTGATCAGTTCCTGCCAGTTCTTCTGAATGACCACGATCCTACCTCTCGTCCATGCTCGGGATCCGCGACACCCGTTCCCGCGCTTCGGCCGCCCGGCGCCGCCCCCTGGCGCCCCGAACGGTCCCTGAATTCAAGTCTGTTATTCGCCACCGACCCAGAGGGCCGGCACGAAGCGGTACCCGGCCCCGTCCCGATCCACGTAGCCGAGGGCCGGGAATTCCAGGTGCGCACCTGCGATGAAGGTCCGCTCCTGCGCCACCTCGTCCATGATGGCCTTGCGCGTCGCACGCGCCTGGTCGCCATCGACGTCGAATCCGACACCCGCCTCCGGGTTCTTGAACTGGATCGCGGGCAGGTGCACCACGTCCGTCCACATCAGCAGCGACTGTCCACCGGAGACGATGCGGAAACCGCAATGCCCGGGGGTATGACCCGGCAGGTGGACCGCGCTGATCCCCGGCAGGACCTCACCGCCGCGATGCTCGCGCATCCGCTTGGTGTAGGGCGCGACCGCCTTTCGGGCGTTTTCGAAGTACGGCTTGGCCTCGTCCGGCGCCCGCGAGAGAGCGTCGTCCGGCAGCCAGTGCGCCGCCTCGTCGGCATGCACCACGATCTCGGCGTTGGGGAACCGGGCCGCCCCGTTCTTGACCAGCCCGCCGACATGGTCGGGATGCAGGTGCGTGACCAGGACGGTTTCGATCTCCTCGAGCTTGACGCCGGTGAGCGCCAAAGCCGTGCTGAGCCGCCCCAGGGTCTCCACCGGGGCAAAGTCGCCGTATCCCGTATCGATCAACACCGGCTTGCGGCCGGCACCGGTGATCAGGAAGGCGTTCAGCGTGATCTTGGGCTGCTCGGTGCGGAAGCCCGCAACCTGGAGCTTGCCGGCTTCGTCTTTCGGGATCCCCGTGACGAGATCGAGGCTGGCCTGAAACCAGCCGTCGTTGAGCGCGGTGACCGTGAGGTCGCCGAGGTTCCAACGCAGCACGCCCGGAAGCGGCTTCGATCCCGTCATGAGCTTCTCCGTCAGACCGACTGGTTCAGACCCGACGACGCTTGCGCGGACGGCAGCCGTTGTGCGGGATCGAGGTCACGTCGCGGATCGAGGTGACCGTGAAGCCCGCGGCCTGGAGCGCGCGCAGCGCCGACTCACGACCCGAACCCGGGCCGGACACCTCGACCTCGAGGGTGCGCATGCCGTGCTCGGACGCCTTGCGGGCGGCATCCTCGGCGGCAACCTGCGCGGCGTACGGCGTCGACTTGCGCGAGCCCTTGAAGCCCATCGCGCCGGCGGAGGACCACGAGATCGTGTTGCCCTGCGCGTCCGTGATGGTGATCATCGTGTTGTTGAACGAAGCGTTCACGTGGGCGACGCCCGACACGATGTTCTTGCGTTCGCGCCGGCGGACGCGTTGCGGTTCCTTGGCCATTCGGGTCTCACTCTTCCTTCAAGCGCGCCCGTAATTCCAGGCGCTCGGGATTCTTTTGGGGACTCGGCCGGCGCGCCCGTGAAGGGCGGTCCGGCCCGATGCGGGATCCCTCGCGGGACACCAACACGACGGAAGGAAGGCCGAGCTCAGCACGGCCTTCCAAGTGGAGAATTACTTCTTCTTGCCGGCGATCGGCTTCGCCTTGCCCTTGCGGGTGCGGGCGTTGGTATGGGTGCGCTGGCCGCGGACCGGCAGCTGCTTGCGGTGACGCAGACCGCGATAGGCGCCAAGATCCATCAGGCGCTTGATGTTCATCGAAACTTCGCGGCGCAGGTCGCCCTCGACGATGTAGTCGCGGTCGATCGTCTCGCGGATCTGCAGCACCTCGGCGTCGGTGAGCTGGTTCACGCGACGCTCGGCGGGGATGTTCACCTTCTGGGTGATTTCCTCGGCCTTCTTAGAGCCGATGCCGTGGATGTACTGGAGCGCGATGACGACGCGCTTGTTGGTCGGGATGTTGACGCCTGCGATACGGGCCATGATCACGCTCCATCTGAGGCCCGGCGATGCGGGCGTTGATCGCGCGCGTCCGGTGGAGGCCGGCCCCTGCGCGCGCCAAACGACAACGTGGCCCTGGGGCGGCCCTGGACAGGGCACCTCGGACCAGCGATCGATTGGACGAAGGAGGGCCTGCTAGCGTGCGCGGGCCCAGATGTCAACGACTGGTGAACGATCGGCCGCGCTTCCATGCGTCGCGCGCGGACCATGCCAGGGTCACCGAGGGAGCACAGATGTCGGTTCTGACCAGCGACGGCGCCACCCTGCGGGCTTTCGCAGACTCGGTCCTTCGGGCCGCCGAAGAGAATGCCGAGGAAGTCGTCCCGGTGATCCTTGCGGTCGTCGGTGGCATCCTCACCGAGGCCCAGCCCGGTACCATCGCACTCCAAACCGAGGATGACGGTCCCGGCCAGCTCTGGGCGACCTTCGCGGGCCGCCGGATGGTGTTCCGCTACAACAGCATGACCGCGATGGTCGAACTGCGCGACGACCGCACCGACGGCAATCCCACCCGTCTATTCGGACGCCGCGCGCTGCCGATGGACATCGTCAATTTCTTTGGAGCGTTGCGGGCGGAGGGGCCTGGGGATCGCTGACGCCGCCGCGTCAACGGAATCGCTGGCTTCGGTACCGGCAATAACCGCCCATCGTCTGGTAGCCGGCCGGGCAGCGGCGGACGCACGCACCCGCCGCATACTTGAGAGGCGGCCGACACGCATGCCGGAAACGCTTCTCCCCGTAGACGAAGGATTGCGCGGGGCTCTGCGCCGCGACCGGGAGGGGCGCCAGCACCACGGCCAGAAGCAGAAGGCTTGCGGGGATACGGAGGGCGGTCATCGGGACTCCCGATCGTGTTTCGCCATCAACCTCCGGCTGCGCCTATGGTTCACCGCACGCTCCGATCCCGGGCGATTCGTCGTTCGAGACGGCGTCCCACGACCGGGCGATCAGATCTCGCACATCCGGTCGAGCGACCAAGCGCATGCCGGGCTGTGTAATGGGACCGCGTTCGGTGCCGGCCCCATGGGACCGACGCAACGCGCCGCAGGGCCGGTCGGCCCGTCGATGCCACCCCGCGAGTGTCGCCTGCTGGTTTCTCGCCGCGCGCAGGATCGTGGCGCAAGATGGAACTGACGGATGTGTCCTCCGGTAGCGGCCGGCATCCGAATGCATGCGGCATGCTGGCGTTTGCGGCAGGAGGGGCCGCGCTCGGCCTACGGTCTCAGCACCACCAAGATTTCTGTGATCACCGGTTTGAGTTTTTGCATGCTCTCTCCTCGCGGTTCGCAAGATCAGAACTCGCTTTTTGATCATATATCCACCTTAAGCCGCAAATGTAAGAAATAGTTCATGTTTTAATACGATATACTGATCCAAGGTATGAATTGATGTCGATCAATTAGGCTCGCGCGGAATGACTTCCAGCGGTGCCACGCTGCGTGAATCCTGCTTGACCTTGGGAAGAATCAGAGTTTCACATAAAATATCTTTGGCGACGAGCGGAGTAATCCGCATGAGTCCATGTGCGCATCGCGCTACATTTCCTGCGATCCATCGATCTATGCGTCGGGCGGCTTTCCGGGTGATCTGGATATGCTGCATCGACTGCACGCAACGCCGGCCCCGGAGATCGTTTCCGTCGCGAATCTCTACGATCCGGCCTGCTACACCCGCACTCTCGATCCGGACGCGATCTTCGCCGATCCCGCCCTCCGGCCGAATCTGGATCGGGCTTTCGCCTTCGTTGGCGGCGTCCAAGCGGTCGCACCGGCCTGTGTTTTGGTTCGGATCGACAATGCGAGCATCTGCGACCGGAGCATCACGGTCTCACGCGATGGGGAAACGCTGCTCCTGTTCGAGACTTTCCGTCCCTCCGATCTCGTCACGCCCCCGCAACCGGGAGCCAGCGGGCCGACCACGACCCTTCCGAAGACCTGCGCTTATCTCCTGCTGACATCCTCCGGGACCTTCAACTGGGGACATTGGCTGGCCGAAGACCTGCCGCGCCTCCTGGCAGTGGACTGCCTGTCCGGTCTCCGCAGACCCATCTGCCTGTTGCTGCACGGTTTCGTCCCGGCGACCGACAGGATGCGGATCGAGCTTCTCCGGGGCTTGCTCGGACGCCGGGACGTCACGATTCGGTTGCTGCGACCGGATACGACTTACCGGGCGGCGGACCTCTACTTTGCCTCGCCGGTGGCTGGTCTGCCTGGCCCGAAGCATCCCCAGGCTCTCGCAGACCTTTCCGTTCGGGCCATCGCGATGAAGCGTCGCCTGGACCGGCGATGGTGGCGATCGCCCCCGCGCCGTCCGACCCGTTTGTTCGTGATTCGCCGACGTGATCGCGGCCGGGTGCCGATCGGATGGGTGGACCTCTGCAGGACCCTGCAGGCCCGCGGCTACCAGCCGATCGATCCCGAGGGGATCTCAGCGCGGGAGCAGGCCGCGACCTTCGCGTGTGCAGAGCGCGTCGTCGGCTGCATGGGCGCCGCGATGGTGAACACGCTGTTCTGCGCGCCAGGGACGCGCATTCTATACTTCGCCCCGGAAACGTTCACCGATCCGTATTATCTCGACCTCGCAGCGGCGCGCGGTCATCGCTACGGCGTCTGCTACGGCAAGGCCCTCGATCCGGGTCGGCCGGCGCAATCGGATTACGTCCTCGATCCAGACCACCTAGCCCGTGCGCTGGCATGGCTCGATGGGGATCGAGAGGGATGCCGGCAAGCTGCTCGAAACGATTTACCTGCGGGCCGGATATACCCCCACGCCCCGCTTCGCGTCGGCGCCGATGGCATCCAAGATTCTTCGCGGCTCGCTCCGAACACGGAGCCGCACACGCTCCGTACCGTCGAAGAACTGTGATCTTCCTGAAAGAACGACGGCGCTGACGCCATCGCCGATCATCGCCGTTGCGCCAACCTAAGGTCTACGCCACCGAACGTGGATCGAACCACTCTCAGCCCGCTGCTTGAGCGTCGGCTTCGCGCGCTTCGAATTCATCACAAGGCCGGCCGCCGAATGATGCGGCGTGCCGGCGGTCTTGGTCAGGACTCCACACGTTCCGCGTGCGGCTCCAGCACCGCCATGATCTCCGTGGTCACGGTATCGATCGGCTGCATGCCATCGACGGTGTGGAGCAAACCGGTCTTGGCGTAGTAGTCCGAAAGCGGCGCGGTCAGGGCCCGGTAGGCCTCCAGGCGCTGCTTGAACACCTCGGGGGTGTCGTCCTTGCGCACCGCCTGCCCGCGCGCGAGCGTCTCCGCCGCCCGCTTCTGGATGCGCCCGACCAGCGCGTCCTCGTCGACCTTGAGCTCGACGACCGCGGACAGGTTCATGTCCTTGCCGGACAGCATGGTTGCCAGCGCCTCGGCCTGGGCCACAGTGCGGGGGAAACCGTCCAGGATGAAGCCGCGCTTCGCGTCGGGTTCCTCGATCCGGTCGGCAACGATCCCGACCACGATCCGGTCGGAGACGAGGCCACCCGATTCCATCACGGCCTTGGCCTCGAGGCCCACCGGCGTGCCGGCGGCGACCGCGGCGCGCAGCATGTCCCCGGTCGAGAGCTGCGGGATGCCGAAGCGCTCGACGATCCGCTCGGATTGCGTTCCCTTCCCCGCGCCGGGGGGGCCGAGCAGAATGATGCGCATGGCGTTGTCCTCGTCCTGCCCGACTCTCTACGGGCACAAGCGGCGGTTGGCGAAGCCTCCCCGGCATCGCCCGTCTCGGGTTTTTCTAGTCGGTCCCGGGCCAGGAGGCATCCAGACCTTTTGCTGAGAGGCGGGCGCGGCGGTGGCTTCGTCCCGCCTCTGTAGCAGGCTCAGCGGCGGCGTTGCGTGGTCGAGGCGCCACGCAGCTTGGCCTTCTTCACGAGGCCCTCGTACTGATGCGCCATCAGATGCCCGTGGATCTGAGCGACCGTGTCCATGGTCACCGAGACCACGATCAGCAGCGAGGTCCCGCCGAAGCCAAGGCTCGCCGAGGCGTAGGACGACAGGATCTCGGGGCAGAGGCAGACGAGAGTCAGGTACAGGGCGCCGATCACCGTGATCCGGGTCAGCACCTTGTCGATGAAGGCCGCGGTGCGCTCGCCCGGACGGATGCCCGGGATGAAGCCGCCATGCTTCTTCAGGTTGTCGGCCGTCTCCTGCGGATTGAAGACCACTGCGGTGTAGAAGAACGTGAAGAAGATGATCAGCGCCGCGTAGAGCGCCATGAACAGTGGCGTCCCGTGGCCCAGATAGGCCGTCACGGTGCCAAGCCAGCCGGTGCTGCCGCCATTGGCGGAGAAGCTCGCCGCGGTGGCCGGCAGGAGCAGGAGCGACGAGGCGAAGATCGGCGGGATCACACCCGACGTGTTGAGCTTCAACGGCAGGAACGAGGTCTGGCCCTCGTACATGCGGTTGCCGACCTGGCGCTTCGGGTAATTGATGAGCAGGCGGCGCTGGGCGCGCTCCATGAACACGATGAAGTAGACCAACACCACGGCCGCCACGGCGACGCCCAGGATGATGATCGGCGATAGCGCGCCGGTGCGGCCGAGCTCGAGAGCGCCCGCGATCGCGACCGGGAGGTGGGCGACGATGCCGGCGAAGATGATCAGCGACGAGCCGTTGCCGATGCCGCGCGAGGTGATCTGCTCGCCGACCCACATCAGGAACAGGGTGCCGCCGGTCAGCGTGATCACCGTCGAGGCCAGGAAGAACGGGCCGGGATCGATGGCCGCGGACGAGCTCTGGAGACCGATCGCGATGCCCCAGGACTGCACAAGCGCCAGCACCACCGTGAGGTAGCGGGTGTACTGGTTGATCACCTTACGGCCGGACTCACCCTCCTTCTTCAGCGCTTCCAGGCTCGGGATCACCGAGGTGAGCAGCTGAACGATGATCGAGGCCGAGATGTACGGCATGATGTTGAGGGCGAAGATCGCCATGCGCTCGACGGCACCGCCGGAGAACATGTTGAACAGCCCGAGCACGCCGCCGGCCTGCTGCTGGAAGTTCCGGGCGAACTGCTCCGGATCGATGCCGGGGATCGGGATGTAGGTGCCCAGCCGGAACACCACGAGGGCGCCGAGCGTGAACCAGATGCGCTTCTTCAGCTCATCGGCCTTCGCGATGGCACCGAAATTGAGGTTGGCGGCAAGCTGCTCGGCGGCTGAGGCCATAAGCGTCGCGTCCTGGGAGTGTCGCCGGGCGAACGGCGCCCGGATGAATTGAAAACGGCGGCCCGCGTGGTCGCAGGGCCGCCGCTCGAAGGATCGGCTTAAAGGGTGCGCGGGGACCGTGCAACGGGGCCCCGCGTCGCTCCCATGCCGGCCGTCAGGCCGTGGCCTCGGCCTTGGCGCCGCCGCGGGTCGACACGCCGGTGGCGAATGCGACGCTGACCGAGCCGCCGGCCTTCTCGACCGCCTCGATGGCGGACTTGGAAGCGCGGGTGACCTCAAAGCTGAGCTTCGCGGTCAGCTCGCCGACGCCGAGCAGCTTCACGCCGTCACGGGCCCGGGCGATGATGCCGGCGGTGACGAGGCTGTCGACCGTGACGGTCGCGGCCTTGTCGAGCTTACCGGCGTCCACCGCCTCCTGGATCCGGCCGAGGTTCACCTCGTTCAGATCCTGGGCGTAGAGGTTGTTGAAGCCACGCTTCGGCAGGCGCCGATGCAGCGGCATCTGACCGCCCTCGAAGCCCTTGATGGACACGCCGGTCCGGGCCTTCTGACCCTTCACGCCGCGGCCGGCGGTCTTGCCCTTGCCGGAGCCGATGCCCCGACCGACACGCATCCGATTCTTGGTTGCGCCGGGATTGTCGCTGATCTCGTTGAGCTTCATCGGTGCCTCCTCACGCCACGTCGCCGTGGACGCGCACGAGGTGCGCAACCTTGCGGATCATGCCGCGCACGGAGGGGGTATCCTCCAGCTCGGACACGCGGTGGAGCTTGTTGAGCTTCAGGCCGATCAGCGTCTGGCGCTGGCTGGCCTCCTGGCGGATCGGCGAGCCGATCTGCTCGATACGGACGGTCTTCTGTGCCATCGGACCCTCCCCTTACGCGACCGCAGCTTCGGACTGGTCGGCCGGATCGGCGTCGCGGCGACGGGCCTGGAGGCTCGAAACCTTGATGCCGCGGCGGGCCGCCACGGAGCGCGGGCTGTCCTCGTTCTTAAGCGCCTCGAAGGTGGCGCGCACGAGGTTGTAGGGGTTGGAGGAGCCGAGCGACTTCGCGACAACGTCCTGCATGCCGAGCGTCTCGAACACCGCGCGCATCGGGCCGCCGGCGATGATGCCGGTACCCTGCGGAGCCGCACGGAGGATCACCTTGCCGGCGCCGTGGCGGCCGTTCACGTCGTGGTGCAGGGTCCGACCCTCGCGCAGCGACACCCGGATCAGGCCGCGCTTGGCCGCCTCGGTCGCCTTGCGGATCGCCTCAGGCACCTCACGGGCCTTGCCGTGGCCGAAGCCGACGCGGCCCTTCTGGTCGCCGACGACGACGAGGGCTGCGAAGCCGAAGCGACGGCCACCCTTCACCACCTTGGCGACGCGGTTGATGTGGACGAGCTTGTCCACGAATTCGCTGTCGCGCTCCTCGCGCTCGTCGCGGCGGCCGCGGCCCCCGCCTTCCCGTTCACGTGCCATGTTGTCTAACCTATCTCACTAGCGCGGATCCTCGGACCCGCTCGCTCGATTCCCCTCGCCGGAAACGGGAGGGAATGGCCGCGCGGGTATCACGCCGCGCGGGGTGAGTTCCCTTAGAACTCCAGGCCGCCTTCGCGGGCGGCCTCGGCCACGGCTGCGACGCGGCCGTGGTAGATGTAGCCGGAGCGGTCGAAGATCACCTTCGTGACGCCCGCGGCCTTGGCGCGCTCGGCCACCAGCTTGCCCACCGCCTTGGCGGCGGCGACATCGGCGCCGGTCTTGAGTTCACCCTTGAGTGCCTTGTCGATCGACGAGGCGGCGGCCAGCGTCTTGCCGGCGACGTCGTCGATGACCTGCACGTAGATCTGCTTCGACGAGCGGAACACCGAGAGCCGCGGACGGCCGTTGGCGGCCGCCCGCAGCGCGCGACGGACGCGCGCCTTGCGGCGATCGAGGGCTTCGAGCTTGCGAGACATGATGCCCTCCTTACTTCTTCTTGCCTTCCTTGCGGAAGATGAACTCGCCCGCGTACTTCACGCCCTTGCCCTTGTAGGGCTCGGGTCCGCGGTAATCGCGGATCTCGGCGGCGACCTGACCGACCTGCTGGCGGTTGATCCCGGTGATCGTGATCTCGGTGGGCTTCGGGGTAACGATCGTGATCCCGGCGGGGATCGCGTACTCGATGTCGTGGCTGTAGCCGAGCGACAGCTTGAGGGCCTTACCGGCCATCGCCGCACGATAACCGACGCCCGTGATCTCAAGCTTCTTTTCGAAGCCCTTCGACACGCCCTCGGCGATGTTGGCGATCTGAGCCCGCGACGTGCCCCACAGGGAACGGGCCGGCTTGGACTGGTTGATCGGCTCGACCGAGATCGCGCCGTCCTTCATCTCCACGCTGACCAGCGTGGGGACGTCGAACTGCAGCTCGCCCTTAGAGCCCTTCATCTTCACCGTCTGACCGGTGACGGTGGCGGTGACGCCGGCCGGCACGGGAACGGGCTTCTTGCCTACGCGAGACATGGGATAACCTCCTCCGTCCCGATCAGAATACGGTGCAGAGCACTTCACCGCCGACGTTGCGCTCACGCGCCTCGTGGTCGGCCATGACGCCCTGCGGTGTGGAGACGATGGTGACGCCGAGGCCGTCGGCCACGTGCGGCAGATCACCGACCGACGAGTAGACCCGACGACCCGGCTTCGAAACGCGCTTGATTTCGCGGATCACCGGGCGGCCGTCGTAGTACTTGAGCTCGATGGCGAACTCGGTACGGCCGTTGCCGAGGTCGGTCGCCGCGTAGTCGCGGATGTAGCCCTCGGACTTCAGGACGTTCAGGACGTTGGCGCGCAGGCGCGAGCCGGGTGTCTGAACGACGTTGCGACGGCGAAGCTGGCCGTTGCGGATACGGGTGAGCATGTCACCCACGGGATCGTTGACCATGGGGACCTCCTTACCAGCTCGACTTGACCAGGCCGGGGATCAGGCCCCGGTTGCCAAGCTCCCGCAGCGCGATGCGCGAGATGCCCATCTTGCGATAGAACGCGCGGGGCCGGCCAGTCATGCCGCAGCGGTTGCGGATGCGGGTGGCCGACGAGTTGCGCGGCAGTTCCGCGAGCTTAAGGCGCGCCTCGAAGCGCTCCTCCATCTCGAGGGTGTCGTTGTTGGCGATGTCCAGCAGCGCCTTCCGCTTGGCCGCGAAACGCTTCACCAGCGTCTTGCGGGCCTCATTCTTCTCGACTGAGCTTTTCTTCGACATGTGGTCTATCTCCGGTGTCCGCGTATGAGGCGCGAGGGCCTCACTGCCGGAACGGGAACTGGAAGGCGGCGAGCAGTGCCTTGGCCTCGGCATCAGTCTGGGCGGTGGTCGCCACGACGATGTCCATGCCCCACATCTGCTCGGCCTTGTCGTAAGAGATCTCCGGGAACACGAGGTGCTCCTTGAGACCCAGGGCGTAGTTGCCGCGGCCGTCGAACGAGCGCGGGTTCAGGCCGCGGAAATCGCGGACGCGCGGCAGCGCGATCGTGATCAGGCGATCCATGAACTCGTACATGCGCTGCTTGCGCAGCGTCACCTTGCAACCGATCGGCATGCCTTCACGGACCTTGAAGGTCGCGATGGCCTTGCGGGCCCGGGTGATCACCGGCTTCTGGCCGGCGATGAGCGCGAGGTCGCCAGCCGCCACGGTCGCCTTCTTGGAGTCAGCGGTGGACTCGCCGACGCCCATGTTGATGACGATCTTCTCGATCTGCGGGACCTGCATCGGGTTCTTGTACCCGAACTCCTCGATCAGCTTCTGGCGCACCACTTCGTCGTAGTGCTTGCGCAGGCGCGGGGTGTAGGCGTTCTTGTCGGCCTCAGCCATCGATCTGATCCCCCGTGCTCTTGGCGAATCGGACCTTGCGCCCGTCTTCGAGGATGCGGAAACCCACGCGGGTCGGCTTGCCGTTGGCATCGGCGACCGCGATGTTCGAGAGTTGGATGGCGGCCTCCTTGGAGATGATGCCGCCTTCCTGGTTCTGCGTCTGCTTCTGGTGCTTCTTGACTAGGTTGATGCCACGCACGAAAGCGCGGCCTTCCTTCGGCAGAACCTGGATGACTTCGCCCGAGCGACCGGAATCGCGGCCGGTGAGTACGACGACCTTGTCGCCCTTCTTGATCTTCGCGGCCATCACAGCACCTCCGGCGCCAGCGAGATGATCTTCATGTGGTTGCGCGCGCGCAGCTCGCGCGGCACCGGTCCGAAGATGCGGGTGCCGATCGGCTCTTTCTGATTGTTGATCAGGACCGCAGCGTTCTTGTCGAAGCGGATCACCGACCCGTCGACGCGCTTCACGGCCTTGGCCGTGCGAACGACGACCGCCTTCATGACGTCGCCCTTCTTGACGCGACCGCGCGGGATCGCCTCCTTGACCGACACGACGATGACATCGCCAACGCCGGCATACTTCCGCTTCGACCCGCCGAGAACCTTGATGCACATCACACGGCGTGCACCCGAGTTGTCGGCGACGTCCAGATTCGTCTGCATCTGGATCACGTGCGTGACTCCTTGTTTCAGGCGGGTTTCCGCACACGGACGGTATTGCCCGGCGGACGACGCCTGATGGGGATCTGATGTCCCCGGCTCATGGTATAGACCGCGCTTGCGGCGTCCGAGACGCCGGCGCGGTCACCGCGTTCACAGGGTGCGAGCACCCATCGAAATGTCGCGAAGGCCGGGCGGATACTACGGGCTGCCCCGAAAGGCAAGCCGATCGCGACACATTCGCCGGTGGGATCGGGGGGGATCGGGCGCGGTCGGGGCGATTCGATGGCTGGCGCAGCGTGGTGTCCCGGCGCGGCCGACCACGGGCTTATCGATGTGCGTCCGGCGCGTCGAGGACGGCTTCCGCCAGGATGTCTCCGCGGCGGCTGGGCGGCGAGACGGGGCGGCCGACAAATCGAAACGACACCACAGCCATGTCCGCCGCGCAGCCTCGCGCGGCGGCTGGGCTCTCTCGGGCGTTCAGGGCTTCAGAAGGGCTGGCCCGCTGATTCGAACAGGAAGTCGTCGAGGCTCGGGATCGTCACGGCGCTTCCGTAGGCCGGCTTCGACAGGCGCCACGGACGCTCGGACCGGGCCCGGATCGCCTCCGAGGGGCGCAGGCGCCGCATGCCGCCCTCCTCGGTCACCTCCTCGATCGTCAGGAAGCCGTAGACCTGCAAGCGGGACGCGGTGAGCTTGATCTCACGGTCCTCGGCGGCGACGATCATGCTGCCGGTGGCGTAGACCGCGTCCATGAGCGAGCGTTGCTCGCTGCGGCGGCGGTTGCGGGCGTCCCGCTCGCCTGCCGCGGAGGCGGGGGCGATCCGCCGGAAGGGGACGACGTTGCTGACCGCGACGCAACCCATACGCAACATCCTCGACGCACACAGAGGCCGGCCCACGGGCCGTCCGACGATCGGGACATTTCGACGGTTCGCTTTAATCTTCCGTAGACCGTGTTGCCGGGCCCCTGCCCCGATCCGGCACGCCCCCGTTCCGGCGCCCACGTTGGATGCACCATCCCGGATGGCCTCGACGATGCCGAATCACGCGGTGCTCGAGGGCGGTGCGGTCGAGACCGGACCGGGTCCGGCGGTTCGTCTCGACCTGATGGCCCTTCGGCGCGGTGCTGGGAGCAGGCTGCCGCGAGCCGCGCCCGTTCACGGCGCGATCTGGCTCGATTCGAGGCTCTCCAGGAGCGTCGCGATGCCGAAAACCTGGAAGGCCAGGAAGGTCTCTGTCTCCACCTCCCGGGACGCATAGGACAGCTCGGCGAGGCCGATGGTCATGGTCAGCGACGTGTCCTTGATGGTGTTGAGATATTGGCCGACCCCCGGCAGCCAGGCGAAGCGCAGGGCCAGCGGCAACGCGATCTGGCGGAAGATCTGGAGATCGATCAGGTGGAGGGCCAAAGCGGCCTCCCGCTGGGCAGGCCGTACGCCGTCGAGGCCAGCCCGGCATTCCCCGGCGATGTCGGCGGCGGCGTAGAGCGTCAGCCCGAGGAAGCCGGCCAGGGTCTCGTAGGCCGGCCGGTGCAGGGTGGCCGACCCCAGGGCCAGGCCGTGTGGGCTATTCACTCAGGCGGTGAGCCAGGACGGCATCAGCGCGACGGCGCCGAAGTACCAGAAGAGCAGCTGCACCAGCGACGGCGTGTTCCGGGTGAGGTTGATAAAGGCGGTACTCCGCGCCTTCACGAACCGGCCCCCCGCCTCCTTCGGGCAGCAGAAGGCAAGGCCGAGCGCCGTTCCGGCCACGCACACCGACGCAGACAGGACCAGGGTGACCCCGAAACCCTGCAGCAGCCAGACCAGGTAGCGCGGCGCGAGCAGATCGCCGAAGGGACTCACCGCCGTCGGCTAGCTGTGGTCGCCGATCCGGAACAGGCACGGCAGCGGCTACGTCGTGTTCGGGCCGAATCAGCGGTCGTAGAGCGCCGCAGCCTTCGCGCTGGCCTCCAGCTCCCGGAGCGTCTCGTCCACCACTGCGCGGAGGCGGGTCTCACCCTTCGGGATGCCGGCGCCGATGTAGTCGTTGGAAATCGAGAAGGCCGGAACCTCGTGATTCTCTTTGTCGGGAGCCGTGGCCAGCAGATTGACGAGCTTCGATCCGTCCTGCGTGTTCGCCTGAACGTTGCCGTTGCGCAGGGCCGCGAAGGCGAAGGGCGTATCGTCGAACGCCACCACGGTCGCGTTCGAAAAGTCCCGGCGCAGGACGGTCTCGTTGGTTGTGCCCTTATCGGCTGTAGGAGTGCGCTCTGCCGACATTGCTTAAGCACTGACTGTGAAATGGAGGATTCTCTCGCCAAAATATGAATTCAATCATATTAATATTAAAAAGTAAAACTCTATTAGTATGACCGAGACTGTTCGAATGAAATGAGATGAGTTTATGGGCGTTAAAAAATATCAATCGATGAGATAACAGAAGGGCGAGCCAGATAATGTAACGTATCACCTTAGTAATATGATATCGATTAATATGGTATTGAAATTCAATATATACATTTGTGATCACCAAAAATCGACATCTCCTCTCGCGTTGACTGAACGGTTTCCCAGGCACATTGTCGTGATCTCTGCATCCCAATGATAACGGGAGCAAAAACGAGAGGTTTGACGAATGCGCGGATATATTCTGGCAGTACCCGAAGCAAATGCGCCGGGCGCAATCTCGGGCGATGACGGTCAGCGCTATCGTTTCTCAAGTTCAGATCTGAACAGTAAAAGCACACGGGCTGGTCATGCGGTGGACTTCATAGTTGTCGATGGTGAGGCACGCGAAATATACCCTGTCCCCGGTCAAGCCCCGGTTTTCTCACCGGCCTTCAGTAAAGCTGTTCGCCAGCGAGATTGGGTTGCTTTCTATTTTAATCCAAATGGCCGCATCGGACGTCGTGAATATTGGAACTTTGGATTTTTAGTGCTGATGATTGTAAGCATTGTTCTTGGCCTTATTCCAGGCGTGAACATAATCGTTTTTTTTGTTACGGCGTGGTGCGGCCTCGCTCTCGGCATCAAGCGCTGCCATGATGTCAATCGATCCGGTTGGCTGAACGCCGTACCTTACGTCCTCACTCCGCTGTCCTTCCTTTGTGCATCGATCGGCTTTCTCTCATCTTACAGCCGCCATGCGATCGGGGTTCCTGCCTTGTTCATCACTCTCGCCTTGCTGACTGGCGTTGCCACCTTCGGATTTTGGATCTGGTTCATCGTACAGGTGCTGGCAAAAGCCGGCGATGCGGAGCCGAACCGGTTCGGCCTTCCACCCATCGCACCGAGCGCATAGGATGCGGGAGCACATGCGTTTGTCGGCCGGGCTGATCACTCGATCGGCGCGGTGCCCAGAATATCGCGATCGACGCATTGACCTGCGGGTTAACCGAGGCTAAAAGCGCGCCACTTCGGACGGCCATTGGCTGCCGACGGCCCTAGGGTTTGACCCTTGGGCGCCGCGATCGCCTCGAGCGATCCGAAGGCTCAAATCGCCTGACGCTCTAAGTCAGATCCGTAGGTACGAGCGCGTTCGTTATGAGCGTGCTCCTCTGCCCACACCGCGCCGAGGGTCTGTGACAGGACCTCCGGCGCATATTCGTTTTGCGGACTGCCCTAGGCGGTCCGGCCAAGGTGACCGAGGAAGAGGGCACAGGATGCCGACGATCAACCAGCTGATCGCCCAGCCGCGGAAGATCCAGCGGAGCCGCAACAAGGTTCCGGCGCTTGACGCTTGCCCGCAGAAGCGCGGCGTCTGCACCCGGGTCTACACGACGACCCCGAAGAAGCCGAACTCGGCCCTTCGTAAGGTCGCCAAGGTCCGTTTGACCAACGGCTTCGAGGTGATTGGTTATATTCCTGGCGAGGGCCACAACCTCCAGGAGCACTCGGTCGTCATGATCCGCGGCGGCCGCGTGAAGGATCTTCCGGGTGTGCGCTACCACATCCTGCGCGGCGTGCTCGACACGCAGGGCGTGAAGAACCGGAAGCAGCGCCGTTCCAAGTACGGCGCTAAGCGTCCGAAGTAAGACCGGCGACCGGAGTTTATCCGGTCGCAGAGATGCGTTTCCACGGCCTCGTAAGGATGTCGCCGGCTTCATCAAGAAAGCCCAGGCGGCCTGCGCGAGGTGCTTAAGTCAGACTCGTTTGAGAGTTTAAGAGATGTCCCGTCGTCACTCTGCCGAGAAGCGTGAGATCATCCCGGACCCGAAGTACGGGGATGTGGTGCTGACGAAGTTCATGAACTCGATCATGTACGAGGGCAAGAAGTCGACCGCCGAGCGGATCGTCTACGGTGCCTTCGACATCGTCGAGAACCGCGCCCGCGCCAACCCGATCGAGGTGTTCCGCGCTGCGCTCGACAATGTCGCCCCGATGATCGAAGTGCGCTCCCGGCGCGTCGGCGGCGCGACCTACCAGGTCCCCGTCGAGGTCCGGACCGAGCGCCGCCAGGCCCTCGCCATCCGTTGGCTGATCCAGGCCGCCCGGTCGCGCAACGACCGCACCATGATCGAGCGGCTCTCCGCCGAGCTGCTCGACGCCGCGAACAACCGCGGCAACGCCGTCAAGAAGCGGGAAGATACGCACCGGATGGCTGAAGCCAACCGCGCCTTCTCGCACTACCGCTGGTAAGCGGTTCCGCCGTCTCTCAGGAGCAATCCAATGCCCCGCACGCACGCGATCGAGGACTACCGCAACTTCGGCATCATGGCCCACATTGATGCCGGGAAGACCACGACCACGGAGCGGATCCTCTACTACACCGGAAAGTCGCATAAGATCGGCGAAGTCCATGACGGCGCCGCCACCATGGACTGGATGGAGCAGGAGCAGGAGCGCGGCATCACGATCACGTCCGCCGCGACGACGTGCTTCTGGCGCGAGAAGCGCCTGAACATCATCGACACCCCTGGGCACGTCGACTTCACCATCGAGGTCGAGCGTTCCTTGCGCGTGCTCGACGGCGCCGTCTGCGTGCTCGACGGCAACCAGGGCGTGGAGCCCCAGACCGAGACCGTCTGGCGCCAGGCCGACAAGTACGACGTCCCGCGCGTCGTGTTCGTCAACAAGATGGACAAGATCGGCGCCGACTTCTTCAAGTGCGTCGCCGACATCATCGATCGCGTCGCCGGCAAGCCGGTCTGCCTGCAGCTGCCGATCGGCGCCGAGTCCAGCTTCAAGGGCGTCATCGACCTGATCAAGATGAAGGCGATCGTCTGGTCCGGTGAGACCCTGGGCGCCGACTTCTCCGAGGTCGAGATCCCCGAGGAGCTCAAGGACCAGGCCGTCGAGTACCGCAGCAAGCTGGTCGAAGCCTGCGTCGAACTCGATGACGAAGCCATGGTGGCTTATCTCGACGGTACCGAGCCGGATGCCGCGACGATGCACAAGCTCGTGCGTCGCGCCGTGCAGCTGCGCGCCTTCCATCCGGTGCTGTGCGGCTCGGCCTTCAAGAACAAGGGCGTGCAGCCCCTGCTCGACGCCGTGGTGGATTATCTCCCCTCCCCGGCCGATCGTGGCGACGTCGACGGCCTCGACTTCAAGACCGAGGAGCCGGTCGTCCGTCACCCGACGGATGCCGATCCCTTCTCCATGCTCGCCTTCAAGATCATGGACGATCCCCACGTCGGCACCATCACGTTCTGCCGCGTGTACTCGGGCAAGATCGAGTCGGGCGCCAACGTCATCAACTCGACGCGCGACAAGAAGGAGCGCGTCGGCCGCATGCTCCTGATGCACGCCAACAACCGTGAGGACGTCAAGGAAGCCTTCGCGGGCGATATCGTCGCCCTCGCCGGCCTCAAGGACACCCGCACCGGTGACACCCTGTGCGATCCGCAGAAGGCCGTGATCCTGGAGCGCATGGAGTTCCCGGAGCCGGTAATCGAAATCGCCGTCGAGCCCAAGTCGAAGGCCGATCAGGAGAAGCTCGGCATCGCGCTCGCCAAGCTCGCCGCCGAGGATCCGTCCTTCCGGGTCTCGACGGACCAGGAATCCGGCCAGACCATCCTCAAGGGGATGGGCGAACTTCACCTGGACATCAAGGTCGATATCCTGCGCCGGACCTACAAGGTCGACGCGAATATCGGCCAGCCGCAGGTGGCCTACCGCGAGAAGCTGACCCGACGTCAGGAGATCGACTACACCCACAAGAAGCAGACCGGCGGTACGGGCCAGTTCGCCCGCGTCAAGTTCGTCGTGGAGCCGAACGAGCCGGGTGCTGGCTTCCAGTTCGAGTCGAAGATCGTCGGCGGCGCGGTGCCCAAGGAGTACATCCCGGGCGTCGAGAAGGGCCTCAACTCGGTCCTGGGCGCCGGCGTGCTGGCGGGCTTCCCGGTGGTCGACGTCAAGGTCGAGCTGATCGACGGTGCCTACCACGACGTCGATTCATCGGCGTTGGCCTTCGAGATCGCGTCCCGGGCCGCACTGCGCGAGGCGCTTCAGAAGGGCGGCTCGGTCCTGCTCGAGCCGGTGATGAAGGTCGAGGTCGTCTCGCCGGAAGAGTATACCGGCTCGGTCATCGGCGACTTGAACTCCCGCCGCGGCCAGATCCAGGGCCAGGACATGCGTGGCAACGCCAACGTCATCAACGCGATGGTGCCGCTGGCCAACATGTTCGGTTACGTGAACAACCTGCGCTCCATGTCGCAGGGCCGGGCGAACTTCACCATGCAGTTCGACCACTACGAAGAGGTGCCGCGCGGCGAGGCCGACAAGGTCATCGCCAAGTACGCCTGAGGCTACGCCGGTACCACCTCTTCATCCGCAACACGATTTCGAATCTAGGAGGCTCTGATGGGCAAGGAAAAGTTCGCTCGCACCAAGCCGCACTGCAACATCGGCACGATCGGTCACGTCGATCACGGCAAGACGTCGCTGACGGCGGCGATCACGAAGGTGCTGGCTGAGACGGGCGGTGCGACGTTCACGGCCTACGACCAGATCGACAAGGCCCCGGAGGAGAAGGCGCGCGGGATCACGATCTCGACCGCGCACGTGGAGTACGAGACGGCCAACCGGCACTACGCGCACGTCGACTGCCCCGGCCACGCCGACTACGTGAAGAACATGATCACGGGCGCCGCCCAGATGGACGGCGCGATCCTGGTGGTGTCGGCGGCCGACGGCCCGATGCCGCAGACCCGCGAGCACATCCTGCTCGCCCGCCAGGTCGGCGTGCCGGCGCTGGTGGTGTTCCTGAACAAGGTCGACATGGTCGACGACGAGGAGCTCCTGGAGCTGGTCGAGCTGGAGGTGCGCGAGCTTCTGTCGAAGTACGACTTCCCGGGCGACGACATCCCGATCACCAAGGGCTCGGCGCTGATGGCGCTGGAGGACAAGGAGCCCAAGATCGGCAAGGAGGCGGTGCTGGCGCTGATGGCGACGGTGGATGCCTACATCCCGCAGCCGGAGCGTCCGATCGACCTGCCGTTCCTGATGCCGATCGAGGACGTGTTCTCGATCTCGGGCCGCGGCACGGTGGTGACGGGTCGCGTCGAGCGCGGGATCGTCAAGGTCGGCGAGACGGTGGAGATCGTCGGCATCCGGGCGACCACGACCACGACGGTGACCGGCGTGGAGATGTTCCGCAAGCTGCTCGACCAGGGCCAGGCGGGCGACAACGTCGGCGTGCTGCTGCGCGGCACCAAGCGCGAGGACGTGGAGCGCGGCCAGGTCGTGTGCAAGCCGGGTTCGGTGAAGCCGCACACCAAGTTCAAGGCCGAGGCGTACATCCTGACCAAGGAGGAGGGCGGCCGCCACACGCCGTTCTTCACCAACTACCGGCCGCAATTCTACTTCCGGACCACGGACGTGACCGGGGTGTGCGAGCTGCCGGAGGGCACCGAGATGGTGATGCCGGGCGACAACGTGACCATGGACGTCACGCTGATCGTGCCGGTGGCCATGGAGGAGAAGCTTCGCTTCGCCATCCGCGAGGGCGGCCGCACCGTCGGTGCCGGCGTCGTCGCCGCCATCAACGACTAAGCCAGGATAGCATCCTTAGCAGGGCGCGGCGGGGACACGCCCTCGCACCCCCCGCCGTCCCTCTCAAGGTTTCAGGATTATGAACGGTCAGAACATCCGCATCCGCCTCAAGGCGTTCGATCACCGCATCCTCGATGCGTCGACCAAGGAGATCGTCTCCACGGCCAAACGCACCGGCGCGACCATCCGGGGTCCGATCCCGCTTCCGACGCATATCGCGAAGTTCACCGTGAACCGCTCGCCGCACATCGACAAGAAGTCGCGCGAGCAGTTCGAGATGCGCACGCATAAGCGAGTGCTCGATATCGTCGATCCGACGCCGCAGACCGTGGACGCGCTGATGAAGCTCGACCTCGCCGCCGGCGTGGACGTGGAGATCAAGCTCTAAGTCCCGCCGGGATTTAGAGCTTACCGTTTCATCGCGCGAGGGAGAGACCTATGCGCTCAGGCGTCATCGCACAGAAGGTCGGCATGACCCGCGTCTTTACGGACGCGGGGGAGCATGTCCCCGTCACAGTGCTTAAGATCGATCAGTGCCAGGTGGTGGCCCACCGCACCGTCGAAAAGAACGGCTACGTCGCCCTCCAGGTCGGCGTGGGCAAGGCCAAGGTTAAGAACGTGTCGGCGGCCGAGCGCGGTCGCTTCGCGGTCGCCAAGGTCGAGCCGAAGAAGAAGCTCGCCGAGTTCCGCGTGTCCGAGGACGCGCTGATCCCGGTCGGCGCGGAGATCACCGCGGACCACTTCATTCCGGGTCAGTTCGTCGACGTGACGGGCACGACCACGGGTAAGGGCTTCGCCGGCGGTATCAAGCGCTGGAACTTCGGCGGCCTGCGCGCCACCCATGGCGTGTCCATCTCGCACCGTTCGATCGGTTCGACCGGCGGCCGTCAGGACCCGGGCAAGACCTTCAAGAACAAGAAGATGCCGGGTCACCTCGGTGTCGAGCGGGTCACCACCCAGAACCTGCGCGTCGTGCGCACCGATCCCGAGCGCGGCCTGATCCTGGTCGAGGGCGCGGTTCCCGGTGTCGCCGGTGGCTGGATCCAGATCCGCGACGCGGTGAAGCGCAAGCTCCCCGCCGACGTTCCGCTGCCGGGCAAGTTCCGTGAGAACGGCGCGTCTACCGAGTCCGCCCAGACCGCCCCCGAGGCCCCTGCGGCTGAGGAGACCGCCTGATGAAGCTCGATATCACCACTCTCGACGGCGCCGGCGCCGGCTCAGTCGATCTGAACGAGGAAATCTTCGGCCTTGAGCCGCGGGCCGACCTCCTCCAGCGCATGGTTCGCTGGCAGCTCGCCAAGCGGCGCGCTGGAACCCACGCGGTGAAGAACCGTTCGGACGTGAACCGCACCCGCAAGAAGCTGTACAAGCAGAAGGGCACCGGCAACGCCCGTCACGGCGCTGCCTCGGCGCCGCAGTTCCGCGGTGGCGGACGCGCCTTCGGGCCGGTCGTTCGCGACCACAGCCACGATCTTCCCAAGAAGGTCCGTGCCCTGGCGCTGCGCCACGCACTGTCGGCCAAGGCCAAGTCCTCGACCCTGATCGTCGTCGACGACATCAAGATCGAGGATCACAAGACCAAGGGTCTCATCGAGCGTTTCGGCAAGATGGGCCTTTCGAACGCGCTGATCATCGGCGGTGCCGAGGTCGACGTGAATTTCGGCCGCGCCGCGCGTGCCATCCCGCAGATCGACGTCCTTCCCGTGCAGGGGATCAACGTCTACGACATCCTGCGCCGCAACACGCTCGTCCTGACGAAGGCCGCTGTCGACGCGCTGGAGGAGCGTTTCAAATGAGTGCCGATCCGCGCCACTACGATATCATCGTCTCCCCGGTCATCACCGAGAAGGCGACGAACCTGACCGAACAGAACAAGGTCGTCTTCCGGGTCGGCCCGAAGGCGACCAAGCCTCAGATCAAGGAGGCGGTCGAGAAGCTGTTCGACGTCAAGGTCACGGCGGTGAACACCCTCGTGACCAAGGGCAAGAAGAAGATTTTCCGCGGTCTCCGCGGGCAGCGCTCCGACGTGAAAAAGGCGATCGTCACCCTGGCCGAGGGCCACACGATCGACGTCACGACCGGGCTCTGAGGACGGGTTTTAGGGATCCAAGCCGATGGCCTTGAAGACATTCAAACCGGTCACGCCGAGCCTGCGCCAGCTCGTGCTCGTCGACCGCCGTGAGCTCTACAAGGGCAAGCCGGTGAAGGCGCTGACGGAGGGCAAGAGCTCCTCCGGCGGCCGTAACAACCTCGGCCGCATCACCGTCCGCTTCCGCGGCGGTGGCCACAAGCGTGTGCTGCGCAACGTCGATTTCAAGCGTCGCGAGCAGCTCGGCGTGACGGCGACGGTCGAGCGGATCGAGTACGATCCGAACCGCACCGCGTTCATCGCCCTGATCAACTTCCCCGACGGGAAGCAGAGCTACATCCTGGCTCCGCAGCGCCTGCAGCCGGGCGACAAGGTGGTGACGGGCGAGAACGTCGACATCAAGCCGGGCAATGCCGGTCCGGTCGGCTCGATGCCGGTGGGTACGATCATCCACAACGTCGAGCTGAAGATCGGCAAGGGCGGCGCGATCGCCCGCTCGGCCGGGAACTACGCCCAGATCGTCGGACGCGACCAGGGCTACGTGACGCTGCGGCTTAACTCGGGCGAGCAGCGCCTCGTCCATGGCCAGTGCTTCGCGACCGTCGGTGCGGTCTCGAACCCGGACCACATGAACATCTCGCTCGGCAAGGCCGGGCGCAACCGGTGGCTCGGCAAGCGCCCGCATAACCGCGGCGTCTCCATGAACCCGGTGGATCACCCGCACGGCGGCGGCGAGGGCCGTACCTCGGGCGGCCGCAACCCGGTCACGCCGTGGGGCGTGCCGACCAAGGGGAAGAAGACCCGGTCCAACAAGCGGACCGACGTGTTCATCCTGTCCAGCCGCCACAACCGCAAGAAGTAATCGCTATGGCACGCTCTCTCTGGAAGGGGCCGTTCGTCGACGGCTACCTCTTCAAGAAGGCCGAAGCGGCGCGGGGCTCCTCGCGCTCAGAGGTCATCAAGATCTGGAGCCGCCGCTCCACGATCCTCCCGCAGTTCGTCGGGCTCACCTTCGGTGTGCACAACGGACAGAAGCATATCCCGGTCTACGTCTCCGAGGAGATGGTGGGGCATAAGTTCGGCGAGTTCTCGCCGACCCGCACCTTCCACGGGCACGCGGCCGACAAGAAGGCGAAGAGGCGCTGAGATGGGCAAGCAAGCCACCCCCCGCGCGCTCCCCGAGAACGAGGCGAAGGCAGTTGCGCGCATGCTGCGTGTCAGCCCGCAGAAGCTGAACCTCGTGGCGCAGATGATCCGCGGCAAGAAGGTCGACACTGCGTTGGCCGAGCTGCAGTTCTCGCGCAAGCGCATCTCGACCGAGGTCAAGAAGTGCCTCGAGAGCGCGATCGCGAATGCCGAGAACAACCACGATCTGGATGTCGATGATCTCGTCGTCACCCAGGCCTTCGTGGGCAAGGCCCTCGTGCTCAAGCGCTTCCACGCTCGTGCCCGCGGCCGCGGTGCGCGTATCCTGAAGCCCTTCTCGAACCTCACCATCGTGGTTCGCGAAGTCCGCCAGGCCGAAGCGGCTTAAGGAGGATCTCATGGGCCAGAAAGTCAATCCGATCGGTCTCCGTCTCGGTATCAACCGGACCTGGGACTCCCGCTGGTTCGCCGGCAAGGGCGAGTACGCCAAGCTGATGCACGAGGACGTCGCCATTCGCGCCGCCCTGATGAAGCAGCTGAAGCAGGCCGCCGTCTCGAAGATCGTCATCGAGCGTCCGCACCGGAAGTGCCGCGTCACCATCCACTCGGGTCGTCCGGGCGTGGTGATCGGCAAGAAGGGCGCGGATATTGAGAAGCTGCGCAAGCTGGTCGGCACGATGACCAAGGCTGACGTGACGATCAACATCGTCGAGGTGCGCAAGCCCGAGATCGACGCTACCCTGGTGGCCGACTCGATTGCTCAGCAGCTCGAGCGCCGCGTCGCCTTCCGTCGCGCCATGAAGCGCGCCGTGCAGTCGGCGATGCGTCTCGGTGCTGAGGGCATCCGGATCAACTGCTCGGGCCGTCTCGGCGGCGCCGAGATCGCCCGCCAGGAATGGTACCGCGAGGGCCGGGTCCCGCTGCACACGCTGCGCGCGGACGTGGATTACGGCACCGCTACGGCGTTCACGACCTACGGCACCTGCGGCATCAAGGTCTGGGTGTTCAAGGGCGAGATCCTTGAGCACGACCCGATGGCCCAGGACAAGAAGGCCCAGGAAGAGGGTGGCCGCTCCGGCGGACGCCGTGAGCGCGATGGCGAGGGCGGCCGCGAGCGCGGACGCCGCGAGCACGCGTAAGGTAGGAAGCCATGCTGCAACCCAAAAAGACTCGCTTCCGTAAGCAGTTCAAGGGCCGCATCCACGGTGCGGCCAAGGGCGGCTTCGAGCTGAACTTCGGTCAGTTCGGCCTGAAGGCTGTCGAGCCCGAGCGTGTTACCGCACGGCAGATCGAGGCGGCCCGCCGCGCGATCACCCGTGAGATGAAGCGCCAGGGCCGCGTCTGGATCCGGGTGTTCCCGGACGTCCCGGTCTCCTCGAAGCCGACCGAAGTCCGCATGGGCTCGGGCAAGGGCGCTCCGGATTACTGGGCCGCCCGTGTCCATCCGGGCCGGATCATGTTCGAGGTCGACGGTGTCGCCGAGGACATTGCCAAGGAGGCCCTGCGCCTCGGTGCCGCCAAGCTCCCGATCCGTACGCGGGTCGTCCAACGCATCGCCGACTGAACGGAGGATATCGTGAAGTCGACCCAGAGAGTGTCTGATCTGAAGGCGTTGTCGCCGGATCAGCTGAACGACGAGTTGCTGAACCTCAAGAAGGAGCAGTTCAACCTGCGCTTCCAGGGGGCTACCGGCCAGCTCGAGAACGTCGCCCGCGTCCGTGAGGTCCGCCGCGACATCGCCCGCGTCCGCACCCTGCAGCGTTCGAAGACGCTGCAGGCGTCCAAGAGCTGACAGGGGCTTAGGAGAACACCATGCCGAAGCGCGTCCTGCAGGGCACCGTCGTCAGCGACAAGGGCGAGAAGACCATCGTGGTGAAGGTGGAGCGTCGCTTCACTCACCCGGTGATGAAGAAGACCGTGCGCCGCTCGAAGAACTACCATGCCCACGACGAGGCGAATGTCGCCAAGGTCGGGCAGACGGTGTTCATCGAGGAGTGCCGCCCCTTCTCGAAGACCAAGACCTGGAAGCTGGTCGAGGACCAGGCCTCCGCGGTCGCCGAGGCCGGCGAAGCCGCCTGATCAAGGGAAGCGGCGGCTGCGGGTTTCCGCGTCCGCCTCGACGTAGCTGGAAGTTGGACGGTCGGGACGTTGCACCGGATGCGGTGCTTTCTTCCCTACCCGGCGTTCAGTACGACAAACGCCCGGACGAAGCTCGACCCTCATAGGGCCGGATTCGCGCCGGGCGTTGTCGTTTCTGGGGCGTGGCCTGGATCGGGCGAGAGCGGTCGATCCAGGCCTGGGACGATCAAGGCTTTAGGGGGTCATCGACCTTTCTCGGGTGCAAGGCGGAGCCCTGCGAGGCTCGCGAGACTGGCTCGAACCCCGCTGA
Organism: Methylobacterium sp. WL1; assembly: GCF_008000895.1. Taxonomy (NCBI): domain Bacteria; kingdom Pseudomonadati; phylum Pseudomonadota; class Alphaproteobacteria; order Hyphomicrobiales; family Methylobacteriaceae; genus Methylobacterium; species Methylobacterium sp. WL1. Next base: position 827,714 of record NZ_CP042823.1, on the reverse strand, counting down.
ACCCTGCCAAAGGGCTCCAGCCCTTTGGCATTCCGCTTGTCTGCCGTTCGTCAGGCCTCGCCTTCGTCGAGGTCGTCCTCGGTCGGCTTAACATTTTCCAGGATCTTCTCGGCGACGAGGCCGGAATTCTGGCGGATCGAGGCTTCGATCTTGCCGGCGATCTCAGGGTTGTCGCGCAGGAACCCCTTCGAGTTCTCGCGGCCCTGGCCGAGGCGCTGGCTGTTGTACGAGAACCAGGCGCCGGACTTCTCGACGATGCCGGCCTTCACGCCGAGGTCGATGAGCTCGCCGACCTTCGACACGCCCTCGCCGAACATGATGTCGAACTCGACCTGCTTGAACGGCGGCGCGACCTTGTTCTTGACGACCTTGACGCGAACCTGGTTGCCGATCGCCTCGTCGCGGTCCTTGAGGGTCGAGATCCGGCGGATGTCGAGGCGCACCGAGGCGTAGAACTTCAGCGCGTTGCCGCCCGTGGTGGTCTCCGGGCTGCCGTACATCACGCCGATCTTCATCCGGATCTGGTTGATGAAGATCACCATGCAGTTCGAGCGCGAGATCGAACCGGTGAGCTTGCGCAGGGCCTGGCTCATCAGGCGGGCCTGGAGGCCGGGCTGGCTCTCGCCCATCTCGCCCTCGATCTCGGCCCGCGGGGTCAGCGCGGCGACCGAATCGACCACCAGCACGTCGATGGCGCCGGAGCGCACCAACGTGTCGGTGATCTCGAGCGCCTGCTCCCCGGTGTCCGGCTGCGAGATCAGCAGGTCGTCGAGATTGACGCCGAGCTTACGGGCGTAGATCGGGTCGAGGGCATGCTCGGCGTCCACGAAGGCGCAGACGCCGCCCTTCTTCTGGGCCTCGGCGATGGTGTGCAAGGCCAGCGTCGTCTTGCCGGACGATTCGGGGCCGTAGATCTCCACGACCCGGCCGCGGGGCAGGCCTCCGACGCCGAGCGCGATGTCCAGGCCGATCGAACCGGTTGAGACGGTCTCGACCTCCTGCACCTTGTCGTTCTTGCCGAGGCGCATGATCGAGCCCTTGCCGAATGCACGCTCGATCTGGGACAGGGCGGCGTCGATCGCCTTGGACTTGTCCTTGTCCACCGGGGGCATGTCGACCACTTTCAATGCAGGCTGGGCCATCTGGCGGGCTCCTTATGAAGGGGTTGCGCGCCATTCACAACGCGCGTCAACACGGCGTTTGTGTACCCTTTTTGTTCTCATTCTGCAAGGCCGCCGGACATGGGAACGCCGCCCGGATGGGGCGGCGCTCAGGTTCTCGGTCGGGCTCTTTTTGCCGGAGCGCCGTCAGTCGGCCGCCATGGTCTTCTTCACGGTCTCGACCAGCTGCTTGAGGCTGAACGGCTTGGGCAGGAAGTTGAAGGCTTCGCCCTCGGGCAGGTTCTTGCGGAACGCGTCCTCGGCGTAGCCCGAGACGAAGATCACCTTCAGGTCCGGCTGGCTCTTGCGCACCTCGCGCAGCAGGGTCGGGCCGTCCATCTCGGGCATCACCACGTCCGAGACGACGAGGTCGATGGGCTGGCTGCCCTCGCGCACGATCGCCAGGGCCTCCAGGCCGGAGGCGGCCTCCAGGACGGTGTAGCCCCGAGCCGACAGCGCCCGGCTGTTGACCGCCCGGACGGGATCCTCGTCCTCCACCAGCAGGATCGTCCCCTGCCCGGTATGGTCGGCAGCGGGCTTGCGCGGGGCCGGCTTCTCCGGTGCCTTCTGGGTGCCGGTGCGATCGACGGAGCCGGGCGGCTTGGCCGTCGCCGGCATGTCGGCCCGGGGCAGGGCCGGAACCGCGGGGGCGGCCTCCTCGGGCTCCGCGACGGGCACGTGCCGCGGCAGGTAGATCCGGAAGGCGGTCCCCTCTCCGATGGTCGATTGCACGTCGATGGTGCCGCCGGATTGCTTGACGATGCCGAACACCGTCGAGAGCCCGAGGCCGGTGCCCTTGCCGATCTCCTTGGTGGTGAAGAAGGGCTCGAAGATCTTTTCCATCAGCTCGGCCGGAATGCCCTGGCCGGTATCGCGCACCTCGATCAGGACGTGGTCGCCCGCGGGTGCGCCGCCGCGTCCCTCCACGGCCGCAATCGGCCCCGGATCGGTCACGTTCTCGGTGCGGATCATCAGCTTGCCGCCGTCCGGCATCGCATCGCGGGCATTGACCGCCAGGTTCACGATCACCTGCTCGAACTGGTTGACGTCGGCCTTCACCGGCCAGACGTCGCGGCCGTGCTTCAGCTCCAGGGCGACGCGCTCGCCGAGCAGCCGCTTGAGCAGCAGGGTCAGCTCCGAGAGCCCCTCCCCGACATTCATCACCTCCGGACGCAGGGTCTGTCGGCGCGAGAACGCCAGGAGCTGGCGGACGAGGCCCGCCGCCCGGTTGGCGTTCTGCTTGATCTGCATGATGTCCTGGAAGGCCGGGTCGGTCGGCCGGTGGCTCGCCAGGAGCAGATCCGAGTAGCCGATGATCGCCTGGAGGACGTTGTTGAAGTCGTGTGCGATGCCGCCGGCGAGCTGGCCTACGGCGTTCATCTTCTGAGCCTGGGCGACCTGCTGCTCCAGCTGCCGCTGCGCCGTGGTGTCGAGGGCGTACAGGATCACGCGCTCGGCCTCGTCGGCCTTGTGGGTGGCGTCACTGCTGTCGGCCGGGCTGAGCCAGAGCCGGGCCGAGCGGCCCCCCGGGCCGCTGAGCTGGACCTCGATCGGCTCCGGGTCGGACAGGCCGCTGGCGGCCCGGGCGAGGCCGGCCTCCAGGGAGGCGCGGTCGACCACCGAATCGGCCACGTTGGGCTCGGCGCCCTGGGTGCCCTCCCCCTCCGGACCGCCCTCGTCGACCTGGCGCGGCACCGTGCCGAACAGACGCGTGAACGAGGTGTTGGCCCGGGCGATCCGGCCGGAGCGGTCCAGGGTCGCGATGGCGATCGGGGAGTTGTTGAGGAAGCGGGCGAGCCGGACTTCGGCGGCGCGCTGCGGCTCGTCGGTCTCGGCCCCGGCCGAGCGGTTGATCACGAAGGTCCGCGACGAGCCGGGCTTGCCATCCTTGCCGAAGGCGACGCGGTGGTACAGCCGCACCGGCAGGGTGTGGCCGTTGCGGCGGCGCAGGTCGAGGTCGAACCGGTCGGTGCGGACCTCCCCGGGCAGGCCGGCGGTGCGCACCAGCACGTCGGCCTCCGGGGCGATCTCGGTGAGGTGCGGGCCGCCCGGGCCGACGCTCGCCAGGTCGTAGCCGAGCCAAGCTGCGAGCGTCGCGTTCATGTAGACGATCGCGCCGGCCGGATCGATCGACAGGAATCCCGCCGGGGCGTGGTCGAGATAATCGATCGCGTGCTGAAGCTCCTGGAAGACGTTCTCCTGGCGCTCGCGCTCGGCGGTGATGTCCGCCACCGTCCAGAGCGAGGCGGCCCGGCGCGGGCGCGCCAGGGGCCGCACCGACACCCGGTACCAGCCGAAGCCGCGCTCGTTCGCCTGGGGGCCGAGCGGCGGCGACATCCGGATTTCCTCGGTATGGGCCCGGCCGTCCCGCGAAGCCTGCGACAGGCGGTAGACCGCCTCCGAGACCTCCGGCGAGCCGACCAGGATGCGCTCCACGGGCACGAGGTTCGAGAACGCGTCGCCGCCGGCGACCCGCAGGTAGGCCTCGTTGGCGTAGATCAGGCGGCCGCCATCCTCGACCACCAGCGCCCCGTCCGGGGAGGCGTCGACGATGCCCTTGGTGATGTCGTCCCGGGTCGCGGTACCGCTGAGCTGAAGCGCCCCGATCGCCAGCGCGAACAGGAAGAACACGCCGGCCATCGCCAGCAGGGCCAGCAGCCAGACGATCAGCGACTGCGCCTGCTCGTTAGCCACGAAGGACAGGCCGATGGCGGCCCCGACCAGCAGGCCGGCGAGCACGAGCAGCAGCCCGACCCGGCCCGGCTGCTCCGAGCGGTCGATCGAGCCGGTCCCCTGCGGGTTCGCGATCTGCGTGCCCGTCGCGGGCGCCGGAGGTCCAGTGACGTCGGCCATCGGCATCATTCCAGAACAATCACCCGGTTAGGCCCGCCGGCCATAGCAGGGCACGGGCGGTACGGCATCACCCGCGTCGCGCCGTTCGCGTCGCGCCAAGCCTTGCTGCAGCCTTGCAAAAAAAGGTGGAGGAAGCGTGGCTTTTCGGGCCCACGGGATGCGATCGTCGTGCCGACGCCCACATCCTGCCAATCGCTCCTACGCCGCCCGCCGGCGCAGGCGCAGGACGAAGCCGATGACTTCCGCCACCGCGCGGTAGTGTTCGGCCGGGATCTCGCGGTCGATCTCCACCGTGGCGTGCAGCGCCCGGGCGAGCGGCGGGTTCTCGATCACCGCGACGCCATGCTCCGCCGCCACCGTGCGGATGCGCAGGGCCAGGGCATCGACGCCCTTGGCGACACAGATCGGGGCGGCCATGCCGGCCTCGTAGCGCAGGGCCACCGCGTAGTGGGTCGGGTTGGTCACCACCACGGTGGCGGTCGGCACCGCCGTCATCATCCGCTTCCGCGCCCGCGCCATGCGGATCTGCTTCATGCGGCCCTTGATCTCCGGGTTGCCGTCCGACTCCTTCATCTCCTGCTTCATCTCCTCCTTCGACATGCGGTGGCGCTTGCGCCAGCGGAAGCGCGCGTAGAGCGCGTCGCCCAGCGTGATCGCCAAGTGCATGCACAGCATGCCGGCGAGCAGCCGCAGGCTGAGGGAGAGGATCGCGGGCAGGCTGCCGGCCGGATCCAGCCGGGCGAACACCTCCAGCCGGTCGCGGTCGTTCCAGAGCAGCACTGCGCCGACGATGCCGACCGCGCCGATTTTGGCGAGGCCCTTGCCGAACTGGAACAGGGCCTCGACCCCCATCAGCCGCTTGATCCCAGCCATCGGCGAGATCCGGTCGAATTTCGGCGCCAGGGTCTGGGCGGTGAGGACCAGCGGGTGCTGCAGCAGGCCGGCGGCGAGGCCGGCCGCAGCCGCCATCCCGACCGGCACCGCCACCGCCTCCAGCCACAGCCACAGGCCCCGGGTCGCCGCCTGCTTCATGGCGGTGGCGTCGTCCGGCAGGGTGTGGGCGTTGGCGAGGTAGGCCTTGAGGCCCTGGGTCAGGTTCTGGGCGATGGTCGGGGCCGCGATCACCAGGGCAAGCGTGAACGCCCCGAGGATCGCGAAGGTGTTGATTTCCGCGCTTGTTGCGACGTCGCCGCGCTCGATCGCCTGATCGAGCCGCCGCTGGGTCGGCTCCTCGGTCTTGTCTTCCTGCTCCGCGCCCTCGGCCATCGTCCCTGCTCGACCTCAGTGCGCGTGGACGATCAGCGCCCGACGAATTCGCCGAGATACCGGCCGAGATCGTCCAGAAAGACGCCCATCATGACGCCGAGCGAGCCCATCAGGATCAGCATGCCGACGAGCACCGAGGCCGGGACCGCCAGGAAGAACACCTGCAATTGCGGCATCAGCCGCGACAGCACCCCGAGCCCGAGGTTGAACAGCAGCCCGAAGGCGATGAACGGCCCGGAGATCTGCACCGCCAGGGTGAAGCCCCGGGTGAGCGCCTTCACCGCCAGCATCAGCGCGTCGGAGAAGGCCGGGACCCCGTCCGGAGGCAGCACCACGTAGCTCTGCGCCAGGCCCTCGATGGCGAGGTGGTGCAGGTCGGCGGCGAAGATCAGCGTGACGCCGAGCAGGGACAGGAAGTTGCCGAGCGCCGCCTGCTGGCCGCCGTAGCTCGGGTCCACCGTCATGGCGTAGGCCAGGCCGAGCTGCTGCGAGATGATCAGCCCGGCGGTCTGCAGCGCGGCCAGCACCATCCGGACCGACAGGCCGAGGACCAGGCCGACGATCGTCTCGGCGAACAGGAGCCCGATCAGCCGGGGCCCCGCCAGCCCGTCGGTGCCGCCGAGCAGCGGGCGCACGGTCGGGAACAGCACCAGCGTGGTCAGCAGCGCGAAGGCCAGCCGGATCCGCGGCGACACCATCTGCTCGCCGACCCCGGGCATCAGCATGATCAGCGTGCCGACCCGGGCGAAGGCGATCAGGTAGGCCGAGGCGATGCCGGGCAGGAGCAGGTTCATCGCCGCCCCTATGGCACGTGCGCGCCGCCCCTGTCCCGCCGGAGGGCGCCATCAGCCGCCGGCCGCGATGCGGGCGGCGATGCGGATCATGTAGCCCGCCATGGCGTCGCCGATGAACGGCAGCATCAGCAGGAGCGCGGCGAACACCGCGACGATCTTGGGCACGTAGATCAGGGTCTGCTCCTGGACCTGCGTCAGCGCCTGGAGCAGCGAGACGATCAGCCCGACCGCCAGCGCGACCAGCATCAGGGGGCCGGCCACCTTGAGGAAGACGAAGATGCCGTCGCGGGCGACGTCGAGGATGGCCAGGCCGGTCATGGGGCGTCGTGCTCAAAAAGAAGGCAGCGGAAATCCGGTGGTCCGGGAGGTCTGCTCAAATCTGCATCCGCATGATCTCTTCGTAGGCGGAGATCATGCGGTCGCGCACCGCAACCATGGTCTGCAGGGCGGTCTCGCTCTCGGCTACCGCGGTCACCACGTCGACCACGTTGGCCTTGCCGGACGCCGCCGAGATCGCCTGGCCGTCGGCCCGCCGTCCGGCATCCCCGACGTTGTCCAGGGCGCTGCCCAGCATCTGCATGAAGTTGCCGCCGGCCTCATTGGCCGACTGGATTTTCGGGGCCGGGCGGCCGTTCGCCATGCCCTGGACGGCGGCGTAGGCGCCGGCCGCGAAATTGCTCGTCGCCATCGGCTAGACTTCCTTCGGGATCACGTCAGGCGGGCTCACTTCAGGATCGACAGCGTCTGCGAGAGCATCTTGCGCGTGGACGTCACCATGTTGAGGTTCGCCTCGTAGGAGCGCTGGGCCTCGCGCAGGTCCATGTTCTCGATCAGGGCGTTGACGTTGGGCATCTGCACCTCGCCCCGGGCGTTAGCCGCGGGGTTGCCGGGCTCGTACTTGGTCCGGAACGCGGACGTGTCGCGCCGGACCCGGCCCGCTTCCACCAGCTTGGCCCCGGTCTCCGGGTCCATGTGGCTGGTGAAGGACGGGATCTTGCGGCGGTAGGGTTCGGTCCCGGCCGAGGCCGGCGCGGAATCGGCGTTGGCGATGTTCTCGGCGATGATCCGCATCCGGCCCGACTGCGCCTTGAGGCCGGCGGCGGCCACGGTGAGGGACTTGCTGAATTCCATGGCTCAGGGCCCCTTTTCCGCCGCGCGTTTCGACGGCGCGTCCGATCGATCGGTGTCCGAAACGTTCAGCTCTTGCCGATGGCGATCTTCAGGGTCGTCAGACTGTGCTGGTAGAGCGAGGCGGCGAGCTGGTAGTCGGACTGGTTGTCGCCGGCTTTCATCATCTCGTCCTCGAGGTTGACCGCATTGCCGTTCGGCCGGATCTCGAAGCGCTTGGCGCCCTTGGCGTCGGCCCCGGCCTCGGATTGCCCGGGAGGCGCGAGGTGGGCGGGGCTGGTCAGCGCCAGGCTCGGAGAGGTGTTAACCGCAGTGCCGGTGGCCCGGTCGAAGCGCAGCTCGGCCAGGTCGCGCGGCTTGAAGCCCGGCATGTCGGCGTTGGCGACGTTCTCGGCGATCAGCCCCTGGCGCGCCTGCGCCCACTGCATCCGGGTGCGCAGCATCCCCAGGACGGGCAGGTCGGTCAGGGCCATGGTCGCCTCCGGGTGCGCGATGCCCCGTCGGTTCGAGCGGGCTCGGCAAAATCTGCCGCCTCCATGGTTAACGCGCCGTTAAGCGCGCGAAGCCGGTCGGGGGATCGCCAACCGCCGCGTCGGGCGCTCGCGGACGGGGCCGCGGCGACGGTCCCCGGGATGGCGGCGCCCGGTCCTTCACAACCTCTTGTCTCGATGGCGCTAAACTTAAGAGCCTGTTAACGAAGTCTTAACGTCGTTTGCCTTGGGGGGCGGCCGGCGTGGTATGAGCGAGGCTCGTGCCGGGCGCGGCCCTGCGGCGGCCGAAACGTGCGAGTGCGTAATCTTGCAATGGCTGCAATCCGTGTTCGGTTCTGAGGGCTCTCCCATCGTCCAGTATGTCGTGATCTTCGCCGTCATCTTCACGGCGTTGGCCGCGATCGTGTTCACGGTGCGCCGCCTGACCGGACGCAGCCTGGCGCTGCCCGGACGCACCCCTGCCCGCGGGCGCCAGCCGCGGCTCGGCATCGTCGATGTCTACGAACTCGACCGGGCCCGGCAGCTGATCCTGCTGCGCCGGGACAACGTCGAGCACCTGCTGCTGGTCGGCGGCCCCAACGACGTCGTGGTCGAGCGCAACATCCAGCGCTCGCAGCGCCCCCTGCCCGAGGCGACGCTGCGCGCCGATGGCGGGTCGGAGCCCCTGGCCGAGCCGTTGCCCGATCCGATGGCCCAGGGTGGCCGCCTCGCCGAGCCGCCCCGGGCGCTCGCCGAGATCGCCGGCCGCCGCTCCGAGCCGTTGTTCGATCCCGGTTTCGAGATGCCGGTCGTGGTGCCGCCGCCGGTGCCGCGCTCCGCCGCCGCCCCGGCGGTCACCTTCCCGCTCGATGTCGGCTTGCTGGGCGGTGACGAGCCGGGCCAGGAGGTCTCGGCCCCGGCCGTCCCGCAGCCCCGCGCAGCCGAACCCTCTGCCCCGTCGCCGCCGCTCCGTGAGACGTTCTCGCCCCGGCGGATCCTGAGCCGCACCGCGCCGCCGCTGGCCGAGCCGCGCGCCAATCCCGCCTCCGAGCGCATGCCGGAGGCCGCCCCCGAGCGCGACGAGCCCGTCCGGTCCGCTCCGACTCCTCCGAGCCTTGCCGCTTCGAGCCTTGCCGCTCCAAGTCTGGCCGCTCCAACTCTGGCCGCCCCAGGTCTGGCCGCTCCAAATCTTGCCGCTCCAAGTCTGGCCGTCCCGACCGAGCGGCGCTCCGTCGATCCGGCGGTGCTCAACGATATGGCGCGGCAGCTCCAGGCCGCGCTGGCGCGCCCCGCCTCGGCGGTGACGCCCGCACCGTCCGCGCTGGCGCCTGAGCCGGTGGATCCCATGGCCGCTCTGATGGCGGCCGCGCCTCCTCCTCCGGCCCCTGCACCTGTTCCGCCCGCACCACCTGTTTCTCCGGTCCCGCCGGCCGCTCAGCAGCTCCAGCCGCCGACCTCCGCGCCCGAGCCGCCGCCGGCCGCGGTTTCGACGCCCGAGCCCCCGGCCTCGAGCCCACCATCACCCGTGGAGCCGACGCCACCTCCGGCGCCTGTCGCGCCGCCGCCGCGGGCTGCACCCGCCGCGCCGCCACGGCCCGAGCCGAAGGCCGCCGGCAACCCGTTCTCCGTGGAGGAGATCGAGGCCGAGTTCGCGCGCCTGCTGGGCCGGCCCCTCGACAAGCGCAACTGAGATCACGCGTTGACGGACGGTTAACCAGTTTTGGGAAGGGTCGGGCTCCGAGGAGGATCCGATGCTCAACCTGGACGCCCAGACCGCTCAGCGAAACCGCGCCTACCGGGCGTTCAAGCTCGACCGGGCCGGCCGCGTGTTCTCGGCCGAGATCGTGCCGGCCGCCGACGACACGCAGGCCCGCCGCCGCGCCCGGGCCATGGCCACGGACGAGGCGATCGAGCTGTGGGACCGGACGCGGTTCATCGGCCGCTACGAGCCGGCCGCCCAAGCCCGCATGTGAGGGGCGGGCCGCCCCTCAATCGTACGCGCTCTCCCGCATGGCCAGGACGGCGACGAAGCTGAGCACGGCGGCAGCCGCGAGATAGAATCCGACGAAACCGATCCCGCCATAGGCCGCCAGCTCCTGGGCGATGTAGGGCGCCCCCGAGGCGCCCAGGATCCCGGCGAGGTTGTAGGTGACCGAGGCTCCCGTGTAGCGCACCCGGGTCGGGAACAGTTCCGGCAGAACCGCGCCCATGGGGCCGAACACCCAGCCCATCGCCAGCAGGCTGAGGCACAGGAAGCCCAGCACCGGCGGCCAGGTCCCGGCCGAGGCGGCGTTCCCGAGCATCGGACCCATCAGGAAGCCGAGGGCGAACACCGCGGCCATTCCGGAGAGCAGCACCGGCTTACGGCCGAACCGGTCGGCGGCAGCCCCCGAGATCACGGTCCCGAGTGCCATGAAGCAGACCGCGATGCACTCGAACATCAGGAAGGTCGGGCGGCTGTAGCCCAGCGTGCCGGTGCCGTAGCCCAGGGCGAACACCGTCGAGAGATAGAACACGGCGTAGACCGCCACCATGGCGAAGGTCCCGATCAGCACCGCGCCGCCGTGTTGGGTCAGCATCGTGGCGAACGGCACGCGCTCGGGCTTCGCGTCGGTCAGCGCGGCCTTGAAGGCCGGCGTCTCGGTGAGCTTCAGGCGCACGTAGAGGCCGACCCCGACCAGGGCGGCGGAGGCCAGGAACGGCAGGCGCCAGCCCCAGGTCTGGAAACTCTCCGGCGACAGGCCGAAGCTGAGGCAGAGGAAGCCGAGATTGGCCAGGATGAAGCCGACCGGCGCGCCGAGCTGCGGGAAGATGCCGTACCAGGCGCGCTTGCCCGGCGGTGCGTTCTCCACGGCCAGCAGGGCCGCCCCGCCCCATTCGCCGCCGAACCCGATCCCCTGGCCGCAGCGCAGGATGCACAGCGCGGCCGGCGCCCACCAGCCCGCGGTGGCATAGGTCGGCAGGCAGCCGATCAGGACGGTGGACAGGCCCATGATCAGCAGCGAGGCGACCAGCGTCGCCTTGCGGCCGACCCGGTCGCCGAAATGCCCGAACAAAGCCGCCCCGAACGGCCGCGCGATGAACGCGATCGCGAAGGTCGCGAACGCGCTGAGCTGCTGCACCCCGGGCGCCCCCGCCGGGAAGAAGACCGGGCCGATCACCAGGGCGGTCGCGGTCGCGTAGATGTAGAAGTCGAAGAACTCGATCGCGGTGCCGACGAAGCTCGCGGCCAGGATGCGGCCGGGGCTGGCGCTCGGTGCAGCGGCATGCGGGCTCGCGGTCTCGACATTGTGCGGCATGGTCTGACGGAACTCGGGCGGCCGGTGCTGCTTCAGGTTGAGCGCGGCGCTTTCGCACGGGGCGGCTCCGGCGGGAACCCTGAATCCCACCAGCCGGCGGTGTAGCTGTGTGATGCCGCTGCGGCGGCCTTGCGTTCGACCGTCCCCTTCGCCAAGCTGATCGGCCTGTTTTCGAGAGGGATGCCGGCCGCGGCGCCCTCCCCCATCACTTGAGTATCGCGATGAGAGTCACCGTCGAGCGCGCGGCCCTGCTCAGGTCGCTCGGCCACGTGCACCGGGTCGTCGAGCGCCGCAATACGATCCCGATCCTGTCGAACGTGCTGCTGCGTTCGGAGGGATCGAGCCTCCAGCTCCGGGCGACCGACCTCGACATCGAGGTCACCGAGAGCGTGCCGGCCGACGTGGCCGATCCCGGCGCCACCACGGTCCCGGCGCACGTGATCTACGACATCGTGCGCAAGCTGCCCGACGGCGCCCAGGTCTCGCTGGAGACCGGCGGTGAATCCGGCCAGATGACGATCCGCTCGGGCCGGTCGCGGTTCGCGCTCGGCGCCCTGCCGGAGGGCGACTTCCCGGATCTGGCCGCCGGCGAGATGCCACACGGGTTCGAGATCGCGAGCGCCGACCTGAAGCGCCTGATCGACAAGACGCAGTTCGCGATCTCCACCGAGGAGACGCGCTACTACCTCAACGGCATCTACCTGCACACGCTGGAGTCCGAGGCCGGCCCGGTGATGCGCGCGGTCGCCACCGACGGCCACCGCCTCGCCCGGGTCGAGATCCCGGCCCCACAAGGCAGCGTCGGGATGCCGGGGGTGATCGTGCCCCGCAAGGCGGTCGCCGAGATTCAGAAGCTCCTGGACGATGGCGGCGAGACCGTGGCGGTCGACCTGTCTCCCGCCAAGATCCGCCTGCGCTTCGCCGGCGGCCTGACCCTGATCTCGAAGCTGATCGACGGCACCTTCCCGGACTATCAGCGGGTGATCCCGGCCAACAACGACAAGCGGCTGACCGTGGAGCGCGACGCCTTCGCCAAGGCGGTGGACCGGGTCTCGACGATCTCGTCGGAGCGCGGCCGCGCCGTGAAGCTCGGGCTCACCGAGGGGCGCCTGGCGCTCTCGGTCAACAACCCGGATTCGGGCAGCGCCACGGAAGAGCTGGACGTCGATTACGAGGCCGCCGGCCTCGATATCGGGTTCAATGCCCGCTACCTGCTCGACATCACCGCGCAGCTTGAGGGCGACACCGCCCTGTTCAAGCTCGCCGACCCGGGCTCGCCGACCCTGATCCAGGATCGCGAGGGCGCGCCGGCCCTGTACGTGCTGATGCCGATGCGGGTGTAGTCGCAGGCTGTCATGCCGAACGCCGTGATCCTCGATCCAACTCGGGAAGCCTTGCGCGATCGTCTGATCACGGCGGGTCGCTTCGGTTCGCCGCAGGAAGGGATCGCGGCTGGCGTCGCGCTGCGGCTCCAGCACGAGGATCGCCTCGCGACGATGCCTGAGGCCTGGCGGAAGGGCATCGAGAGCGGAGATGATGAGCCGCTCGACGTCAGGCCGGATGCCTTGGGCGCGCGCTATGCCGCCATGGAAAAGGCCGGCCCTTGAAGCCGGTCGTTTTGTCACGACGAGCCCGAACCGATCTGCGCGCAATCGGTGCCGTCATCGTGGCTGACAATCAGACGCGCGCCGGCAGCTGCGTCTCGGAGCTGCGCGATTCGACCGAAGTCCGTCGCTCGGTCGTTAGCCGATGACGGACAGGCCCGCGCCGAAGATTGCTCTCACTGTACGGATCCTCATATTCCGATCTTGCCTGATCCTTCATCGCACTCCCGGCGACCGCATTTCGATCGGGCGCGTGCTGCATTCAGAGCGCGATCGCTCCACCTTGCCGCCTTATGAGTGAACTCGACGCCGCTGGATCCACGCGCCTGACCCGGCTGATCGCCCGCGACTTCCGCAACCACGCCGACCTCGAACTCAACCCCGGCGCCCGCTTCGTCGCGCTGGTCGGCGAGAACGGTGCCGGCAAGACCAACCTGCTCGAGGCGATCTCGCTGTTCGTGCCGGGCCGGGGCCTGCGCCGGGCGGAGTTCGCCGCCATGGCGCGCGTCGACGGCCCGGGGGGCTTCGCGGTCTCGCTCACCCTGGATCGCGACGGCGCGGAGCATCGCCTCGGCACCGGTCTCGAGCCGCCGGGGCCGGACGGGCGCACGAGCCGGCTCTGCCGCATCGACGGCGCCCCCGCTGCCTCGCCGGTGGCGTTCAGCGAGTTCGTCCGGGTGGTCTGGCTGACGCCGGATCTCGACGGCCTGTTCCGTGGCGCCGCCGGCGACCGCAGGCGCTTCCTCGACCGCCTCGTACTCGCGGTGGATTCCGGCCACGGTGCCCGGGTCTCCGCCATGGAGCGGGCGTTGCGCTCGCGCAACCGGCTGCTGGAGGACCGGCCCGACGACGGCCGCTGGCTCGACGCCGTGGAGCGGGAGGTGGCCGAGCTCGGGGTGGCGGTCGCGCTTGCCCGCCGCGAGACCGCCGAGCGCCTGGACCGGCTGATCGCCGAGACGCGCGACGATTCCCAGCCCTTTCCCTGGGCGTCGATCCGCCTGGAGGGCGACCTCGACGACCTGGTGGCGGTCTGGCCGGCGATCGAGGCGGAGGATCGCTTCCGGCTCGCCCTGCGCAACGGCCGCAACCGCGACCGCGCCGCCGGCCGCACCCTCACGGGGCCACAGACCACCGATCTCGTGGTCCGCCACGGCCCAAAGGACGTCCCGGCCGGTACCGCCTCCACGGGCGAGCAGAAGGCCCTGCTGATCGGCTTGGTCCTGGCCCATGCCCGCCTGGTGCGCGCGATGAGCGGCATCGCTCCGATGATTCTCCTCGACGAGGTCGCTGCGCATCTCGATCCGCGCCGCCGGGCCGGCCTGTTCGAGGCCCTCGACGCCCTCCCCGGGCAGGTTTGGATGACCGGTGCCGACCCGGCTGCCTTCGCGCAGGCGGGCGACCGGACGGAGGTGCTGCGGATCGGGGGGTGATCGGGATCGCGGCCGACCGCTCCAGTTAGAGCGGAGGGAGCGCGCCGCGCGTCACCGCCGGGCCGCGGCGGCCAGGCTGGCGCGGTCGACGACCTCGATCGCGCCGCGCCGGAGCTCGATCAGGCCGGCCTCGGCCCATTGCGCGAGAATGCGGCTCACCACCTCGCGCACGCTGCCGACGTCGTCGGCGAGCGTCTGGTGGGTGACCATGGCGACGCCCCGGGGATCGGCTTCGGCCAGGATCCGCTGGGCCAGGCGCTGCTTGAGCGGGGCGAACGCGACCGCGTCGATCAGCGTGAACAGGCCGGACATCAGCCGCGTGTAGTCGTCCATGACGAAGCTGCGGAAGGCCGCGCTGTCGTCCATCAGGTGCTGGAACGTGCCCACCGGCAGGGCTGCCAGCTGGGTCCGTTCCTCGGCCACGCTCTCCGCCGGAAAGGTGCCGCCGGACAGGAGGCATTGCGTGGTCAGGGCGCAGGTGCCGCCCGGGCCGACCTTGTAGATCAGCACCTCGCGCCCGGCCTCCGACATTCGGAAGACGCGCGTGCGCCCGTCCAGGCACATCAGGTAGTTGGCGCATTCGCCATCGAGCTCGTACGCGGTGGCACCCGTCTCCAGCACAGGGAACTGCACGGTGCCCCGGGCGAGTTGCAGGTGCGCGGGGCTGAGGGCGCGCATCAGCGGAAACCGGTCGATCCAGCGCTCGACCATCTGCGCGTCCGTCATGGCTGGCGTCACCCTCCGGCCGCGACGATGGCGGATCGTCCGGCGCGCGTTGCGTTTTTCTCCCACCGTGCCGGACTTGTGTGACCTGGGTCACCGACCGGGTTCGGCGGCCCGGCATAGCATCGCGGCCCAACCAACACGATACGGGGCCGGCTCCGCCCGGCCCCCGATGGGAGTGAAAAGATGCGCCGCCTCGCCCTGAGCGTCATGCTGGCTACACTCGCCGCCAGTCCGGCCACGGCCGAGCAGGATCTGCTGCTCGGGGCCGACATGGCCTCGCCCGCGATGACACAGGCCGAGATGAGCCGCGCCGACGTCGAGGCGATGATCGCGGCCGCCGATGGCAAGCCGATCGATCTGCACGACAAAGCTTTGTCCGGCCTCGACCTGTCCGGGCTGAACCTGCATGGGGCCAACCTGCGGACCGCGCGCCTGAACAAGACCAATTTGCGCGGCACCGACCTCAGCGATGCCAACCTCGAACAGGCGTGGTTCCTGAAGGCCGACCTGTCCGGCGCCAAGCTGGCGGACGCCAGGATGTTCGGCATCACCGCACGGAATGCCGATCTCACCGGCGCCGACCTCAGCCGGTCCAGGCCGATCGGCGACTTCAAGGGCGCCAATATGAGCGGCGCGACGCTCGTGGACCTCAAGGGCGGCGCCGACATCAAGAACCAGTCCATGGGGCTGATGCGGGCGGTGTTCACCTCGGTGAATCTCACGGGGGCGAACCTCAAGGGGGCCAACCTCGGGCGATCGCGCCTGGAATACGCCGACTTGAAGGATGCCGACCTGACCGACGTCGTGCTGATGGGCTCGGACTTGTCCGGGGCAAACCTGACCGGGGCCACGGTGGCGGGCACGGACTTCAAGAACGTCGATGTCAGCGGCGCCCGGCTGATCGACCTCAAGGGTCAGGACCGCGCCAAGGACTGGGCCGGACGCGTGAACGCCGACCGGGCCGTCGTCACCCGCGCGGCACCCTGACCGGAGCGCTCACCAGAGCTCTCACCGCCGAGACGGCCTTTCGCGCATCGTACCGGATCTCAGAACCGGCACGACGCGCGCGGTCCTCAATCCGCATCGTCGTTTTCTGAGAGTGGGCGGCCACCGTTCGGAACGATGCTTGAATGCGCATCATCACCGGGCTTCGCGACGCGGCCTCGGGATGATCCGGGTGGTGTCAGCACCGACGCGGCACAGCCCGAGCACCACCAGCCAATTCCTGGGTCCCGAGGGCCGCAGACATCTTGGAAGCGCCGGCGCTCTTGGTCCGAACCGCCGCTACCGCGTGGGCCGGGAGAATACATTATCCGAACCCGGTCCAAGGCGGGAAATTTCTACCACAATCAACCGGCGGTTGTCTTATTGCGCAGCAACGTTGTCGGTTATAAGGAACCTATGTTTGTCAAGCTTCCGTTACGATAAATATCGGCCGAAAAATTCCTCGTGTTAAAGCCAGCGTCAAATTTTTATAAGCTCAAAATCAGATGGATTGGCGACAGCTCACATGGTTAATGCTTAGCTTCTGTCGTATTATAATAATATGTGCACAGCCATCGACGCCGCTATCCGCCCGAGCCCTGTTGTGCTCTGGCGCGATTCGATCGCGGCGATGCCGACGCAGCGCTCACCCTGTCGCTTTTTGGCGGTGGAGCGCTGGGTGCGGCTCCGGCACAGCGCCCTCGACTTCATCGAACGGTTTGGCGACGAGGCGCACGGGCTCGGTTGGACGACGGCCGATCTGTTCGGCGTCGACCCCCACTTCGGCACACGTCGGACCAAGCGGTGCGGCGCGCTGATGGTGGACGGCCGAGCGGTGTATCGGCTCGAGCTGCACAGGGTCAGGTTCACCATCAGCTCGGGGTCGGGAAACAGGTTCGACCAGCAGGCTGGCGTCCCGGTCTGGGAGTTCGCCGGGAACGGCGCCGCGCTCGGCTGAGGGAGCGGACGTGGAGCGGGTGGATAGGGCCTGAACGCGCAGTTTGCCCGCGCCGGCCCTATGATCTGCGCCGCGTTCGACGATTCATCGAGAGCGGCGAGTGGCTCTGCCGTCTACTCGTGCGGGCTACGCTGTTCACGGAGCGCGCTGCTGCACCCGGGCCAAGGCCGGCCCCGAGTGCGTCTCCCCCACCGCTGGGACCGGCGGATTCACGCAGCGGTGGCGGACGAGGCGCGAGGCCCCGCTCCCGTTCGGGAGCGGGGCCTGTCAGCCCAATGAGAGCCGATCTCTGAAGGTCGTAGCCCGCAGAGGGGATGGGTGCGTTACGCCGCCCGCACGGTGGAGAGGAAGCGGGACACTTCGGCGCCCAGGTGCTCGGACTGACGCGACAGCTCTCCGGCGGCGTTGAGCACCTGGCTTGCGGCGGCGCCGGTATCCTCGGAGGCCTGGGCCACGCCGGCGATGTTGCTGGTCACCTCGTTGGTGCCGGTGGCGGCCTGGGCGACGTTGCGGACGATCTCCTGCGTGGCGGCGCCCTGCTCCTCGACGGCCGCGGCGATCGAGGTCGCCACCGAGTCGATCTCCCGGATGCGCGCCGTGATGCCCCCGATCGCCGTGACGGCCTGGCCGGTCACGCCCTGGATCTGGCCGATCTGCTGGCTGATCTCCTCGGTGGCCTTGGCGGTCTGCGCAGCCAACTCCTTCACCTCGGAGGCCACCACGGCGAAGCCGCGGCCGGCTTCGCCGGCGCGGGCGGCCTCGATGGTGGCGTTCAGGGCCAGCAGGTTGGTCTGCCCGGCGATGTTGGAGATCAGGCCGACCATATCGCCGATGCGGGTCGCCGCCTGGCTGAGCGCCTGCACGAGATGATGGGTCTGGTCCGCCTCGCCGACCGCCGACTGGGCGAGTCCGGCCGATCCGAGTACCTGCCGGCCGATCTCCTGGACCGACGAGCCAAGCTCCTCGGCGGCGGCGGCCACGGTCTGGACGTTGGCGGCGGCTTCCTCGGCGGCGGCGGCCACCGTGGTGGATTGGGTGGCGGTCTGGGTGGCGCTCGCCGTCATCGACTGGGCGGTCGCCTGCAAATCCGTCGCCGAGGACGAAACCAGGCCGACGATGCCGCCGACGGCGCGCTCGAACCCGTCGGCGAGCTCCAGCATGGTCTGCTTGCGCGCAGCCGCTGCCGCCTCCTCGGCAACCCGCCGGACCTCGGCCTCCTCGGCGGCCTTGCGGGCGACCATCGCCTTGATGCCCTCCACGGCTTTGCCGACGGCGCCGATCTCGTCCTTGCGGGCTGCCTCTTTGATCTCCGCCTCGATCTCGCCCTTCGCCATCCGCTGCAGCACGGCGACCAGGCGGTCGAGCGGCCGGGTGATGCCGACCATCGCGATGAACGCGGCCAGGACAGCGCCGGCGAGCATCCCGAGGGCGCTGACGATCATCAGGCTGAGGCGCGTGGCATCGGTCTTGGCCGACAGGTCGTTGGACCCCCTCTGCATGAAGTCGTTGATGTCGTTGGACAGCGCGTTGCCGTCGACCATGAGGGTCGAGAAGGTCGGATCGATCGCGGAATGGACCAGGGCGATCGCCTGGTCGTTCTGGTTGCTGGTGCCGAGGCGGCGCACCTCGGTGACGTCGGTGAGGAACTTGTTGATTCGCATCGCCAGCGCGTCGATGCGCGGCGCGAAACTGGGCGCGTGGTCGCGCAGCGACTTGAGCGTTTCCTTCAGGTTCGGCACTGCGGCCTCGAACCCCGCGTTGGCGGTCCGGATCTGGTCCGCGTCGGTCTCGGCGATGATCCGATAGACGAAATAGTTGAGTTCGAAGACGAATCGGTTGAGGCGTCGGCCTTCGGCTACCGCGACGGCCTCGTCGTTGATGAACGCGCTGTAGGCGTCGTCGATCTGGCTCATGCGTGACTGAGCGTACCAGACGCAGCCGCCGACGATGACGCCGATCAGAGAGACGACCGTGATCAGCTTGGTCAAGATCTTGAGGTTCGACAGGCGCAGCATGTCTGTTCGGGTCCGTCGGTCTGGGGTCGGGCTGGAGCCCAGGTGAATGCTCCGTGTATCATGATTCTATTAATCTGGCCCTAAGGTCTGCTATTTTTCTGTCACAGGACAAAATTTGAGGTATTATTCGCATAATACAGTTTGAATACACATGTATTCGCAATTTTAGAACCAGAATTTCGCACAATATATTTGAAAGTTTCTCATAATTGCGCCGATGAGCGCATCATCAATGTGTCAAAAAACTTGAATTTACTTTCAGGTATCAGGAACCAATGTACAGGCTCGGCGCGGCGGTTGTCCGGAGACCGCGTGGGGTTGCAGCGGACGGTCGGCCCTTTCCCCCGGGCCGAGGCGGCGCCACATAGACCGCGTCCCGAATGCTTCGACGATCCCGGAACCGCTGCCGCATGTCCAAGCCCATCCACGCCATGATCCGCGTTCGCGACGAAGAGCGCGCGCGGAGTTACTACGCGCGCGCCTTCGGCTTCGAGGCTGCGGACCGCTACGACTTCGACGATTTCACACTGGTCTACCTGCGCGATCCGGCCTCTCCGTTCGAGCTGGAGCTCACGGTGAACAAGGGCCGCGACACGCCTTACGACCTCGGCGACGGCTACGGCCACATCGCCGTCGTGGTCGACGACGTCGAGGCCGAACACGCCCGCCATCTCCGCGAGGGCTTCCCGGCCACCGACGTGAAGACCCTCAAGCACGGCGATACCGTGCTGGCCCGGTTCTTCTTCGCCACGGACCCGGACGGCTACAAGATCGAGGTCATCCAGCGCGGCGGACGCTTCGCCTAGAGTTGTTCCCGACCGCGTTGCCATCAGGACCGGCGCTAAGTCCCTGATCCAACGCGCTCGCTGACGCCGAACCGGCATCCGCTTTCCGCGGCGCACGCTTGCAACGTCCCGCCTTCCCCCACGCGACACATCCGAGCCACATGCCCGAGACCACCCGCATCGTCTGCATCCGCCACGGCGAATCCACCTTCAACGCCGCCCACCGGCACGGGGGCGGCGATCCCGGCCTGCTCGACGCCCGCCTGACCCCGCGAGGTCAGGCCCAGGCCCGGGACGCGCGGGAGCGACTGAAGGATATCCCGTTCGAGCTGGTGGTGATCTCGCCGCTGACCCGGGCGATCGAGACCGCCGCGATCCTGTTCGGCGAGCACCCGAACCAGCCGCGGGTGCTGGTCGAGGTGCTGCACCGGGAGTGCCAGGAGAGCAGCTGCGACGTCGGCCGGGCCGCCTCCGAGATCGCCGCCGAGTTCCCGCATCTCGATGTCGGCCACCTGCCCGAGGTGTGGTGGCATGCCGAGCCCGGCTGCGAGGTCGGCGGATACCCGGTAGAGCCGCGCCACCTGTTCGACGCCCGCGTGGCCGGATTCCGGGAGTGGCTGCGGGGGCGGCCCGAGACGACGATCGCGGTGGTCGGTCACGGGACGTTCTTCTATCACCTCACCGGCACATTCCTGGAGAACTGCGCCTCCATCGAACTGGACCTCGCCGCCGAGCCCGTCCTGGCCTGATCAGGCCGGGATTCGCGCCCGGGCCGCGTCGAGGCGCGCACGGGCGCCGATGAGGTCGATCTCCGGCGCCTGCCGGCCGATCGCCAGGGCAGCGTCGAGGATCGTGCAGGCCCGCGCCCAGGTGTCCGGCACGAACGGGGCCGCGCCCTCGGCGACCTCGGCGGCACAGCGGGCATCCTCGGCCGCGCGCTGGGCCGCCGTCGCCGTGCGGGCGACCGCGGATTGCAGTGCGCCGTCCCGCCAGCGCCGCATGCGGGCGGCTTCCTGCGCCAGCGCGCCGCCCTGCCATTCGGCCGACCGTGCCGCCGCCAGGCCCAGGCTCAGGTCCGGCGCGCCGGCACAGGCCTCGGCATGCTCGGCCATGCCGGCCCGAGCGCAGAGGGGCGCCAGGATCTGCCGGATGCTGTCCAGAGCGAGGCGCCGGGTCCGGGCAGCCTCGACGTCCGGCCGGTCGGCGCTGCCGGACAGCCGCAGCACGAAGGCGATCAATTGGGACCGCGCGTCGTCCGGCATCGCGTCGTTGAGGCCCAGCGCGTAGGCCGCGATCGGCCTGGAGAAGCAGGGTGGGCAATCGGCGCTGGAACGGATCGCCTTGTAAGGCAGCCCGGCGGCCACGATCGCCGCCTCGTTGATGCAGGTTCCGCCATCGGGACCCGGGAAGGGATGCGATCCGGCCAGCAGGCGCCAGTTCAGGATCGTCAGGAAGTCGGCGTGCATCCGCGCTCCTCCGCCTCGAGACGGCAGCGTGACACGCTAAAGCCCTGTTGGCGAGACGATTTCGCTCGCCGGTAAGGGGCTGATCCTGCGACAGCCCGCGCGCTGCCCGGCATCCGCAAACGGGTTTCGACCGTTCGATTGCGGACTCACCCGCCGAGGTTCAGTGCCAGGCCGGACAGCATCGCGACGCCCAGCACCAGCACGAAGGCGGCGGCCACGAGCTCCAGGCCGCCGATGGCCAGCAGACCCGCTTGGCCGCGACCGCCCGCGAGGCGCAGGGCCGCACGCTTGGCGAAGACTGCGAGGCAGGCCAGGGCCGTGGTGGTCAGCGCGGTGCCCACCGCCATCGCCAGGACAGCCAGGATCCCCGCCCCCGGCACCCCCTGCGAGACCGCGAAGACCAGGATCAGCACCGCTCCGGCGCAGGGCCGCGAGCCCGCCGCCAGGACCACGCCGGCGCGGGCGCGCCAGCTATCCAGGCTGTCGAGCGTCCGGGCGTCGGGCAGGTGGGCGCAGCCAGGTCCGCAGGGCGTCCCGAGTTGGACGAGCCGGCCGGCCTTACGCCAGGTCAGCGACAGCCCGACCACGGCGACGAGGGCGAAGCTGGCGGTCTCGATCACGGTTCCGGCCCGGGTCACTCCGGCTGCGGTGGCGTTCAGCACCACGGTGCCGATCCCGACGATCGCCCCCGCGACCAGCGCCTGGAGCAGGGCCGCGCAGGCGCTCAGGGCGCAGCCCCGACGCAGGGCCCGCTCGCCTGCCAGGATGTAGCCGGCGATCACCGCCTTGCCGTGGCCGGGGCCGGCGGCGTGGAACACGCCGTACGCGAAGGCCAGGCCGATCAGCGGCGCCCAGTCGCCGCCGCCCTTCAGCGCCAATACGGCGGCGTTGAGGCTGCGGGAGAAGCTCGCCTGCAGGGCCAGGATCACGCCGCCGAGACCCGAGGCGGCCGGGGCCGCCTCGCGGAAGCCGATGCCGAACGGCGAGCGTGCCGGCGGCGCGGCGATCCCGGGGGCGATGAGCCAGGCCAGCCCGGCTGCCACGAGGGCGGCCAGCACCACGGCGGCGGCCATCAGACCCAACCGCAACCCGAGCCGTCCGTACCGGGGCTGCGCGGCAACGCCGATCCCTACGGACATGCGACCAGGATCCGGCTGGCGAACTGGACTCCGTAGGACGAGGCGGCGGTGAGCGCCTCGAAGAAGGCCTCGGTCATGCCGGGCGAACCGGCTTCGGCGGTCTTGGGCTGCTCCGTCTTCGGACGAGTGACCGTGGCGGCGCAGCCCTGCGGCGCACCCGCGAGGGTGGCCGCGTCCGAGCCCTCCGCGAAGGAGAAGGCGACGAAATACGTTGGGTCGTAGACTTCCAGGGCCGCGACGCCCCTGCCCTGCTGGACCGGCGCCTTGAGCGGCAGCAGAAAGCTCAGCTCCAGCGCCTTGCCCTCAAGGCGCATCGCCGACTCCTTCGGTTCGGCGAAGGCCTGGTCCTTGCCGCCGACCTTCAGTTTCGTGAAGTAGCCGAACTCGGCGAGGTTCTTGGTGTTCTCGGCCGCGAGCCCAGCCAATTCGTCGGGCGAGAGCGTGCCGTCCTTGTCGGTGTCGAGCCCCTGCGTGACGAAGGCGGTGTATTCGGGATCGAAGCTCCAGGTATCGCGCACGCCCACGAGCTTGCCGTCCTGATAGACGAGCTGCGCCTTCGCGGTGACCCAGACATGGGGATGGGCGGACGCGGGCGTGGCGGCGCAGGCGAGGCCGGCGGCCAGGAGCAGGGCGACGGTCTTCAGGGCCGGCTTCGGCACCGGTTTGGGGACGGGCTTGGGGAAAGGCGCGGCGATCGGCATGGGGCGGCGGCACGCTCGCTGCAGAGAGGGGGGACCACGAGAAACGCGGCCCCTTCCTCATCCGCTGGTTGGGCGAAAGCGAGGCGCAGCAGGTCCCGAGACGTCACTCCTGCGCGTCCAGGCCCATCAGCTGAAAACTCGTCCGCAGGTCGTTCGACATCGGGATGTCGAGGCGCTCGCCGTTGGGCAGGCGCTTCAGGAACCAGCGCTCGTAGATCCAGCGCAGCGCGCGCGATTCGGCGAGCCTCGTGAAGGTCTGGGCCACGATCCCAGCCAACTCGGGATCGTCCTTGCGGAACATGATGCCGTACGGCTCGTAGGAGAGCTTGTCGGGCAGGACGGTGTAGTGGGCCCCGTCCTGGCTGTCGGTGGCGATCAGGCCGTAGAGCAGCACGTCGTCGGTGGCGAAGGCGTCCGCCTGACCGGCCTTCACCATGGCGTAGGACGCCGCATGGTCGGGGGCCGTCACGATCTGCGCCTGGATCCTGAGCTTGGCCAGGAGGTCGCGCACCGCCTTCTCGTTGGTGGTGCCGGCCGTGACCACCACGGTCTTGCCGCCGAGGTCCCGGTAGGAGGCCACGCCGGAGCCCTTCTTCACCAATAGCTGCGTCGCGCTGATGTAGTCGACCGGGGAGAAGGCGACGCTCCGGCGCCGCTCGGCGTTGGCGGTGGTCGAGCCGCATTCGAGGTCGATCTTGCCCGAGGTCAGGGCTGGGATGCGCGTATCCGCGGTGACCGGCTCGTACCGGACCGTCACGGTTCGTCCGATCGCCGCCTGGATGTCGTCGGCAATCTCGCCGCACAGGTCGATGGCGTAGCCGATCGCCCTTGGGCTGCCGTCCCGGTGCTTGCCCTCCACGAAAGAGAACGGCACCGAGCTCTCACGATAGCCGAGCACGATCTCGCCGCGCTCGGCCACCCGCCTCAGGGTGCCGGTGAGCACCTCGACGGCATCGGCGGGGCGCGGGGCGCCCACCAGCGTCAAGGCGAGCACGCCTGCCATGACCAAGCCGAACCGCATCGCCGACATCCCGTGTCCTCCGCGTGACCCCGAGCCGTCCTATTCAGCCGGCGATGGGACCGTGCCGACATGGTCGAGGCGCTGATCGGTGCTGGTGAGCTGGCCCTCCCACTTGGCCACCGCGACGGTGGCGATGCTGTTGCCCAGCACGTTGGTGGCCGAGCGGCCCATATCCAGGAACTGATCGATGCCGATGATCAGCAGCAGGCCGGCTTCGGGGATGTTGAACTGCGCCAGCGTCGCCGAGATCACCACCAGCGAGGCGCGCGGCACGCCGGCCATGCCCTTCGAGGTTACCATCAGCAGGAACAGCATCGTGAGCTGCTGGCCCCAGGTGAGAGGAATGTTGTAGGCCTGGGCGATGAACATCACCGCGAAGGTGCAGTACATCATCGAGCCGTCCAGGTTGAACGAGTAACCCATCGGCAGCACGAACGAGGTGATGCGATTGGGCACGCCGAACTGCTCGAGGTTGGTCAGCATCTTCGGGTAGGCCGCCTCGCTCGACGCGGTCGAGAAGGCGAGCACGAACGGCTCCTTGATCAGGTTGAACAGCCGCATGATGCCGCTGCCGCCGAGCATCAGGAAGCCGACGCCCATCAGCAGCGCCCAGAGCACCGCGAGGCCGGCGTAGAACTCGACCAGGAACTTGCCGTAGGTCACGAGGACGCCGATCCCTTGCGTGGTAATCGTGGCCGCAATGGCCGCGAACACCGCCACGGGGGCGAACAGCATCACGTAGCCGGTCACCTTGAGCATGACGTCGGCCAGGCCCTCGATGCCCTGGGCCAGGAAGTGCCCCTTCTCGCCGAGCGCCGCGAGCGCCACGCCGAAGAAGATCGAGAACACCACGATCTGCAGGATCTCGTTGTTGGCCATCGCCTCCACGGCGCTCTTGGGCACCAGGTGGGTGACGAATTCCTTGAGCGACAGCGAAGCCGCCTTGAGCCCGGTGCCGGCGCCGACATCGGGCAGGGGCAGGTTCAGGTTGTGGCCCGGCTGCATCAGGTTGACCAGGATCAAGCCCAGCATCAGCGAGCAGAACGAGGCCCCGACGAACCAGAGCAACGCTTTTCCACCGACCCGGCCGACCGCGGCGGTATCCCCGAGATGGGCGATGCCGACGACAAGTGTCGAGAACACCAGCGGCGCAATGATCATCTTGATCAGGCGGAGGAAGATGTCCGAGACCAGTGCGATATAGCCGGCGATTTCCTTGGCCGTCTGCGGATCCGGCCAGGTGATGCTGCAGGCGTAGCCCACCGCTATCCCGAGCAGCATGCCGATGAAAATCAACGTCGTGAGCCGTGAACCCGACATCGGTACTGCTCCTCGTCGCCGCCCGGGATGGACCAGCATTGATTTTCGTTAACGTGAAGCACGAACTACGCCAGATGCAAGCCCATTCGCGGGGTGTTACTGACTTGGCCGACTGTTTTCCCGGGACGTTCGCCCGGGGTTGAAACCTGTGGCCGACCGGTCGCAGCTGCGGTACGAGACTTGCTCTCCCGGCTTGCCTGCCGTTTCTGCAGGCTGGACCAAAAACCTGCGCCCGCGAGAATACATGGACGTCTTCGTACAACAGCTGATAAACGGGCTTACGCTCGGTTCGATCTACGGTCTGATCGCGATCGGTTACACGATGGTGTTCGGAATTATTGGAATGGTAAACTTCGCCCATGGCGATGTGTTTATGGTCTCTTGCTTCATTGCGCTGATCACCTTCCTTCTCTTGACGACCTGGCTGGGCATTAGTTCGATCGCCCTGGCATTCCTGATCGTCCTCGTGGTCGCCATGGTGCTCACCGCCCTGTGGGGCTGGGCGATCGAGCGGATCGCGTACCGGCCCTTGCGCGGCTCGTTCCGGCTGGCGCCCCTGATCTCGGCGATCGGCGTCTCGATCTTCCTGTCGAACTTCGTCCAGGTGGTGCAGGGCGCACGCAACAAGCCGACGCCGCCGATGCTCTCGGGCGGCATCACGCTGTTCGAGCGCGACGGCTACGCGGTGTTCCTGGCCTACAAGCAGATCCTGATCATGGCGGTCACGGCCGTGCTGCTCACCGGCTTCTGGTATCTCGTGCAGCGGACCCCGTTCGGCCGGGCGCAGCGCGCCTGCGAGCAGGACCGCAAGATGGCCGCCCTGCTGGGCATCGACGTCGACCGGACGATCTCGCTGACCTTCGTGCTCGGCGCCGCGCTCGCGGCCGTCGCCGGGGTCCTCTACCTGATGTACTACGGCGTCGTGTCGTTCTCGGACGGGTTCGTGCCCGGCGTGAAGGCGTTCACCGCGGCGGTGCTCGGCGGGATCGGCTCGCTCCCCGGCGCCGTGCTCGGCGGCCTGATCATCGGGCTGATCGAGACCTTCTGGTCGGCCTACTTCTCCATCGAGTACAAGGACGTCGCCGCGTTCTCGATCCTGGCGATCGTGCTGATCTTCATGCCGTCTGGCATCCTGGGCCGGCCGGAGGTCGAGAAGGTCTGATGGCGAACCCCAACTCCGCGACCACCGCCACCGCGATTCCCGGATCCGCGATGGCCGGCATCCTGCGCGATGCCGCGATCTACGCGCTCGTCGCCTTCGGCCTCTGCGTGCCGATCATCAGCTACCGCACGGAGGCCGGACCCGGCAGCGACCTCCTGCTCCTGCCCCGCTGGGGCCTCGTGGCATCGCTGTGCGCGGCGATCTTCGTCGTCCGCGTCCTCCAGCGCCTCGTTCTCCTGCGCCGGGACGCCCGCCGCGCCCTGACCCCCTCCCCGGCCCAGGCCACCGAGGCGGTCCAGGGCGAGCCCGCGGCCGGACAGAAGACCTCAAAGGTCGGCCTGTACCTGTTCGTCGGCATCGCCCTGACCCTGCCGGCGATCGCTGCTGCGGCCACCGGCGGCCTGTCGTCGGCGCGCTACTGGATCGATCTCGGCATCCTGATCCTGACCTACGTGATGCTCGGCTGGGGCCTCAACATCGTGGTCGGCCTCGCCGGCCTGCTCGATCTCGGCTACGTCGCCTTCTACGCCGTCGGCGCCTATTCCTACGCGCTGCTGTCGACCACCTTCGGCCTGTCGTTCTGGATCTGCCTGCCGCTGGCGGGCGTGTTCGCCGGCCTGTGGGGGATGCTGCTCGGCTTCCCCGTGTTGCGCCTGCGCGGCGACTACCTCGCGATCGTGACGCTGGCTTTCGGCGAGATCATCCGCCTCGTCCTGATCAACTGGACGGACGTGACCGGGGGCGGGGCCGGCATCTCGTCGATCCCGCGGGCGACCTTCTTCGGCATCCCGTTCAGCGCCGGCGAGGACGGCTTCGCCGCCCGGTTCGGCATCCCGTACGATTCGATGCACCGGCTGGTGTTCCTCTACTACCTCATCCTTGCGCTGGCCCTGTTCACGAACTTCGTCACCCTGCGCCTGCGCAGGCTGCCGATCGGGCGGGCCTGGGAGGCGCTGCGCGAGGACGAGATCGCGTGCCGCTCACTCGGCATCGACACCACGGCGACCAAGCTCACGGCCTTCGCCCTCGGGGCGGCGTTCGGCGGCATCGCGGGCTCGTTCTTCGCGGTGCGCCAGGGCTTCATCAGCCCTGAGAGCTTCAACTTCCTGGAGAGCGCGATCATCCTGGCAATCGTGGTGCTGGGAGGCATGGGCAGCCAGGTCGGCGTCGCCATCGCGGCGGTGGCCATGGTCGGCGGCCCCGAGATGCTGCGCAACCTCGGCTTCCTCAAAGCCGTCTTCGGTGACGGCTTCGATCCTAACGAGTACCGCCTGCTGCTGTTCGGGCTCGCCATGGTGGCGATGATGGTCTGGCGACCGCGGGGCCTGATCTCGGTGCGCCTGCCCTCCGTGTCATTGGGCGAGCGCCGCGCCGTCTCGGGTGCGCATGTGAGCGAGGGGCACGGCTGATGGCGCTTCATCCGGATCCCCGGGCGCAGGCGCAGGTCTCCGCCCCGCCGGTGCTCGCCGTCGAGCACCTGACCATGCGGTTCGGCGGGCTCACCGCCGTCTCCGGCCTGTCCTTCGAGGCCAGGCGCGGCGACATCACCGCCCTGATCGGCCCGAACGGGGCCGGCAAAACCACGGTGTTCAACTGCATCACCGGCTTCTACAAGCCGACCGAGGGCATGCTCCGGCTCGCCCATGACGACGGCACCACGCACCTACTGGAGCGGCTGCCGAACCACGCGGTCAACCGCACCGCCCGGGTGGCCCGGACCTTCCAGAACATCCGCCTGTTCCAGGGCATGACGGTGCTGGAGAACCTGCTGGTCGCCCAGCACAAGCCGCTGATGCGCGCCTCCGGCTACACCCTGTTCGGTCTGCTCGGCCTCAAGGGCTACCGGGACGCGCAGGCCGAGGCGATCGAGCGGGCCAAGGCCTGGCTCGACCGGATCGACCTGATGGCGCGGGCCGACGATCCGGCCGGCGCCCTCCCGTACGGCGCCCAGCGCCGGCTGGAGATCGCCCGGGCGATGTGCACCGATCCGGTGCTGCTCTGCCTCGACGAGCCGGCCGCGGGCCTCAACCCGCGTGAGTCCGCCGAGCTCAACGCGCTGCTGCGCCACATCCGGGACGCGCACGACACCTCCGTGCTGCTGATCGAGCACGACATGTCGGTGGTGATGGAGATCTCGGATCACGTGGTCGTGCTGGATTACGGCCAGAAGATCGCCGACGGCACCCCGGCCGAGGTGCGGGCGGATCCGAAGGTGATCGCCGCCTATCTGGGCGTCGAGGACGACGAGGTGGAAGCCGTGGAGGCCGAGGTCGGCATCACGGTGCCGCACGGGGACCCGACGCGTCCGGACGTGAACCGCTCGGAGGCTTCGGTATGAGCGTGGCCGGTATCAACGTCCTGGTCGAGGAAACCCGGGCGATCCAGGCGGGGGGCAAGCCCCCGCTCCTCGCGGTGCGCGACGTCTCGACCTATTACGGCAGCGTCGCAGCCCTACGGGGCGTCGATATCGACGTCGCCGACGGCGAGATCGTCACGCTGATCGGCGCCAACGGCGCCGGCAAGTCGACCCTGATGATGACGATCTTCGGCAGCCCCCAGGCGCGCACCGGGACGATCACGTACGACGGGCGCGACATCACCCGGCTGCCGACCCACGAGATCGCCCGGCTCGGCGTCGCACAATCGCCGGAGGGCCGCCGGGTCTTCCCGCGGATGAGCGTGTTCGAGAACCTCCAGATGGGCGCCTCGCTCCACGGCGAGCGCTACTTCCAGGAGGATCTCGAGAAGGTCTGCACCCTGTTCCCGCGGGTGAAGGAGCGCCTGAACCAGCGCGCCGGCACGATGTCGGGGGGCGAGCAGCAGATGCTGGCCATCGCCCGGGCGCTGATGAGCCGTCCGCGCCTGCTGCTCCTGGACGAGCCGTCGCTCGGCCTGGCGCCGCTGGTGGTCAAGGGCATCTTCGACGCGATCCGGGAGCTGAACCGCACGGACGGCATGACGATCTTTCTGGTCGAGCAGAACGCCTACCACGCCCTGAAGCTCGCCCATCGCGGCTACGTGCTGGTCAACGGTCGCGTCACGTTGAGCGGAACCGGCAGGGCGCTGCTCGACGATCCGAACGTCAAGGCCGCCTATCTGGAAGGGGGCCATACCGGCCCGGTCGGGGCATGAGCATGCTGCAGGGGATCCTGTACGAGGAGGAATCGGCTTGGCTGTTCCTGCTCGTCACCGTGGTGATGGGCGGCTGGGCCGGCTGGATGGCCGCCCGCGCGGTCGCCCGGGGCTGGCGGCCATTCTGGCAATGCGCGCTCGCGCTGCTCCTCGTGGCGGCGGCCGTGCGCTTCATCCACTTCGCATTGTTCTCGGGGACGCTCGTCTCGCTCCATTACTACGCGATCGACGCGACCGTCGTCATGATCATCGGTGCGGCCGGCTTCCGGTTCACGCGGACGCGCCAGATGACGAGCCAGTACCGCTGGCTCTACGAAAGAACCTCACCGCTGACGTGGCGTACACGGGATTCCGTGGCGGACGGGGGACGGTGAGTTCGGCCGGATCCGCACAGGCGGACCTGTAATCTAGGGGATGTTAGCGATGAGATCGTTTCTGCTCGCCGGGCTCGCTCTCGGTGCAATGATCGCCGCGGCGCAGGCGGCCGAGGTCAAGCTCGGCATCGCGGCGCCGATTACCGGCAACAGCGCCGCCATCGGCGTCCAGTTCAAGAACGGCGCCAGCCAAGCCGTCGACGACATCAACAAGGCCGGCGGGATCAAGGGCACGACCCTGACGGTCCTGATCGGCGACGATGCCTCCGACCCCAAGCAGGGTGTCTCGGTGGCCAACAAGTTCGCCAGCGACGGCGTCAAGATGGTGGTCGGGGACTACAATTCCGGCGTGTCGATCCCGGCCTCCGACGTCTACCTCGACGCCGGAATCATCCAGATCACCCCGGCCTCGACCAACGTGAAGTTCACCGAGCGCGGGATGTGGAACACCTTCCGCACCTGTGGCCGCGACGACCAGCAGGCTGCGGTGGCGGGCGCCTATCTGGTGGCCAACTACAAGGACAAGAAGATCGCCTTCGTCCACGACAAGACCCCCTACGGCAAGGGCCTCGTCGACGAGACCCAGATGGTGCTCAAGGCCAAGGGCGTGAAGCCGGTGATCTTCGAGGGCATCAACCCCGGTGAGAAGGACTACTCGGCCCTCGTCTCGAAACTGAAGTCGGCCAACGTCGACATCGTCTATTTCGGCGGCTACTACACCGAGGCCGGTCTGATCCTGCGCCAGATGCGCGACCAGGGCCTCAAGGCCACGTTGATGGGCGGCGACGGCATGGTCGACCGCGAGCTGGTGGCGATCGCCGGTCCGGCCGCCGAGGGCACGCTGACCACCTTCCCGCCGGATGCCCGCAAGAACCCGAACGCCAAGGCCGCCCTGGCCGCGTTCAAGGCCAAGAACATCGATCCCGAGGGCTACACGCTCTATTCCTATGCCTCCGTCCAGGTGCTCGCCAAGGCGATGGCCGAGACCGGATCCACCGACGGCAAGAAGCTCGCCGAGTGGTTGCACCAGGGCAAGCCGGTCGACACGGTTGTCGGCCCGATCGCGTACGACAAGAAGGGCGACATCACCCGGCCGGACTACGTCCTGTACGAGTGGAAGAAGGGCGCCGATGGCAAGATCGACTACACCGGCAACGAACTGACCAAGTAATCTGCATCCAATCCGGGCAGACGCCGCCTCGCACGCGTGCGGGGCGGCGTCTGCGTTTCCGGAACGGTGGATTCGTCAGCCTTAATTGTTCTTCCCGCCGCGCTACCCGGTGCGTACGCTCAAGAATTGTGCATGATGCCGGCGGCACGCGGGCCGGCAAGCTGCCGCGACCTGCCGGGGGAGGCCGAATGACGGCGGCGGGACACGCAACCGGGGACGCTCGCGCGACGGTGGCGGCCGGTCGTACGTCGTCCGCCACAGACCTGCGCGGCGCTGCAGCCCAGCTTCCGGCACCATCATTGCAGAGGCGTCGCCCGAGCGGGCGGGGCCGAGCGCCGAGCCGCCAGCCGATCCCGTTCGACACGATCCAGGAGTTCCGTACCGATGCAGTCTGATATCGCTCGCCGTGGCCTTGCCGCGGCGCTCGGCCTGAGCCTCGCCCTGGCCCCCCTCAGCCTGCGGGCCGAGGATCTGACCGGTACCCTCAAGAAGGTGAAGGACAACGGCGCCATCGTCATCGGCTACCGCGACGCCTCCGTGCCGTTCTCCTATCTCGGCGGCGACCAGAAGCCGGTCGGCTACGCGATGGAGATCTGCTTCAAGATCGCCGACGCCGTGAAGGCCAATCTGGGCCTCCCGAACCTCGAGGTTAAGCTCAACCCGGTCACCTCCGCCACCCGCATCCCGCTGATGGCGAACGGAACGATCGACCTCGAGTGCGGCTCGACGACGAACAACGCCGAGCGCGAGAAGCAGGTGTGGTTCACCAACTCGCACTTCCTGACCGCGACCCGCTACGTCTCGAAGAAGTCGGCCAACCTGCACACGATCGAGGACCTGAAGGGCAAGACCGTTGTGTCGACCTCCGGCACCACGAACATCAAGCAGATCAACGAGGCCAACACCGAGCGGAAGCTCGGCCTGACGATCCTGCCGGCCAAGGACCATGCCGAGGCGTTCCTGATGGTCGAGACCGGCCGCGCCGTGGCGTTCGTGATGGACGACGTGCTGCTCGCCTCGCTGGCCGCCTCCTCCAAGGACCCGTCGGCCTACGAGATCTCCACCGAAGCCCTGTCCAAGCCCGAGCCCTACGGGATCATGGTGCGCAAGGACGACACGGCGTTCAAGAAGGTCGCCGACGAGGCCACCGCCAAGCTCTATACGAGCCCCGAGGGCAAGGCGCTCTACGACAAGTGGTTCACCCAGCCGATCCCGCCGCGCAACATCAACCTCAACCTGCCGATGAGCGCGGAGATGAAGAAGCAGTTCACGACGCCGATCGCCAGCCCCGATCCGGCGGCCTACTGAGAGCCGTCCAGCGTGACGCGGACCGCGGGGCCCTGCCCTGCGGTGCGCCTTCGTAAGATCAGGGCAGAACCAGCGCGATGAACTACAATTGGAACTGGCGCATCTTCTTCGATGCCTCGCCCGAGGGCACGGGCACCTATCTCGACATGCTGCTCTCCGGGCTCATGTGGACGATCGCCACCGCCCTGTGCTCCTGGGTCATCGCGTTCTTCCTCGGCTCCCTGATCGGTGTGCTGCGCACGTTGCCGTCGAAGACCGCCAACGCGATCGGCACGACCTATGTCGAGCTGTTCCGGAACGTGCCGCTGCTGGTGCAGATGTTCCTCTGGTACTTCGTGCTGCCCGAGGTGGTGCCGACGCAGTTCGGCGACGCGATCAAGCAGATGCCTGACGCGCCGTTCTACACCGCGGTGGTGTGCCTGGGCTTCTTCACCGCCTCGCGGGTGGCCGAACAGGTCCGGGCCGGCATCCAGTCGCTGCCGCGTGGCCAGAACATGGCCGGCACCGCGATGGGCTTCACGGTCTACCAGACCTACCGGTACGTCCTGCTGCCGAACGCCTACCGGATCATCCTGCCGCCGATGACCTCGGAATTCCTGAACAACCTCAAGAATACCTCCGTGGCCCTGACGATCGGCCTCCTGGAGCTGACCGCTCGCGCCCGCTCGATGCAGGAATTCTCGTTCCAGGTGTTCGAGGCGTTCACGGCGGCGACGCTGCTGTACGTGATCGTCAACCTCGTGGTCGTCACCGCGGCGACCTACCTGGAGCGCGCCGTCGCGATCCCCGGCCAGCGCTGAGGCGCCGGCCCCGCCCCCGATTTCCCCGATCCGCCGGCGCTCGGCCACCGCGAACAGGTCCCGATGCTCTCGAATTTCGATTTCAACGTCATCCTCTCGTCCCTGCCCTACCTGTTCGGGCAGGGCATGGTCTTCACGGTGACGCTCACCGCCATGGCGGCGGTCGGTGGCGTGATCATCGGCACGCTGCTGGCGATGGCCCGGCTCTCGAGCGTGCCGGGCCTCAGCCACCTCGCCAAGGGCTATGTCGAGCTGTGCCGCTCGCTGCCGCTGGTGCTGGTGATCTTCTGGTTCTACTTCCTGGTACCGTATATCGGCGCCTACGTGACCGGCGCCTCGACCCCGATCCAGGTCGGCGCCTTCCCGTCGGCGCTGATCACCTTCATGGCCTTCGAGGCGGCCTACTTCTCCGAGATCATGCGGGCCGGCATCCAGTCGATCCCGAAGGGACAGACCGGGGCGGCCCTGGCGCTCGGGATGAACTACTGGCAGACCATGGCCAACGTCGTCCTGCCGCAGGCCTTCCGCAACATGCTGCCGCTTCTGCTGACGCAGACCGTGGTGCTGTTCCAGGATACTTCCCTGGTCTACGTGCTCTCGCTCACCGACTTCATGGGCGCCGCCTCGAAGGTGGCGCAGCGCGACGGCCGCCTCGTCGAGATGTATATCTTCGCCGCCATCGTCTACTTCGTGATCTGCTTCACGGCCTCGTTCCTGGTGCGTCGCCTGCAGCGCCGCGTCGCCATCATCCGCTGACCGACACTGGAGTCCGCGCCATGACCTCGACCCCGATGCCGGCCCCGTCCGTCAAGGAACCCGTCGCCGACGCCGCCCACGCGCCTCGCGATGCCGGGCTGCAGCCGGGCGCCCTCGTCTCCGGCGTACCGGACGCGGCCCCCGGCGGGACGATGATCTCGATCGACGCCATCAGCAAATGGTACGGCGACTTCCAGGTGCTGACCAACTGCTCCACCAAGGTCGCCAAGGGTGAGGTCGTGGTGGTCTGCGGCCCCTCGGGTTCGGGCAAGTCGACACTGATCAAGTGCGTCAACGCCCTCGAGCCGTTCCAGAAGGGCCAGATCACCGTCGCCGGCACCAAGGTGATCGACAAGTCGACCAACCTGCCCAAGTTGCGCTCCCGGGTCGGCATGGTGTTCCAGCATTTCGAGCTGTTCCCGCACCTGTCGATCACCGAGAACCTCACCATCGCCCAGCGCAAGGTCTTGGGGCGCGGCGCCGAGGACGCGAAGAAGCGCGGCCTCGACCTGCTGGCCCGGGTGGGCCTGAGCGCCCAGGCGGACAAGTTCCCGGGCCAGCTCTCGGGCGGTCAGCAGCAGCGCGTGGCGATCGCCCGGGCGCTCGCCATGAACCCGGTGGTGATGCTGTTCGACGAGCCGACCTCGGCGCTGGATCCCGAGATGGTCGGCGAAGTGCTCGACGTGATGGTCGAGCTCGCCAAGGAGGGCATGACCATGATGGTCGTGACCCACGAGATGGGCTTCGCCCGCAAGGTCGCCGACCGGGTGATCTTCATGGACCGCGGCGAGATCGTCGAGGATGCCAGGAAGGAGGACTTCTTCGGCAGCCCCCGCTCCGAGCGCGCCCAGACCTTCTTGTCGAAGATCCTGCAGCACTGAGCGTTCCGGCCGTATTGGGCCGCACCGTCAGGCCAGGTCCGCCTGCGCGGCCCGATACTCCCGCCCGTGCTGGCAGTAGCCCTCGACGATGCGGATCATCATCGCGCGCTTCTCGGCGTCGAGCGGCGCGAGGATCCGGGCCGGGCGGCCGCCCCAGAGATAGCCGGCCTCCAGGATCTGGCCAGGATCGGTGGTGGCGCCGGCCGCCAGCATGACGTCGTCGGCGATCAGTGTGCCGGGGGCGACCGTGGCGCCGATGCCGATCAGGGCCCGCGCGCCGATCCGGCAATCGGCGATCCGAACGTTGTGGGCGATGGTCGTGTCGCGCCCGATCACGACACCCTCGGCTCGGCTTCGGATCGTCGTGTTGTCCTGGATGTTGGTGTCGGCCCCGACCACGATCGGCCCGGCCTCGGCGTTGAGATCGCAAGAGAACAGGACGCTGACGCCGGCCCCCAGGCTCACCCGTCCACGCAAGCGCGCCGTCCGAGCCACGAACACGCTGTCCTCCACCTCCGGGGGGAGCCCAGGTTCGACGGATGCCCCGTCGCCCATCCGCTCGCGCAGGCGCTCGGCGCGCTCGGCGACCTCGTCCGGGCCGACCGGCCGGCTCGGCCGCGCCGGGCTGCCGGCATAGGCGTATCCACCCGCGAGCCTCATGCGCGGGAACACGGTTGCACCCGCCTCGATCACCGCGGTGTCGCCGATCTCGGCGCCGTCGAGGATCACGACGTCGTCCTCGATCACGACGTCGGAGCCGATCGTGCAGGCATGCACGACGCTGTTGCGCCCGACCGTGACCCGGTCGCCGACCTGCGTCGCGTGGGTGAGCGTGGCGATGTGCACCGTCGAGCGGTGGCCGAGCCAGAATCTGTCCCCGAGGGTGATGGCCTGCCCGTCGGCGCGGATCACCGCCTCGTCTCCGATCCAGGCCTGCGCGCCGATCCGGGCGGCGCCGATCACCGTGCTGCCGCGCCCGCACCAGACCGGGTGGCTCGTGAAATCCGGCAGGACGCCCGCGTAGGGCAGGATCAGGTCGGGGGTCACACGGTCATCCTTCTCCGCCGATCACGCCCGCGACCGGGGCGAATGCGACTTCACGTGCCATATAGAGGCGCGGCCGGGTGTGACAGGCGTGGGACCGGCACGCGCCGCCTGAGGATCGTCGGACGAGGATGTTGGACCGCAGCATGAGCGCCCCCGCACCGAGCGTCGCCATCCAGGCCGAACCGTTCGACACCGCCGCCGAGATCGCCCGGGTGAGCGCCGAACTCGGCGGCCGGGCCGGGGCGGTCGTCACCTTCACGGGCCTGTGCCGGGACGAGGCCGGCCGGCTCGCGGCGCTCGAACTCGAACATTATCCGGGCATGGCGGAGGCGGAGATCCTCCGGGTCGCCGAGGACGCCGTCGCCCGCTGGCCGCTTCAGGCGCTGCGGGTGATCCATCGCCACGGACGCGTGTGTCCGGGCGACGGCATCGTACTGGTGGTGACCGCCTCCAGCCACCGGGTCGCGGCTTTCGAGGCGGCGAATTTCCTGATGGACTACCTGAAGACCCGTGCGCCGTTCTGGAAGCGCGAGCATCTGGCCGACGGCACCGTCGGCGGCTGGGTCGAGGCCGCCGCCCACGACGACGCGGCGGCCGAGCGCTGGGGACAATAGACCCCGCGCCGTCCAGTCATTCCCCAGACAGTCTTTCCCGGGCACATGCAGCGTCAGCGGAATGCGGCCCGTGACCCAGCGCGGGACGACTCGGAGCGCTCGCCGTTTCGCGCCAGAACACGCCCTACAGGATCGCGTTGAGCAGCACCGCCGCCAGGGCGCCCGCGACGGCGAGGCCGAGGATGACCACGCTGCTGACCTGGTCGCCCGTATCCACGGTCCGGCCGGGGCCGAGGGAATGGGTGTGGGGCTCGTTGCTGCTCACGCGGTCTCTCCTGGATGCGTCCGGCTCCCGGCGGGAGCGCTTGCGTGGGCGGACAACGCGCGAAAGGCCGTCCGGTCTCGTCCGGCCGCACACAAGCTTGGTACGGCGCCACCCTTGACCCCGGCCGGTCAGGGGCGTTCGTGAGCCCGCCACGCAGGAGCAATGATGACGGACGGTCAATCTCGGGAGTTGGACGGCCCGGTCGGGCCCTGGCGCGGAGCCTTGCCGCTGGCGGCTTCGGGGATCGCCGTCGTCTGCTTCGTCGCGGCGCTGGCGCTGGCCTGGATGTCGGTGGGCACGCTCCTGCTGATCTTCGCAGGCGTGCTGCTCGGCGTGTTCCTCGACGGCCTGACCCGGGGGCTCGGCCACGTCCTGCCCCTGCCCCGGGGCCTGCGCCTGACGATCGCCAGCCTCGCGGTCGCCGTCGGGGTGATCGGCTTCGCATCCTACGGCGGAGCCACCATCGTGCAGCAGGGCCGCGATCTCGGAACCACGATCAAGAATCAGGCCGGCACGGTGTCGAGCTGGCTGTCCGAGCGCGGTATCGACGTGCCGAGCCTGGCGCCGAAGGACGGCTCGGCCGAGCCCGGCCAGAAGGAGGGCGGCCTCGGCGGACTCGCCAACGGCCTGCTCAAGAGCAGCAGCTCGATCGTCTCCGACGCGGGCAGCGTCCTTGGGCCGGCGGCGGCCGTGATCCTCGGCTTGTTCGATGCCCTGGGCAACCTGCTGGTGATCGCGTTCCTGGGGCTCGCCTTCGCGGCCGACCCGGAGGCCTACCGGGACGGGGTGCTGCGGTTCGTGCCGCCGAAGAAGCGGCGGCGCGCCGCCAAGGTGCTGGACGGTGCGGGCGAAACCCTGCGGCACTGGCTGTTCGGCCAGCTGATCATCATGGCGGTGATCTTCGTCTGCACCTGGGCCGGGCTGGCCTTCCTGGGGATCGGCGGCGCGCTGATCCTCGGCCTCCAAGCCGGGCTGCTGGCCTTCGTGCCGACCGTGGGACCTTTGGTGGCGGGCATCGTGATCATCCTGGCGGCCCTCGCCTCGGGCCTCAAAGCGGTGATCGGCGCCGTCGGCGTCTATCTGGCGGTGCAGTGCCTGGAGAGCTACGGCCTGACGCCGTTCATCCAGAAGCGCGCTCTGGACATACCCCCGGCAACGATCTTCGCCGGCCAGCTCATCCTCGGCGTGATCTTCGGCCTCTGGGGCATCGCCCTCGCTCTGCCGCTGATGGCGGTGATCAAGGTGCTGCTGGAGCAGCTCTACGTGGAGGACACGCTGCACGAGGATCCGAGCAGTTGAGGCGCATGGCCTGAGGCGCGGGGCCGCGAGCCCGAACTTGCCCGGTTTGGCCGTGACGTTGTCTCGGAGGGTGGTTTGTGGACGGTCCGCTTGCGAAGCGAACACTGCCATCACGCCCGCTCACGACCGAAGCAGCTGCCCCGAATGTCCGCTCCTGGATGCGGCAACTCCGGTATCCGAAGCCGACGACAACGCCGCGCCTTGGGCCATTGCGGCGATCACGTGGTCGTAACTGGGCCCGAGACCGCTTGGCCGTAGGATGGAGGATAATCCTTGAGCCAGCGCCCTGAGGATGAGCCGCCCGTCGCCCTCGTGACCGGGTCCACGTCCGGCATCGGGGCGGCGATAGCGCGTCGGCTGTCCAGCGATGGCTACGCGGTCGTGTTGCACTCGCGCAAGTCTGCGGAGACGGGACACGCGCTAGCCGCCGAACTCGGGAGGGCCGCATACGTCCAGGCCGATCTGGCCGATGACGCCGACAGGGTCAAGCTGGTGCGGCAGGCCATCGCCTTCTGGGGGCGTCTCGATGTCTTGGTCAACAACGCAGGCATCAGCCGGGTCATCCCTCACGCCGATCTCAAGGCCGCCTCGCCAGCCGTCTGGCACGAGTTGCACGAGGTCAACGTAGTGGCGCCGTTTCGCCTCGTGGCAGAAGCCGAAACCGCTTTGCGGGACGCCGCGCGGCGAGGTCGTTCAGCGTGTGTTGTCAACATCAGCTCGCACGCGGGGATCAGACCCAAGGGGGCATCGATCCCCTATGCCGCATCGAAGGCGGCGTTGAATCACATGACCCGCCTGCTCGCCGTATCGTTGGCGCCGGACATTCGTGTGAATGCCGTTGCTCCCGGGTTAGTGGATACACCCCTGACAGCCGATTGGACTGCTGCCCAGGCGCTCTGGCGGGAGCGGTCGCCCATGCGCCGCGCTGCCAAGCCGGAGGATATCGCCCAGGCCGTCGCACTGCTGGCGGCCTCGGACTATCTTACCGGGGAAATCTTGCTGTCGGATGGAGGTTTGAACCTCACGTAGCGGGCGTGGAGCCAAGGTCCGCCTTCGAGGCCTGGGGTGGAGACCGCTCACCACCCTGAGCCGAAGTTGCCTGACGACCGGCGAATGTCCGCTCTTGGGAAGCGCCTATGGTCGACCATGCGGCTAGGTCGGGTCGATATCAGCCAATGCGTAGGCGAGACCGGCATCCGGACCCACGGACGAGTCCGGCCGCGTTCGCCCGTAGGTCCAAATTCCTGGCCCTGCCATCCGCGCTGCCGACGCGTCACCCGCGCAGCGCGTCCTCGATCATCCGCGCCACCGCCAGGGCCCGGGCATCGTCGCCGAAGCGGCCGATCACCTGCACGCCCACCGGCAGGCGGTCGCCCGGCACCGGTACGTTCACGCAGGGCACGCCCATCAGGGTCCAGAGCTGGTTGAAGCGCGGGTCGCCCGTCGAGGCCAGGGTCGCGGGGGCCGGGCCCGGCGCCGAGAAGGTGAGGATCGCGTCGTACTCGGCGAACAGGCCCTTGAGCACCCGGCGGGCCCGGTGGCCGTGGCGGCGGGCCTCGTCGTACTCCGCGGCGCCGATCGCCGCGCCGGCGTCGAGATGCTCACGGACCCGCGGCGGCAGCGCGTCGCGCTGGCCGTCGTACTCCCAGGCCAGCGCCAGCCGGCCCTCGTAGTTCTGGATGATCCGGTGGCGCTCCCAGGCGAGCGCCAGCTCCGCCGGCAGCGTCAGGTCGGTGACCTGTGCACCGGACCGCTCGGCCGCCCGCCGGGCGCGGTCCAGCGCCGCCTCGGCGGCGGGCTCCGGCGCCTCGGCGAAATCCTGCCGCACGAGGCCGATCCGTGGCGCCGAGCCGGTCTCGGCCCGGTCGATCTCCGGTCGCCCGGTGACCAGCGCCAGCGCGTGGGCGACGTCCGCGACGCCGGCTGCGAACAGCCCGACCGTATCGAGCGCCCAGGAATACGTCTTGACCCCGACCGTCGGGATCAGCCGGAACGACGGCTTCACCGCCGCGCAGCCGCAATAGCTCGCCGGCCGGATCACCGAGCCCGCCGTCTGCGTGCCGAGCGCCAAGGGCAGCATCCCGGCGCCCACCGCGGCGGCCGAGCCCGCCGAGGATCCGCCCGGGGTGTGGCCGGGATCGTGCGGGTTGACGGTCGCGGTCGGGTCGCTGCTGGCGAAGGCCGTGGTGGTGGTCTTGGCGAGCGCCACGGCGCCAAGGCTCTTCAGACGCGCCACCACCGAGGCATCGCCCCGGGGCTGCCAGCCGGCGTACAGCGACGAACCCATCTGCGTCGGCAGGCCGGCGCTGTCGATGATGTCTTTCACGCCCACCGCGATGCCGGCGAGCGGTCCGGACTCCGGGATGGCCGGGTTGTCGTCCAGGGTGACCAGCGCCCGCAGCTCCGGCTCCCGCGCGGCGATGGCCGCGCGGCACAGATCGATCGCGCCCGAAGGCGTCAGGGTGCCGGCTTCGATGCGGGCGCGGAGGTCGAGGATTGAAAGCATCTTGTATTCAGTCCGCGGTCGACGGGCTCTGTCAACTCGATCCCTCACCGCCGGTGTGAATACGGGTTCGGCGCATGGGTGCCCGTCCCACCGACGATTTGGCACCGCTCCCGATCAGACGCCGACGGGCGCAATCCGCAAAAACCACAGGCCGCGCCAATCCCGAATCGCCGTTGACGAACGCTTTACGCGACCGTGCGCATCGTCCGGGTCATGTGGCGTGGCGTATCCCTGTTCTCCGCCCTGGCGCTGTTCGGCGCGGGGCTCACCGCTTGCTCGATCAACCGGTTCGAGCGGCGCGACCCGTGGCGCGACCAGGCGGAGCAAGTCTGCCTGGCGAAGAAGTTGGTCGAGCCGACCGAGTTCATCACGCCGATCGCGGCGATGGATGGGCCCGGCCCGTGCGGCATGCAGCAGCCCTTCCGGGTGACGCGGCTCGCCGGCGGCACGGTTGTGATGAAGCAGCGTATGACGCTGGGTTGCCCGGCGCTCGCCGAGGCCGAGGCCTGGCTCGCCGACACGATCCAACCCGCCGCGAACCTGTATTTCGGCGTGCCCGTGGCCGAGATCAACGCCGGCTCGTATTCCTGCCGGGGGCGCAACAACCAGCCCGGTGCGAAGCTCTCCGAGCACGGTTTCGGCAACGCGATCGACGTGATGTCGATCAAGCTCGCCGACGGCCACGTCATCACCGTCAAGGGCGGCTGGCGCGGTACCGAGGCCGAGCAGAGCTTCCTGCGCGAGATCTTTCTGGGCGCCTGCCAGCGCTTCACCACGGTGCTGGCGCCGGGCTCGAACGTGTTCCACTACGACCACATCCACGTCGACCTCGCCCGGCACGACCCGCGCGGCCTGAAGCGGATCTGCCAGCCGTTCATCAAGTTCACGCCCCAGCTCGGGAGCGGGGCCGAGCGGCCCCTGTCGCGCCCGTTGCCGCCGCCGCGCCAGCCGGCCGCGCCGCAGGCCCCGGTGGATATCGAGGAGGACGATCCCTACGGCGTCTCGCCGATGTCGAAGGCTGCGAGTCCGACGCAGGTCGCCCGCGCCCCGGCGCGCCTGCCCGCGGCCTCGGCCTACACCTCCGCGCCGCCGGTCCGCCCCGCACCCCGGATCGCAGCTGCCCCGGGTCGCCGCCGCCCCGGAGGAGTCGGTGCAGGATTACGACGAGCCACTGCAGCTCGGTGCGCCGCCGCCGAGCACGGGGCCGATCTACTGAGTCGACCGGTCTCCGCCGTGCCTCGGTAGGCCCCGACCTGTAGCGGCTGCGCCGCACAGATCGGTTAAAGCGTCCCGGATCGTGCGCAAGAGCTTGACTGGCGGCGCAGCCGAGCCATCGTCTCGCGCATGCAGGACAGCACCCCCGTCGAGGCACGCGCCATGCGCCCGATCCTTCACAGCCTCGCCCTCGGGCTGGCACTCCTCTCCGTCGCGCAGCCGGCGCTGGCCCGCTCGGCCCGGGAGGATATCGAGCCCGCCGAGGAGCGGATCTTCCCGTTCGACGCGCAGATTCCCGGCTGCCAGGACCCGAGCGTGCTGGAGCGGGTCTCGACCAACTTCGCCGAGAAGGAGGCGAAGTACTGGAATTCGTCGATGACGATCCGGTCGTTCGATACGATCGAGCGCACCGCCTGGCGACCCTGGGGCCTCGACACCTATCCGCGCCGGTTCTGCTCGGCCACCGTCACCACGTCGGACGGGGTGCGCCGCAAGGTCGATTATTCGGTGCGTGAGAGCCTCGGCATCATCGGGGCGACCTGGGGCGTCGAGTTCTGCGTCCACGGCCTCGACCGCGACCTCGCCTACGCTTACGCGACGGCCTGCCGGATGGCGCGGCCCTAAGGATGCGCGCTCGCGCCGCCTGCCTCGCCGGCCTGCTGCTCGCCGGGCCGGCCTCCGCCCAGGATTTCGGCGGCTTCAGCCGGCGGGGCGAGCCCGGCGCGTTCGATTTCTACGTGCTGGCACTCTCCTGGTCGCCCACCTACTGCGCGGGCGTCGGCGAGCGCCGGAACGACGTGCAATGCACCCCCGGCCGGGGCCTCGGCTTCGTCGTGCACGGGCTCTGGCCGCAATACGCCCGGGGCTACCCGCAGAACTGCTCCGCGGTGGAGCGGGCGCCGACCCGGCAGGCGCTTGAGGTGGCTGGCCAGGTCTATCCGAGCGAGGGGCTCGCCCGACACGAGTGGCGCACCCACGGCACCTGCTCCGGTCTCGACCCGGCCCGCTACTTCCAGGCCGCCCGCGACGCGCGCCTCGCCGTCACGATCCCCGAGGGGCTCAAGGGCGGCGGCGCCCCGCAGACCCTGGCGCCGATCGAGATCGCCCGGCAGTTCGTGGCGGCCAACCGCGGCCTGCGCCCCGACATGATGGCGGTGACCTGCACGCGCGGGCAGTTGCAGGAGGTGCGGATCTGCTTCTCCAAGGACCTGCGCGGCTTCACCCCATGCCCCGAGGTCGCCCGGAGCAATTGCCGCGCGCCGGATATCACCCTCGACGCCGCCCGCTGACTTTTTTGACCGTTTTTACGGTCCGAGGCTGGACCTGGAGCGCAGGATCCGCTTGAGGGCGATGCCATGAACTATCGGCATGCCTTCCACGCCG
Organism: Methylobacterium sp. WL1; assembly: GCF_008000895.1. NCBI lineage: Bacteria > Pseudomonadati > Pseudomonadota > Alphaproteobacteria > Hyphomicrobiales > Methylobacteriaceae > Methylobacterium > Methylobacterium sp. WL1. Next base: position 784,682 of record NZ_CP042823.1, on the reverse strand, counting down.
GCAACCATGCCGACGTGCTCAAGCACCTCGTTCTCGCGCGGGTGCTCGCCCACCTGAGCCTCAAGGACAAGCCGTTCCGGGCGCTCGATGCCTTCGCGGGCCTGGGCGTCTACGACCTGACCGCCGACGAGGCCTCCCGCACTGGCGAGTGGCGGGACGGCTGGGGCCGGATGGACACGCCCTTCGCTCCCGAGGTCGAGGCGCTGCTGGCGCCCTACCGGGAGACCGTCGCGGCAGTGCAGGCCCGCTACGGCGCCATGGCCTATCCCGGCTCGCCCGCGGTGATCCGCGAAGCCTTGCGGCCCGGCGACAAGGGCGTGTTCGTGGAACTCCACCCGGAGGATGCCGCGACCCTGGGGGAGCGCTACGCCCGCGACCCGCGCACCAGGGTCCTGAGCCTCGACGGCTGGACTGCGGTCAACGCGCAGATCCCGCCGCCCGAGCGGCGGGGCCTCGTGCTCATCGACCCGCCCTACGAAGTGCCGGGCGAGATCGAGCGGCTCGGGACCCACCTCGTTCGGGCGGTCGCAAAATGGCCGACCGGCGTGTTCCTGGCCTGGTATCCGATCAAGGATGCCGCCGCGATCGACCGCATGGTGGGGGACCTCGACGCCGCCCTGCCCCGCCCGGCCCTGCGCCTCGACCTGCTGATCGACCGGCCGGACGATCCGACACGGCTGTGCGGCAGCGGGTTGATCATCGTGAATCCGCCCTGGCGCCTCGCCGAGGAGGCGCTTCTATTTTTGCCGGCGCTAGCTGAGCGGCTGGCCCGGAACGCGTTCGGCGGGTTTCGCTGCGATCGGATCGGTGCAGAGGGCTGATTCGTCACTATTGCCGAAGGATCGCACGATCCGGGCACCGGTCTGACAAGGTCTCGCAGCAACGCGGGCTGAAAAATGTGGCGACAAAACCACAGACCTCTGCCGACCCATCCCTGGCGTCCAAGAATGACTAAAAACTAGGCAAGTGCCATTTGTTTGATTTTGTATCAGCGGCGGGTCGGTGTCAGCTTGGCCGGGAACCAATCCAAACGAGCCGCGAAACCATGCTGAAGCGATCCACCCTGGCCGGCTTGGCCACCGTGCTGCTCTCCTCGACCAGCATCCTCGCGGCCGATCTCTCGGCTCCGGCGCCGGTCCCCGTCGCGCCTCCGGCCGAGCCCTGCAAGGCCACCCTGATCGGCCCGGTTTACAGCGGTACGATCAAGGCCAACCCGAACCCGACCTGCTTCTCTGCCGGTCCGCTGGGCGACCTGTATGTCGGCGGCGCCGTCACCGGCTACGGCTACACGCAGAGTAACCCGTTCGCGTCGTTCTCGACGCCGGCCGCCCCGAATGATCGGGATCGCTCCGCGCGGTTCGACTTCTCGAACATACAGGGCATCATTCAGAAGCCCGAAGGCGCATTCCAGTTCTATATCCAGGCGGGTGGCTACTCGATCCCGCAGCTGGGCTTCCCCACCCTCGGGACGTTCACCCAGACCGACTTGCTGTTCGGCCCGGTTCCGGTCGCCTTCGGCAAGATCCAGATCAACGATGAATGGTCGGTCCAGGGCGGACGGATGTTCACCCTGATCGGCACCGAGCTGCTGTTCACCTATCAGAACCTGAACATCAACCGCGGCCTCCTGTTCGTGCAGGAGAACTTCATCAACCAAGGCGTGCAGGTCAATTACAGCAGCGGTCCGCTCTCGGTCTCGCTCGCCGGCACGGACGGCTTCTTCTCCAACGAAATTACGTGGTTCACCGGCAACGTTGCCTACAAGCTGGACGATTACAACACGATTGGCGTCAATGGCGGCTTGAATGTCGGGCGCACCAATTCGCTCGACCGCAGCCCGCGCTACCAGTTCGCTACGCCGAACGCGCAGCAGAACAGCGGAATTTTCAACATCAACTACACCTACGCGAACGGCCCGTGGATCATCTCGCCCTACTTCCAGTTCACGAATGTCGAGCGTGACCTGCGTGTCGGGATCGGCAACACCGCTTCCACCTACGGCGGTGCCCTGCTGGCGGCCTATTCCTTCACCGATAACTTCTCCCTAGCCGGCCGGGTCGAGTACACCGAGCAGACCGGTGTGCGGGGTTCGACGCAGACGAACCTGCTCGGCTTCGGTCCTGGCAGCAACGCCTTCTCAGTCACCGTCACGCCGACCTTCACGTTCGACCGTTACTTCTTCCGGGTCGAATACGCTCACGTCGAGCTCGGCGGCATCACCCGTGGGAATCTTGCAGAGGGCTCGCTGGGCACCGGCTTCGGCCGCACCGGCAACCGTACCTCGCAGGACCGTTACATGGTCGAGACCGGCATCACGTTCTGATCTGATTCTTCATGCCGGCCTCCGGGCCGGCCCTTTTGAAGACCCCCGGGCACAGGCCCGGGGGTTTTTTCATGCCTCAAGAACAATCCGAAACCGTTGTGCAAGACTGCTCAAGTTTCGGTTTGATCGTTGAATTAAAATATGGAACTTCTCCAATACGGTATATTCTCGACACAGAGGTTGGTAAATCCATACAATTCGAGCGATTCCGGAATCGCAATGAACTTGCGGTGGCGCCGTAAACTCTCGTAATAGACTTCGCCTGTGATGCGTATGCGGGTTGAGGATCTTAGAACATGCCGGTGATAAAGGCTTTGTCGGATACGTTGCGGAGTGTCGCCGCGCCCGGCATGACGCCGAAGGCGTTGCGCGCCGCCGTCCGGGAGAAGCACCCCGATGCCTCCAAGAAGGATATCGTGCGGGCCGCCTTCTATGCCTTGCTCGAGGAGCCGGAGCAGGATCTGGCCTGCCTGGCCGAACTGCATGGCTTCGCCCTCGTCGAGCGCGTGTCGGAGGATGAGCGCACCATCAAGGTCGGGGGCAGCAAGAAGAAGCGCCGGGCCGCCGAGGCGGCGCAGGTTGCGACGGGTGAACTGGCCGAGGCCCTGAACACCTGACCTGACGGCGCCTGCAGTCGTCCTGCGGCGCGAAGAGGCGCGGCTCAGCCGCGCTGGAGTATGCGTCGCCCGGGACGGTGCCCTTCCTCGCCGGTGTCGCGAAAGCCGAGCTTCTGCAAGAGGCCCCAGGAGGCGACGTTGCCGGGGCGGCACTCCGCCACGATGATACGGGCCGGGAACCGCCGGCCGAGGAGTTCGAGGATCGCCGAGACCGCCTCGTAGGCCAAGCCGCGCCCCCGCGCTGCGCCACCGACCCAGTAGCCGATCTCGATCGCACCGGGGCCGCGCAGATGCGTGCCGACCACGCCGACAAGGTCGGATGCGGCCGCGTGCTGGCCCGCCTCCGCGTCGTGCATCCAGACCCCCAGGAAGCGGTCCTGGCCGCGCCCACCGCTGCGGATCAGGTCTTCGGCGTCGCGTACGGTGAAGGGAGTCGGCAGGAAATCCACCGCCGCGGTGATCGCCGGATCGTCGGTGACCCGGCGGAGATCCTGGGCATCCTGTGGCCGCAGCGCGGCGATCGACAGCCGTGGGGTCTCGATTGAAGGCAGGTCGGCGAGGCTGTCGCGGGCGGCGCGAATGGTAAACATCTTTCCGATGTGGGGTGACGGCCGGACCGGAAAAGGCACGGTCAAACCCCGGTCTTTCATCCCGCGCAGAGTGCGGCCACTACTCAGACAGAGCGTCATGCGCTCACCGATAGGCCGGACGGGAACGGTTGCTTAACCTGAATCCGTCTTCATTGGGGCATCAAGTTGCGTCAGGCAAACGGGTGCGTCGATGCGGGTGCGCGGTACGGGTCGAGGGTTACGGACGCTGTCGCGCGTCGCCCTCATCGGCATCATCGGTGGCGGTGCCGCCGCCTGTTCCTCGGACGCATCGCGCCTGAGCAACCCTTTTTCAAACCCCTTCTCGTCGGAGCCTGCCGCCACCGGCAGCCTGCCGGAGGGTAGCCTGAAGCCGGCGCCGGTGATCCGCACCGGCCGGATCCAGTCCGAGGCGCTTGGCGCCCCCGGCGCTGCCTCGCGTCCGGCCGCTACGGCGATCCCGGCCCCGACCCCGGCGGCTGCGCCGGCCACCCGGGTCGCCTCGACCGGTGCTTCCGGTTGGAGCGCCCAGGGCGGCACGCAGATCACGGTGTCGAAGAACGACAGCCTGAACCAGATGTCGACGCGCTTCGGCGTGCCCGCTTCGGCGATCCTGTCGGCGAACGGCCTGTCCAACGCCAGCCAGATCACTCCCGGCCGGCAGATCGTGATCCCGGTCTACAACGCCTCCGGGCTGAACCCAGCCGCGGCTCCGATGACCGCCCGGCCGGCCCGGGCTGCCGAGGAGAAGCGCGAGGACGCGCGGCAGGTCGAGGCCAAGGTCGCCTCGAAGCGCGAGGAGGCCAAGGAGGTCGCCAAGCGCGAGGAGGCTTCCAAACGTGAGGAGGCGTCCAAGCGCGCCGCCGCCGAGAAGGAAGCGGACCGCAAGGAGGCGCTGGCTCGGGATACGGCAGCCCGCAAGGTCGCCGAGGACAAGGCTCGCAAGGAAGCGTCTCTGAAGGACGCCGACAAGAAGCATCACGTTCGCCCCGGCCAGATCGCCAAGGCGGACGAGAAGAAGGCCGACCCGAAGGCTGAGGCGAAGGCCAAGGCCGAGGCGAAGGCCCTGGAAGCCAAGGCCGAGGCCAAGGCGGCCGCGAAGGCCGAGGCCACCCAGAAGCTCGCCGAAGCGAAGGCCGCCAAGGAGGCGGCCCAGAAGGCCGCAGCCGCCGAGAAGCCCGAGAAGGTCGCCGCCAAGGAGGCGCCGAAGCCGGTCGCCGCCGCGCCAGCCAAGCCGGAGCCCGCCGCCACCGGGTCCGTCGCGGATGCGACGGTGTCGGAGAGCTTCCGCTGGCCCGCCAAGGGCCGGGTGATCTCGGGCTATGGCACGTCGGGCAACGAAGGCATCAACATCGCGGTGCCGGAGGGCACGCCGGTCAAGGCCGCCGAGGAAGGCACCGTGGCCTATGCCGGCTCGGACGTGAAGGGCTACGGCAAGCTGGTGCTGGTGCGCCACGCCAACGGGTTCGTCTCGGCCTACGCCCATAACGGCGAGATCGACGTGAAGCCCGGCGACAAGGTCAAGCGCGGTCAGACCATCGCGAAGTCCGGCGCCTCCGGTAACGTCACCTCGCCGCAGCTGCACTTCGAGATCCGGAAGGGCGGATCGCCCGTGGATCCGATGTCCCAGCTCGCCAGCAACTGAGACGCCGCAGTCGATGCGGCGCGTGCGGCGGTCCCGAGAGGGGCCGCCGTTCTCGTTCGCGACCGCTGGCTTAAACGATCAAACTCTTGCGATCAGGCTTTGGGGACCTGCAGCGATCCGTCCGGGCTGTGGTGGTCCACCGCTTCCGGCAGGGTCTTGGCCAGGGTCGGAAACAGCTGGTCGACCGGGATGCCGAGCTTCGCGGCCATCTGGCGGACCTGCTCGTTGTCCAGAACCTTTTGCAGGTCGTCGGCGGTGATCGGCTCGTTCGGGCCGCGGCCCAGCCAGGAATTGACCTGGCTCTCGTAGCCGGAGCGGCGGAGCTGATCCAGCAGCGCGTTGAGCCCGCCCGGCAGGACCTGCTGGATGATGCCGGGGAGCGCCTTGAGCGCCATCTGCCCCAACGAACCGCCGAGACTGTCGAGCAAGCTCATGATGATCCCCCGTCGCTCTCCGTCGGGACAGACCTTAGCGCATGGTTCCGGGTACCGGAACCGGCCGGATGCGCTAGCGATCTGATTCGCAACAGCCTTTCCCAAGCAGCCGGCGCCGCCCTTTGGCGCGAGTTCTCGAGACCGCCGACCGATTCGGCCGGGGCGGCCGATCAAACTATCAGCGGACCTGCGTGCTGAAGTTCGGCTGCGGCTTCAGCCGGCCGTCCTCGCTCTGGGCCGCGACCGCCGCGGGCAGGAACTCGGCGAGCGCCGTCGGCACGCGGCCGGCCGGCAGGCTGAGATCGTAGGCCAGTCGCTCGGTGACCGCATCCGGCAGGCACCCGGCGATCGCGGAGGCCGGGACTGGGCGGTTCTCACCGGACCCGATCCAAGAATCGACGGCTCCGCCGTGGCCCGCCTCGCGCAGCCGATCCAGGAACGCGACGAGGCCGCCCGGGTAGAACTTTGCCAACGCAAGTGCCAGCTTGCCGCTGCCGGCGCTCACGACCGCCCGGTCGGCCGCCGCGACAACGTCGCCGATCAGGGTCTTCACACCGTCGCGCAGGCTCATCGTGTCGTATCCCCGGGTTTGGTTACCACGCTCAAGGTTGGGCGGGACCGGCGGGCGGCAAGAGGCGGCCGGCAACGGTGCATGCGGCAATTGCGCGGCGATCGGCTAGAACATCCGACGCAGCGAGAGGTGATCCATGAAGCGCGTGCAGGCCGGTCTACTCGACGTCGCCTACCTGGAGGTCGGTCCTGCGGACGGGAAGCCGGCCGTCCTGCTCCACGGCTTCCCGTACGACGTCCGTGCCTACGATGCGGCGGCGGCATGCCTGGCCTCTGCGGGCGTGCGCTGCCTGATCCCGTACCTGCGGGGCTACGGGCCGACCCGGTTCCGCGACCCGCAGACGCCGCGCTCGGGTGAGCAGGCGGCCTTGGGAGCGGATCTCCTGGCCTTCCTGGATGCGCTCGGGATTGGGCGGGCGGTGCTGGCCGGCTACGATTGGGGCGGCCGGGCGGCCTGCGTGGTGGCGGCGCTCTGGCCGGAGCGGGCGACGGGGCTCGTGAGCTGCGGCGTGGGCTACAACATCCAGAATATCCAGGCCTCGGCCCAGCCCGCATCGCCGGAGGCCGAGCACCGGTTGTGGTACCAGTACTACCTTCATGGCGCGCGCGGCCGCGCCGGCCTGTCGGCCAACCGCGCGCAATTCTGCGCCTTACTGTGGCGGCTGTGGTCGCCCTCGTGGTCTTTCTCCGAAGAAACGTTCGCCCAGACCGCACGGTCCTTCGAAGAGAATTCGGATTTCGTCGACGTCGTGGTCCACTCCTATCGCCATCGCTTCGCGCTTGTACCCGGCGATCCGGCGCTGGCCGGAATCGAGGCAAGGCTGGCGGCTCAGCCGGACATCACCGTGCCGTCGGTGGTGCTGCTCGGGGCCGACGACGGGGTCGGGCCGCCTTCTCAGAAAGACACCGACGCCCGGCACTTCACCGGGCCGTACCGGCGCGCCATCGTCGCGGGGGTCGGGCACAACTTTCCCCAGGAGGCACCGGAGGCCTTCGCGGAGGCGGTACTCGGCCTGCTGTGACCGTCTGAGCGCGGGGCGTTGCTTTCGGGTAGCCCCTGGCTATAGTCCGCGCGCTTTCAGACAGGTATGCGGACGCCGCTTCCGGCGGCAGGCCTGCGTGCCAATCGCAGGAGACGCTCGTTGATCACCCCCGCCTTCGCGCAAGGGGCCGCTACGGCCGCTGGCGGAGCGGAGATCGCCTTTCAGGTGATCCCGTTCGTCCTGATCTTCGTGATCATGTATTTCCTGATCCTGCGACCGCAGCAGAAGCGGGTCAAGGACCACCAGGCGCTGATCAAGGCCGTGCGCCGGGACGACACGGTCGTCACCAATGGCGGCCTCGTCGGGCGGGTCGTGAAGGCCGTCGACGACCAGGCGGAGATCGAGGTCGAGATCGCCCCGAACGTCCGCGTGCGGGTCGTCCGGACGATGATCTCCGAGGTCCGCGCCAAGGGCGGACCGGCCAAGGCCGTCTGACACCTTCCATGAAGCGGCCGGCGTAACCCGCCGGCCTGACAGAGAAAACATCGGCCGATGCTGCGCTTCTCCCGTGCGAAGATCATCACGACCCTCGCGGCGATCCTGATCGGTCTGATGCTCGCCGTGCCGAGCTTCTTCTCGCCCGAGCAGCGCAAGGGCTTCGTGGCGAGCCTCCCGACCTGGTTCCCGACCTGGATCGTCCCGACCCGGGGCATCGTGCTCGGCCTCGACCTGCAGGGCGGCTCGCAACTGCTGCTGGAGGTGGACCAGAACGAGCTGATCGCCTCCCAGGCCAAGGCCCTGCGCGACGACGTGCGCCGCACGCTCCAGCAGGAGAACGTCCGGGCCGACGGTGGCATCGGCCTGCTCCAGCGCGGCGTCCAAGTGAAGGTCGCGGACGACGCGGCCCGGGCCAAGGTCCTGCCGAAGCTGCAGGACCTGTCGCTGCCGATCACCACGTCGATCGGCCAGACCGCCGCCCGCACCCTCGACATCACCGAGCAGCCCGGCGGCGTGATCCGCCTGGCGCTCACCGATGCCGGCATCACCGACCGGACACGCCGGGCCGTGAGCCAGGGCATCGAGGTCATCCGCCGGCGGCTCGATTCCACCGGCACCACCGAGCCGTCGATCCAGCAGCAGGGCGCCGACCGGATCCTGATCCAGGTCCCGGGCGAGCAGAACCCGGAGCGCCTGGAAAGGCTGCTCGGCTCCACCGCCAAGCTCGAGTTCCGCATGCTGGCCGACAGCCCCTCGGGCGACGTCGATATGCTGCCCTCCAAGGACGAGAAGGGCGCCAAGGTCCCGGTCGAGCGCCGGGTCATGGCGGATGGCGGCGAGCTGACCGACGCCCAGCCGGCCTTCGACCAGCAGTCGCATGAGCCGATGGTCAGCTTCAAATTCAACCTGCGCGGAGCCCAGCGCTTCGGTCAGGCGACCTCGGAGAATGTCGGCCGGCGCATGGCGATCGTGCTCGACAACGAGGTCGTGTCGGCTCCGGTGATCCGTTCTGCGATCACCGGCGGCTCGGGCCAGATCACCGGCAACTTCACGGTTCAGCAGGCCAACGACCTGTCCGTCCTGCTCCGGGCCGGCGCCCTGCCGGCAAAGTTCACCGTGGTCGAGCGCCGCGTCGTCGGCCCCGGCCTCGGCCGCGACTCGATCCAGGCCGGCAAGCTCGCGACCCTGGTGGCGGCGGGCCTCGTGGTCTGCTTCATGTTCGCCACCTACGGGACCTTCGGGTTCATCGCCAACATCGCCCTGATGGTCCATGTCGGGCTGATCCTGGGCCTGATGTCGGTGCTGGAGGCGACCATGACGCTTCCGGGCATCGCCGGCATCGTGCTCACCATCGGCACGGCGGTGGATTCCAACGTGCTGATCTACGAGCGCATGCGCGAGGAGAGCCATGCCGGCCGCTCGCTGATCTCCGCGCTCCAGGCCGGCTTTGATCGGGCCTTCGCGACGATCATCGACTCGAACTCGACCATGGCGATCGCCGCGCTGATCCTGTTCTTCCTCGGCTCGGGGCCGGTGAAGGGGTTCGCCGTGGTGTTCATCCTCGGCATCCTGACCACGGTCATCACCGCGGTGACGCTGACCCGGATGATGATCGCGGTGTGGTATAAGACGTTCAGGCCGAAGGCCCTGCCGTTCTAAGGCTTCGAATCTTCCGAGGAGGTTGGCCGAGCGATCAGACACCGACCCGTCATCCCGGGGCCGCGAAGCGGAGCCGGGGATCCAGAGCCGCCGCCGGCGCCCGATCCTGTCGCCGCCGTGCGTCTGGATCCCGGGCTCGCCTACGGCGCCCAGGACTGGCGGAGCGAGCGGGATGAGCCCGCGTCGATCATCCGGAGGCCCCTCGCGCCCGATACGCGAACCGAGACGAAACCATGCGCCTGCTCCGCCTCTGGCCCGATGAATCGCATTTCGACTTCATGCGCTTCCGGCGGCTCACCTTTCCGCTCTCGGCGGTGCTGTCGCTCGTCACCGTGGTGCTGTTCCTCACCATCGGGTTGAACTTCGGCATCGACTTCAAGGGCGGCACCCTGGTCGAGCTGCAGGCCAAGTCCGGCACTGCCGACGTGGCTGCGATCCGGCACACCGCGGTGGGCTTCGGCTTCGGCGAGCCGGAGGTGCAGGAACTTGGCAACCAGGGCACCGTGCTGGTCCGCCTGCCGCTCCAGCCCGGCGAGCAGGGCCAGACCGCCGTGATGAACAAGGCGCACGCCGCCTTCGACGCCGATTACGATTTCCGCCGCACGGAGACGGTCGGCCCGCGCGTATCGGGCGAGCTGGTCCAGTCGGGGACGCTCGGCGTCGTGCTGTCGGTGGTCGCGGTGCTGCTCTACCTGTGGTTCCGGTTCGAGCGCGAACTGGCGCTCGGCGCCATCGTCGGCACGCTCCACGACATCGTGCTCACGGTCGGCGTGTTCATCATCACCCGTATCGAGTTCAACATGACCTCGATCGCCGCGATCCTGACCATCGTCGGCTACTCGCTCAACGAGACCGTGGTGGTGTTCGACCGGACCCGCGAGCTGATGCGACGCTACAAGACGATCCCTACGGTCGACCTGCTCAACCTGTCGATCAACTCGACCATGTCGCGGACCGTGATGACCTCGATCTCGTCCGGCCTGTCGCTGCTCGCGCTGGTGCTGTTCGGCGGCGAGGCGATCAAGGGCTTCGCCACCGTGATGCTCTGCGGCGTTGTGATCTGCACCTACTCGGCGATCTTCGTGTCGACTCCAGTGTTGATCTATCTGGGGCTGATGCTCTCGGGCGCCCGCGCGGCGGCCGAGCGGTCCGGTGTCCCGCAACCCGCGGAGTAGTTTGTCCCCGAGATGGCCGAGCAGCCGAGTCCGAAGAGTTTCGAGTCCGGCTTCGTGCCGGGGCGCCACATCATCGACACCTACGGCAATGGCGGCTTCCGCTTCGCCGGGATGTCGCATCGCGGCTCGCTCCTGCTCCTGCCGTCGGGCGTTCGGGCGTGGGACGTGACGTCGCCGAAGGCGATCGACCGCACGGCCCTGCGCCCGGTCCAGGCCGAGGCGGCGGAGATCGAGCTGCTGCTGGTCGGCACCGGCCTCGACATCGCGGCGATCGATCCGTCCCTGCGCGGCTGGCTCAAGGATGCCGGCGTCGGGCTGGACGTGATGCAGACCGGGGCGGCGGCCCGAACTTACAACATCCTGGTGGCCGAGAACCGGAAGGTCGCGGCCGCCCTGATCGTGGTCGATTGATGCCGGAGGTCGATGACAAGCCCGCCGAGACCGGCCTGGCTTTCGCGCAGACCCATTGCGAGCAGCTGGTTCGCGACGGCGACCCCGACCGTTATTATGCGACCCTGTTCGCCCCGGCCGCCGCCCGCCCGCACCTCTTCGCCCTCTACGCCTTCAGCCTGACCGTCGCGCGGGTGCGCGAGGCGGCCTCGAACCCGATGGCCGGCGAGATCCGCCTGCAATGGTGGCGCGACGCCCTCCAGGGCGAGGCCCGGGGTGACGTGCGCGCCAACCCGGTTGCGGCGGCGCTCGAAGAGGCGATCCGGGTCAACCGCCTGCTGCGGCAGCCCTTCGTCGACCTGATCGATGCCCGGGTGTTCGACCTCTACGAGGACCCGATGCCCCGGCTGAACGACCTGGAGGGCTATTGCGGCGAGACCGCCTCGGCGCTGTTCCGGTTGGCGAGCCTTGTGATCGGCAACGGCACCGAACCGGGCGGCGCGGGGGCCGCCGGCCATGCCGGCGTCGCCTATGGCATCACCGGGTTGCTCCGCGCCCTGCCGTGGCATGCCCGCTCGGGGCAGGTCTACCTGCCGGCGGACATCCTGGGCCGCTACGGAGTGACCCGCGAGGACATCACCAGCGGCCGCGGCGGCCCCGGCCTGCGCCGGGCCTGCGCCGACCTGCGCGACCTCGCCCGGACCCATCTCAAGGCTTTCGAGGCCGCTCGTCCGGCGATCGCACCGCTCGCCGGTACGGCGTTCCTGCCGGTGGCCCTGGTCGAGCCCTACCTGGCGACGATGGAGCGGGCGAGCTACGACCCGCTCAACACCATCACCGACCTGCCCCGCTGGCGGCGGCTGTGGTGGTTGTGGCGGGCGTCGCGGCGGATTTCTTAGGGGAGGCGACGCCCTTTTCCGGACGCCGGCGACGCAGTGGACGGCGGTCCGGAATCCGGCAGAGGAAGTGTCGCGCAGCGGCACGATCGAGAAGCAACGCAGACGCTTCGCGGCGTCATGTGCTTGGTCTAGGGTCGCATTCCGCTGACGCTGCATGCGCCCGGGAAAGGGGTGGTGCTCGGGACGGCATCGCCATTGCGAGCGCAGCGAAGCAGCCCGGTGCGACAGCCCACCGGGTCGGCTTTTGAATTCAATCGGTAATGAACCGGCACGAGCTTTGGGGGTGGTGCCAGACCATCTCAGGCAGGGATTTGGGTCAGAGGCACGGCCGTGACGAAGCAAGCGTTGCGCGCGGCATCGAGGCGCCACACCGTGCGCACCCGCGGATTGCGTCCATCGGGCGTGAGGAGAGGCCCCGCGAAGATCACTCTCACGTCGCCGCGCCCAGACATCGTCTCCGCCACGAAGGTGGTGTCCGCCGGGTGATCGAGGAGGGCGGCTGAGGACGTCAGGGGATCGTGCATCCCGAATCCGGAGCGCTTGAAGATGCGTGCTTTCGGACCCCCTCCGATATGGATTTCATCCAGGAGGTAGCTGCTGATCGTGCGCGGGTCGAGCGATCAGCTCAGAGGCCAGTCCGGGAGGGTCAAGCCGGCCCGCGCTTCACGAGGCGGAGGTCGCTGGCCTCGACCGTCGCGAGGGCGCCCATCGGATGCGCAAACTCGACGTCGCAGGCTTCCCCGTCCCGCCAGATTCCGACGATCGTTCCCTCGGTGCCGGGCTCCATTGTCACGTCGTCGTCAGTTATCGCATGCGCCCTCAGCGCCACTCGGTCGAGGTCTCGAAGGTCCGACTGCGGCTCCTCGCGCCTGACGCTGTAGAATGCGTCGACCGACATGTCGGCGGGATGGCGGGTCGTGCGCGACGACGCAAGGCTTCAGCCTCACAGCACCCGCGCCAAGCCCGGCACCAGCCCCGCCAAACGTATCGGTGGCCCGAGTTCCGGGTCCGCATCGGGCGTCGCCAGCGTCGCGATCCGGCACCGGCCCTCTCGGCTGAGGCCCGTCACCAGGCGCCCGCCCGGTTCGAGGGCCGCGCGCCAGTGCGACGGGATGGCGTCGACGCTGCCATGGACCAGGATGCGGTCGAAGCCGCCGTCCGGCAGCTCCGGGGCGAGGCCGTCGGCCTGGACGACGTGCACCTCGGACTGGGCGGCGAGCCGCGCGGCAGCCTCATGGGCGAGCGTCGCGTAGCGCTCCAGGCTGAGGACGGCGCCGGCCCCGAGCCGGGCGAGCAGCGCCGTGACGTACCCTGAGCCGGTGCCGATCTCCAGGACACGGAGACCGGGTTCGATCCGCAGCAGCGCCAGCATCTGGGCCACCTGCGTGGGCGCCGTCATGGAGGCGCCGCAGGGCAGCGGCAGGGCGAGGTCGCGCCGAGCCTGGGCGCGGTGGGCCTCGGGGGCGAACGGCTCTCGCGGGACCTGCTCCATGGCCCGCAGGATCGCGGTGTCCCGCATCCCCCGGCCGCGGAGCGCCATGACGAAGGCCGCGTTGCCGGCAGCCTCCTCGAGGCTGCCCAGGTCGATCACGCCGAGAAGGCCTGCGCAAAGCGGGTGAGCGTCGGCTCGTCCGTGAGGTCCAGGCGCAGGGGCGTCACCGAGATCTTCTTCTCGGCGATCGCCTTCAGGTCCGAGCCGTGGCCCGGCTCGAACCGGGCCTTGGCGAAGGCCAGCCAGAAATACGGGTTGCCGCGCCCGTCCATCCTTGCATCGATCGACAGCAGCGCCTGGTTGCGGAAGCCCTGCGCGGCCACCGCAATGCCCTGCACGTCGGCCGGTTCGCAGTCCGGAAAATTCACGTTGATCAGGATGCCGGGCTCAATGCCGGTCTCGAGGATCTTGCGGATCACCTTCGGCCCGTGCTCGCGGGCGCAATCCCACTTGAGATTGGTCCGCCCGCCCGCGCCGTAGGCCTGGCTCAGGGCGATCGAGCGGATGCCGAGGATCGTGCCCTCCATGGCGGCCGCGATCGTGCCCGAATAGGTCACGTCCTCGGCGACGTTCTGGCCGCGGTTGACCCCCGACAGGACGAGATCCGGCCCGTGCTCGCCGAGAATGTGGCGCACGCCCAGGATCACGCAGTCGGACGGCGTGCCCTTCACGGCGAAGCGCTGCTCCGAGACCTGCCGCAGGCGCAGCGGGTCGTTCAGCGACAGCGAGTGCGAGACGCCGGATTGGTCGCTCTCGGGCGCGACCACCCAGACGTCGTCGGACAGCTCCCGGGCGATCTCCTCCAGGGTGGCGAGCCCCGGCGCGTGGATGCCGTCGTCGTTGGTGACTAGGATGCGCATCAGCGGGCCCCTTCGATCCGGTTGAGCCCGCCCATGTAGGGGTGGAGCACCGACGGGATCGTGATGCTCCCGTCCGGGTTCTGGTAGTTCTCCATCACGGCGATGAGGGCGCGGCCGACCGCCACCCCCGAGCCGTTCAGCGTGTGGACATAGGCCGGCTTGCCGTCCTTGCCCCGGTAGCGGGCGTTCATCCGGCGGGCCTGGAACGGGCCGCACACCGAGCACGACGAGATCTCGCGGTGGGTGCGCTGGCCGGGCACCCAGACCTCGATGTCGTAGGTCTTCTGGGACGCGAAGCCCATGTCGCCGGTGCAGAGCGTCATCACCCGGTAGGGCAGATCGAGTTTCTTCAGGACCGCCTCCGCGCAGGTGAGCATGCGCTCGTGCTCGTTGTCGGATTCCTCCGGTGTGGTGATCGAGACCATCTCGACCTTGTTGAACTGGTGCTGGCGCAGCATGCCGCGGGTATCCCGCCCCGCCGCACCGGCCTCGGCCCGGAAGCAGGGCGTGAGCGCGGTGAAGCGCAGGGGCAATTCCTCTTCGCGCAGGATGGATTCGCGGACGAGGTTGGTCAGCGGCACCTCCGCGGTGGGGATGAGCCAGAATTTTTCAGACGTGCTCCGGCCGGCCTCGTCCTGATCTCCCGGGGTCACGCCGATCTCCTGCGCCTTCGGGGCATCGAGACCCTTGAAGACCGAGAACTGATCATCCTCGAATTTCGGCAGCTGCGCGGTGCCGAACATCGCGGCGTCCCGCACCAGTACCGGCGGCGCCACCTCCAAGTACCCGTGCTCCTGCGTGTGCAGGTCGAGCATAAACTGGCCGAGCGCGCGTTCCAGCCGGGCGAGCTGGCCCTTCAGCACCACGAAGCGCGAGCCGGAGAGCTTGGCGGCGGATTCGAAATCCATCAGCCCGCTGGCCTCGCCGAGCTCGAAATGCTCGCGGCCTTCGGTCAGCCGCTCGCGGGTCGAGGCGTGGCTGCGGTAGACCACGTTGCCGTGCTCGTCGGCGCCGTCCGGCACGTCGGACTTGGGCCGGTTCGGGATCGCGGCGAGTTTTTCGGACAGCGCCGCGTCGGCCCGGTCCTGCGCCGCCTTCAAGTCGGCCTCGGCGCTTTTGAGCGCGGCGACCTCGGCCATCAGGTCGGCCGCGCGCGCCTCGTCCTTGGCCTTCTTGGCGCCGCCGATCTCCTTGGCGAGCGCGTTGCGCCGCTCCTGGTTGGCCTGGGCCGCCGAGACCGCGGACTTGCGGGCCTCGTCGAGGCCGATCAGCGCGGACGAGAGCGGCGTGAGGCCCCGGCGGGCGAGGTCGCGGTCAAAGGCGTCCGGGTTGTCCCGGATGGCGCGGATGTCGTGCATCGTGTTGGCTCGGATCTGCGGCGCACGAGGCTCGGCGCGCGCGGCCCACGCTTTGCCGCATTGCGTCCGGTGGGACAAGCGCAGGCCGCCCTCACGCCTTCGGGGGCGCGATCTTCAGCTGGTCGATCGCCCAGAGCCAGGTGCCGTCCGGCTGCGCGCGGGCGACCTCCACGGACAGCGCGCCGTTGGGCAGCCGGGCGAAGGTCAACGCGAGGGCGCCGTTGCGCACGGGCTCCAGCGTCTCGGGGGCCGGGAAGTCGGACTTGCGCGCCAGCAGGTCCGTGTAGAAGGCCCGGATCTCGGCATGACCCGTGGCCACGACGCGGCCGGCGGCCAGCACCGCGTCAGGCTCGTAGAGCGCCACCAGGCCCTCGACATCGCCGGCATTGGCCCGCTCGTTGAAGAGCTGGGCCAGCGCCGCCGGCTCGGTGGCAGCGTGTCGGTGATCGTGGGCCACGGGCAACTCCTGTGTAGGCTATGAGTGTGTGACATCTCGGGCCGCGCGCCCGGATGTTTGAGATGTCGGCCGCGACGCTGCGGGAAGGTCCGAAACGCCACACGTCCAGCCGGCGCTCATGCGAGCCGCGCCCCGTCGGCATCCTCCACCGAGACCGCCACCGGGATCCCGGCCTTCACGCTCTCCGAGACCGTGCAGAAGCGTTCGAACTGCTCCAGCACCCGGTCGATCCGGGGCATGGCCTCGGCCGCGGCCCCCAGCCGGATGCGCACGTCGATCCCGCCGATCCGCAGGCGGCCCTCCGGGTTGCGTGCCATCCGGCAGGTCGCCTCGGCGGCGACGCCCTGCGCGTCCTGCCGGAACTTGCCGAGGGCGAAGACCAGGCTGGCGCAAAGGCAGTTCGCTACGCCCGATGCCAGCAGCTGCTCGGGGATCGGACCTGTGCCGCCGCCGACCGGGGGCGCCTCGTCGGTGAGGAGGCCCGGAAGGCCCGCACCGAAATCGACGGAGAAGACGTAAGCCCCGACCTGGGTGATCCGGATCGTCGGTCCCGCATCCATCCGCGCCCTCCCGGGGCCGACCCGACCGCCCTCGCGGAGGATTCAACGCCCGATCCGGCTTCGCGTTCGAGCCGCACGGGGACGGATGATTTCCGCCACCGAACGCCGTAGTACGGTTGCTCGACCGATCCGGAAGCGAACCCCCGATCCGATGACGAGCCTCGAGACCCTGATGCCGCTCCTGGAGCGGATCGCCACCGCCCTGGAGCGCGCCGCGCCGCCCGCCCAGCCGGCCTTCGACCCGAACGCCGCCGACGCTTTCCTGTGGGGACCGGAGCGGCGGCTCACCCCGGTGCCACAGGTGGCGCGGGTGGAGATCGGCCTGCTCACCGGCATCGACCGGGCGCGCGACACGCTGATCGAGAACACCGAGCGCTTCGCCCGCGGCCTGCCGGCCAACAACGCCCTGCTGTGGGGCGCCCGCGGCATGGGCAAGTCCTCGCTGGTCAAGGCGGCCCATGCCGAGATCAACGCCCGCCGTCCCGAGGGTGCGCGGCCGATGAAGCTGGTGGAGATCCACCGGGAGGATATCGAGGCCCTGCCCGACTTGATGGCCCTGCTGCGGCCCGACCCGCATCGCTGGCTGGTCTATTGCGACGACCTGTCCTTCGACGGCGACGACACCTCGTACAAGTCGCTCAAGACCGCGCTGGACGGCGGCATCGAGGGCCGGCCTGGGAACGTCCTGTTCTACGCCACCTCGAACCGCCGGCACCTGCTGGCCCGCGACATGGTCGAGAACGAGCGCTCCACGGCGATCAACCCCGGCGAGGCCGTGGAGGAGAAGGTCTCCCTCTCGGACCGGTTCGGCCTCTGGCTCGGCTTCCACAAATGCAGCCAGGACGAGTTCCTGGCGATGATCCGCGCCTATGCCGAGCGCTATGGCCTGGACCTGCCCGCGGAGCGCCTGCGCGCCGAGGCCCTGGAATGGGCCACCACCCGGGGCTCCCGCTCGGGCCGCACCGCCTTCCAGTTCATCCAGGACCTGGCCGGGCGGATAGGGAAGGTGCTGGATTGAGGCGTTTGACCGCCTAGAACATGCGCGGCATCCCGGCGGACGCAGCCTCAGACGGTCATCGGCGGCGGGATCGGTGGATGCGCCGAGATCGGTCCACGCACCGTGTCGTCCCCGTCTCCGGCGCCCCGCCGGGACGACACGGTGAATCGTTCGGCCGCCGTCGTATCTCGGGAGTCGACCTTCGACTGGTCGGCACGGCGCGATACGTCAGAGCATGTTCGGCTTGGGCCTTGCGACCCATCGGCAGCTACGTCGGGCTCGCGCGATACGAGGTGATCGCCTTCGGGAATGATCTGGCTTGAGGGGCGGGGCGCCAACCGGCGATCTCCGTCACCCGCGTATCGCCCGGGGCCCTACCGACCGCTCGACCCGAACCCCCCTGCCCCACGGCCCGAACCCGAACCGGGCTCGTCCTCCAGCACGGTGAGGACCGGCCGGGTCACGCGGGTGAAGACCAGTTGGGCGATCCGGTCGCCCGGCTCGATCCGGATCGGCCGCGCGTCGTCGCGATTCCAGGCCGAGACCATCAGGGGGCCTTCGTAATCCGCGTCGATCACTCCGGTGCCGTTGCCCAGCACCAAGCCGTCCCGGTGGCCGCGTCCGG
Source organism: Methylobacterium sp. WL1 (assembly GCF_008000895.1). Taxonomy (NCBI): domain Bacteria; kingdom Pseudomonadati; phylum Pseudomonadota; class Alphaproteobacteria; order Hyphomicrobiales; family Methylobacteriaceae; genus Methylobacterium; species Methylobacterium sp. WL1. The sequence goes on along the minus strand of NZ_CP042823.1, from coordinate 766,553 downwards.
AGCGCGGGAAGATCAGGCCGCACCAGGCGGGGTCGCGGATCAGCACGCAGAAGCCCGCCGGGATCAGGGCCGGTGCGCCCCGGGGCGGCAGCGTCAGCGGTTCGTCCAGGCAGGCATGGAGGTCGAGGCCGGCCGCCGCCGCCGAGCCCCAGCGCGGGAAGCCCCAGCCGGGCAGCCGCAGGTCGAGGAGACGCAGGCCGACCTCGGGTGAATCGTTCACGCGCCGAGCCGTTCGATCGCCTCGGCCAGGGCCAGGGTGCGCCGCGCGGCCTCGACATGGAGGCGCTCGACCATGCGCCCGTCGAGCGCGATGACCCCGTGGGCCTGGGTCTCCGGTGCGTCGAAGGCGGCGGCGACCCGGCGCGCCTCCGCGATCTCGGCCGCGTCGGGCCCGAACGCGGCGTTGGCCGGGCCGATCTGGCTCGGGTGGATCAGCATCTTGCCGTCGAAGCCCAGGTCGCGGCCCTCTGCGCATTCCGCCTCGAATCCCGCCGCGTCGTCGAGACCGGAAAAAACCCCGTCGATTGCCTCGATCTCGTAGGCCCGGGCGGCGGCCAGGACATTCATCAGCCAGGGCACCAGGGCGGCCCGGCCCGGGGGGCGGATCCGGGCCGCCTTCACGAGGTCGTTGGGGCCGATCACCAGGGCGGCGAGCCGTCCATCCACGTCCCGCGCGGCCCCGGCGATCTCGGCGGCGTTCACCACCGCCATCGGGGTCTCGATCATCGCCCAGATCCGCGTCGCCGCGGGCGCCCCAAGCCGGCGCAGGCGGGCGCCCACCGCGATTAGCGCGTCGGAGCAGCGCACCTTCGGCACCAGGATCGCATCCGGGCCGGCGCCGGCCAGCGCCGCGAGGTCAGCCTCGCCGTCCTCGGTCTCGGGCGGGTTGATCCGCACGACCACCTCGCGCGAGCCGAAGCCCGATCCCGAGACCGCCGCGGCCACGAGGGCGCGGGCCTCGGCCTTCTTCTCCGGCGCGACCCCATCTTCCAGGTCGATCAGGATCACGTCGGCGGGCAGCGTGCGCGCCTTGTCGAGGGCGCGGGCGTTGGAGCCGGGCATGGCCAGCACGCTGCGACGGGGACGGATCTCGCTCATCACGCTTCTCCCGGGCCGGCGGCGATGCCCTTGCGGTCGCCGATAGCTTTCCACCGCGTCCCGGGCAAGAACGGATCGCGGGATGCGGGGACGGGATGGCGCGCTGGGTCGCGGGGCTGGACGGCTGCCGAGGCGCCTGGGCGGGGGCGCTCCTCGACCTCGACGATCCCGGTCGGTACCGCTGCGCCCTGTTTCCCGACGTGGCCGCACTCCTCGACGCGCCGGAGCAGCCGCTGATCGTCGGCATCGACGTGCCGATCGGCCTGCCGGACCGGATCGTTTCCGGCGGCCGGGGTGCCGACAGGGCCGCCCGCCTCCGGCTCGGCCCGGCCCGATCGTCCGTGTTCCCGATGCCGGCCCGGGCGGCGGTCTACGCGGCGGATTACGACGCGGCCAAGGCCATCGCCCGGGCGACGAGCGACCCGCCCTTCGCGCCCTCGATCCAGGGCTACAACATCTTCCGCGCCGTCCGCGCGGTGGACACGCTGCTGCGGGCGCGGCCGGTGGCGTTGGCACGCGTCCACGAGGTTCACCCGGAGGTGGCGTTCCACGCCCTGAACGGCCTCCGGCCCCTCGGCCTGCCCAAGAAGGGCGCCCGGGCCCGCGAGGGCCTCGCCCTGCGCCGGAGCCTGCTGGAGGCTGCGGGCTTGCCGGTCGCCCTGATCGAGGTCCGCGCCAAGGGCGTGCCGGCCGACGACCACCTCGACGCCCTCGCCGCCTTGTTGGTGGCACGGGACATCCTCGAGGGCACCGCGGTGCCGCTGCCGGACCCGCCTGAGCGGGATGGGTACGGCCTGCCGGTGGTGATCTGGGCGCCGGCCGCGCGGGTGCTGTGACCCGCCACCTCGAGGTCTTGTGATCGCTCACAACTTGGTGATCGCGGCTGAGCGGTGTCCGTCTGTGGCCTCGTGCTCTAGCTCAATTGCATGAGCGAACCGAACACACCCGCGATCCGCCACATTGCCCGGGCGATCGTCCTCGACCCGCAGGACCGGATCCTGCTGATCGCGTACGCCTCCGTCCACGCCAAGGGGCCGGACGGCGAGCCGCTGCGCTTCTGGTTCATGCCCGGTGGCGGACTGGAACCCGGCGAGGACCACGTCACCGCCTGCCGCAGGGAGCTGGGCGAGGAGATCGGCCGCGATGACGTCGCGATAGGCCCGCAGGTCGCGGCCTGCGACGGCCCGTTCCACCTGTTCCGCCAGTCGCGGGATGCCCGGGAGCGCTACTTCTTGGTCCGCCTGCCCGACGACCGGGTCGATACCAGCCAGCTCGCCGAGACCGAGGACAACCCGGTGATCGGAACCCGCTGGTGGCCGCTGGCCGAACTCAAGGCGAGCGGCGAGCGCGTCGAGCCGGCGGGGCTGGCCGATCTCGCGGCCGATCTCGCGGCCGGGACTATTCCGCCTCGGCCGCGCGTTCTGACTTGGCACGATCGCTGACCCGGATCTCGCATCTGCGAAGATCCCGAACCTCAAGGAGACGGCATGTTCCCTGAATTCCTGACCGAGGGCTACCGCGCGTTCCTGGCCGACCGGTTTCCCACCGAGCGGCGGCGCTTCGCGCAGCTCGCTCAAAGCCAGGAGCCTCAGATCCTGGTGATCAGCTGCTGCGACAGCCGGGTGGCCCCGGAGGCGATCTTCGATGCCGGCCCCGGTGAGTTGTTCGTGATCCGCAACGTGGCCAACATCGTGCCGACCTACGAGCCGGACGGAGCCTATCACGGCACCTCGGCGGCCATCGAGTTCGCGGTCCAGGCGCTCGAGGTGAAGCACATCGTCGTGCTCGGCCACGCCACCTGCGGCGGCATCAAGGCCTTCGCCAACAAGGCTGCGCCGCTCTCGAGCAGCAACTTCATCGGCAAGTGGGTCTCGCTGGTGGGCGCCGCGGAAGCGAAGGCGGGTGATTCGAGCGCGCCGGACTACCTGACCCGGATGGAGCACGCCATGGTCAGCCAGAGCATGGAGAACCTGCTGAGCTTCCCGTTCATCAAGGAGCGGGTCGAGGATGGCCGGCTCAACATCCACGGTGCGCATTTCGGCGTGGCCAACGGCGTGCTGCTGGTCCGGAATCCGGAGACCGGCCACTTCCACCCCGCGGTGGACGATGCCGGCCGCAAGATCCTGCCGACCGCGGTGGCTTGCGACTGAGGAACCCCTCGGACGGCTCGACATTCCGGCTTGAGGTGTTCTGCGGGGCGTCTCAGGCCGGGGGGCTGCATACCGGATGCTGCGGTCGCCAACTGGCAGATGCGCGTCGCCGTTCTTCGCGTATCGGTTGTCGCTTGCGAAAGCTGTAAGGCGCTTAAGCGTCTGCAGGGCTCGACGAACGCGCCTCCCCACGAGGGAGAGAGGAAGCAGGTTCCGCACCGATACTTACGGCTTGACGTCTACCATCTGCGGCTCCGCGAGCCCGCAAGGTCGAGTGGCTCGTCGCACCTTCGAACACGATGACGTCTGGCCGCAACTGCTGCCGGGGTGGCTTCGCTGCACCCGCAAGAACGGTGCAGTGCGCGGTCAGAGACAAGAAAAAGGCGGCGTGCTCGCGCACGCCGCCTCGCCCTGTCACCCGGCCGGGGCCGGGATATCCTAAACGATCACATGGCGCCCGGCAGACGCTGGGCGTGATCGAAGTGCATCTGCAAGGCCGGCAGGGCCTGCTGGGCGTAGTTGCGCAGGGCCGGGTTCGGGCCGCCCTGGGCGTAGGCCTGCGTCATGGCGATCGACATCTGGTGCGCCTGGATCTGCTGGCTGGCGTAGAGACGGTCGAAGCGTGGGCCGGCCGGGGTCGCGGACAGCTCGGCGAGCATCGCCTGCTGCTCGGGGCTCGGCGGGACGACAGTCGAGGCGCCGGTGGCCATGGCATCGCCGCGTCCGAGGCGACTGCCCGCCGCCGCGCCGCTGGCCGCGCCGGTGCCGACGCCCTGAAGGCCGCCGACCGGGCCGCCCGCCAGGGTTCCGCCGACCACGCCGGTCGCTGCGCCGACGCCTGCGCCGACAGCGCCGCCCGCCACCGCCAGCGGTGCCGTCACGAGGCCGCCGAGGCCTTCGTCCCGGGCCGCCATGTAGTTGCTCTCGCCGCCGGACAGCGCCACGTTGGCGGCGCGATGGTCGCGGATGACTTCCTGGGCGAACGACCGGACCTTGGGATTACGCGACTTCGACAGGGCGATCTGCGAGGACTGGACCTCGAAGGCGTTCGCCTGCATCGACTGCAGGCGGAAATCGTTCGCGCCCTGTGCGAAGGCGGGGGTCGATAGCGCCAGGACGAGCGCGGACGCGGCAGCGTAGTTCTTCAGCATGGAAACCTCGATTACGTGTGAAGACGCGAAGCGGCCCGCGGGGCCAGCAAAGATCCGGTCCTGGTCGAAGGCCCAAGATCTTGCAGCCGAAACGGTACGGCGACACGTTCGCGAATTAGTTCGACAACGGGGCTATCGACTTATGGTTCCTGCCGTTTTTTACTGAGAGCCCGGGATTAGAGGAACTCCATTTGTGTTGAAGGCTCCGTGACCCTGTTCGGAATCCAGATCCTGCGCGCCGCTGCTGCGCTCATGGTGGTCTGGCATCACGCGCGCCACGAGTCCGGGATGATGGCTGCCCGCGGCGCCGGCCCGACCCTCGATCCCGGGACGCTCCTGCCATGGTGGGGCGGGGTCGACCTGTTCTTCGTGATCTCTGGTTTCGTCATCGTCCATGCGAGCGGCCGGCTGTTCGGGGCGCCGGGCGGACGCGCCCGCTTCCTGGCGCACCGGGTCGCCCGGGTCGTCCCCCTGTACTGGCTGGTGAGCCTGATCGTCCTGGCCCTCGCCATCGCGCGCCCCGACTGGCTGGGCGAGGCCGCGGCCCTCGTCAGAGAGCCGGGCACGATCCTGGCCGGATTCCTGTTCTGGCCGGCGGCCCGGCCGGACGGCACCATCCAGCCCCTCTACAGCCTTGGCTGGACCCTCAATTACGAGGTGTTCTTCTACGGCCTCTTCGCCCTGGGGCTGGGCTTCGGCCGGCGCGGCGCCGTGGCCTGGCTCGCCCTGGCGCTGGTGCTGCTGGTGTCCGTGGGTGCGCTCGTGCCCGCCTTGCCGGTGCCGGTCCGGTTCTGGGCGAACCCGATCGTGCTGGAATTCTTGCTCGGAGCTGGGCTCGCCCTCGCCCATCGGGAGGGTCTTCGGCCTGGATCCGGGGTGCGCCTCGGGCTCGGGGTGATGGGTCTCCTGGGGCTCGCCCTGGCCGCCCGCCTGCTCGGCGACGACGGGTCCGCCGACGGGGTCCTCCGCCCCCTGCTCGTCGGCCTGCCATCCGCCCTCCTGGTGACCGCCGCCCTCGGGCCGGCGCGGGATGCCGCTCAGGTCGCGGCCCTGCCCGCCTTGACGCGGGGGCTCGTGATCCTCGGGAACGCCTCCTACGCGCTGTACCTCGTCCACCCCTTCGCGCTGCGCCTCGGGCGCGAGGCGCTGCTGCGGCTCGGCCTCGCCCCGGTCCTGCACCCCTGGGGCAGCGTCGTTGTGATGCTCGCCGGCAGCGTCGCGGCTGCCCTGCTGGTCCACCGGTTCGTCGAGCGGCCGCTGAGCCGCTGGGCGCGCGACCACCTGGATCCCGGCGCCGCGCAAAACCGTGTGCGCCCCGTCCCGGCCCCGGTTCCCACCGGGCCTCGGGCGGATTAGCCTCGCGCACCGGAGGAGGATGCCGCGATGAAGACTTTGCTCGTACCCGTCGCGATGCACGACGGCCTGACCTCCGTGTTCGAGACGACGCGGCTCGCGGCGTCGCGCTTCGGCAGCCTGATCGAGGGCGTATCCCTGCGCCCTGCGCTCGCCGAGTACGTCCCCGTCGACATGGTGGGCGGCATGACCTGGCTGCGCGACGAGGAGGCCGACCGCGCCGAGGCCGAGGAGGCCGGCGGCCGCTTCGTCGCCTTCATGGACGCGGCCGGGATCCCGCGGCACGCCCGCGACGGCCTGTGCATCCCCGAGAAGGTGGCGGATGCCGGGCCGCGCTACCGCTGGCGGCAGGACGTGCCCACCGGCGACGCGTTCCTCGGCCAATACGCCCGGCTGTTCTCGGCCACCGTGGTCGGACGCCCGGGGACCACCGACAACGCCCCGCGGATGACCACCTTCGAGACTGCGCTGTTCGAGGGCGGCCGGCCGATCCTGCTGGCGCCGCCGGTCGCCCCGACGTCGCTTGGAGAAGCGATCCTGATCGCCTGGAACGGCTCTACCGAGACCGCCCGGGCGGTGGCCTTCGCGATGCCGTTCCTGCGACGGGCCGAGCGGGTGCTGGTGCTCAGCGTCGAGGGCGGCATGGTCCCGGGGCCGAGCGCCCAGGACCTCGCCCAGGCGCTGGCCTGCGAGGGCGTGGCCGCCTCGCATCGCTCCCTTCCGTCCGGCCGGCGCGCGCCGGGCGAGACCTTCCTGGCCGAAGCCAAGGCGTTCGACTGCGACCTCCTGATCAAGGGCGCCTACACCCAGAGCCGCCTGCGCCAGATGATCTTCGGAGGTGTCACCAGCCACGTCCTGGCCCATGCCGACATGCCGGTGCTGATGGCGCATTGACCGCGACTGGAACCGTCGTCCGCCCCTGGCGTTCGGCCCCCGCAGCCGGACCAGGATCCCCGTGACGAAATCGCGAACCCGCTTCCTTCTCGCAGCCCTTCTGATGGCCGTGACGGCGACCGCTGTCCGGGCGCAGCCGAGCACCGTCCGGTTCCGCGGTACCATTGTGTGGGCCGAGGCCGACCGCCTGCAGATCCGCCGCGCCGGCGGCAGCACCCTGACCCTGCGGATGAACCCGCGGACCCGGGTCTTCGCGGTGACCGAGGCGGCCGTGCGCAACATCAAGCCCGAGAGCTACGTCAGCGTGCTCGCCGGCTCCGAGGCCGAGCCGCGGCGGGCGACGGCCGTGACCGTGTACTCGCCTTCCGAGCGCGGCTTCGAGGCGGGCAGCCAGACCTGGGATACCGAGCCGGGAGCGACGTTCACGGCTGGCTGGGTCTCGGACCTGCGTGGCGGACGTCCGCTTGGCCTGACCCTGGGCTTCGGCGGCGGTCAGGCCAGCTTCTCGGTTCCCGCCGGGACCCCGGTCACCGCGATGGCGCCCGGCGAGAAGGCCCTGCTGGAGCCCGGCGCGGCCACCACGATCTTCGCCCGGTCCGGGCCGGACGGCGCCCTCGATGTCGGTACGATCGCGGTGGGCCGGCAGGGCGCCGTGCCTTCGTTCTGACCGAAGCTTTGCGCCGGTTGCGTCATCACTCCGCGCATCCGAGGCGCGCGCCGGCGCGCTGGCTGCGCTACACCGTCGTGCCATGACCGAGTCCGCCTTCCTCCTCGATCCGCGCCTCTCTGCCGACACCGTCGAGGTGGGCGACCTGACCCTCTGCCGCGTCCTGCTGATGGACGATGCCCGGTTCCCCTGGCTGATTTTGGTCCCGCGCCGCCCCGACGTCTCCGAGATCACAGATTTGTCCGAGGCCGATGCCGGGGCACTGTGGCGGGAGATCCGCATCGCCACCGGGGTGATGCAGGCGCTGTCGAAGCCCGACAAGGTCAATGTCGGGGCGTTGGGCAATGTCGTGGCGCAGCTCCACGTCCACGTCATCGGCCGGTTCCGCTCCGACCCGGCCTGGCCCGGGCCGGTCTGGGGCTTCGAGACCCGGAAGCCCTACCCGTTCCATGCCCGCGCCCAGCTGATCGAGCGCGCCGGCACCTTGTTCTCCGCGGCCTGAACCCGAATGACCGATCCCCGCGACACCCTCGGCTTCGTCCGCAACCGCCTCGACCGGCACTCGGCCGAGCAGCCCGAGGAGGCGGTGCCTCCGTTCGACGCGCCGGACGCGCGCCTCGTCCTGATCTGCGGCGACCGGATCGTGCTGCGCGGGGCGACCGCGCTGATCACCCCGGCCGAAGCGCCGGACCCGTCCGGCACGCGCATCTTCCTGGGCCATCGGGACGGAAGGCCGGTCTTCGCCGCGTCGGCACCGGCCGAGGCCGCGGAGGGTTTTGCCGCCGGCGAGACCCGTACCCTAGACCTGCGCGCCATCGCGACCGAAAACGCCGTTGAGGCCGAGGAGCTGGGCCTGCTGGCGGTGGCCAAGTCGATGCTCGATTGGCACGCCCGGCACGGCTTCTGCGCCAATTGCGGCACGGCCACCGTGGCGAAGGCCGGGGGCTTCCGCCGGGAATGTCCGTCCTGCAACGCCCACCATTTCCCCCGGGTCGACCCGGTGGTGATCATGCTGGTGCGCCGGGGCGAGACCTGCCTGCTCGGGCGCGGCCCACATTTCCGCCCGCACATGTATTCCTGCCTCGCCGGCTTCCTGGAGCCCGGCGAGACCATCGAGGACGCGGTGCGCCGGGAGGTGTTCGAGGAGACGCGGATCCGGGTCGGCGCGGTCACCTACCGGACCTCGCAGCCCTGGCCGTTCCCGTCCTCGCTGATGCTGGGCTGCGCCGCCGAGGCCCTCGACGGCGACATCGTCACCGATCCGAGCGAATTGGAGGACGCCCGCTGGTTCGACCGCGCCGCGGTCGCCGCCATGCTGGCCGGCACCCATCCCGAGGGCATCCAGTCCCCGCCGCCCATGGCGATCGCCAACTACCTGATGCGGGCGTTCGTGGCCGGCGAGACCTGAGCCACTCGCCGCTTCAGCCCATCGGAAACCGCCGGCGGCATCGACGGCGCTCAACGGTTCCGAGCGGTCCGGTACGCCTCATCCCCACCGAGCTTCCTCACGGCGACCACGGTCACGGTGATCGCCGCATCGCTGACTCGGTAGACCAAGCGGTGCCCGGAGGCGCGTCGATCCGCTCCATCCTGGCTTCGCAGGCGGCCGGAGGGGCCTTTTAGGCCATGACCCGATTGGGGTTGAGGATCGCGACCCGCTCGCCCTGCGCTGCGCTCGACACACCGGCCGGACCCTCCTCCAGATCCGACACGCTCAAAGCCCGGTTCGCCAGCACGGCTCGCATCGCGATCGTCGAGAGATTTCATTCCTCGGGGCGTAACGCGATGCCGGGATCAGTACCGACTTTCGACCCAGGACCGATCCGTCTCGGCCTCAGATCGCCAAACGCTCCGGCACCGTCTCGGGGGCCACCGCCGCCCGCGTCTCCGAAAAGGCCTCGCCGACCATCAGCAGCGCGGGCCCGTCGAGGCCCGCAGCCTCGACCCGGTCGGCAAGGTCGGCGGCGGTGCCGCGCAGCGAGGCCTGGTTCGGGCGGCTGACGTTGAAGACGAGGAGCGCCGGGGTCGCGGGCGCCAGCCCCTCGTCCACGGCCCGGGCCAGCAGCGCGCGGAGCGTGCGCTTGGGCATGTAGACCACCGTGGTGACGCTCGGATCGGCGAGGGCACCCCAGTTCAGGTCGTCCGGCAGGGCGCCGCGGCGGTCGTGGCCGGTGACGAATTGCAGACGGCGGGCAGCGTCGCGGTGGGTCAGCGACAGGCCCAGCGCGGCCGCGGCCCCCTGCGCGGCCGAGATGCCCGGCACCACGGTGACGGGAATGCCCGCAGCCCGGCAGGCATCGATCTCCTCGCCGGCCCGGCCGAACACCAGCGGATCGCCGGATTTCAGCCGCACCACCTGCTTGCCGGTGCGGGCCAGCTGAACCATCAGCGCGTTGATGTCGTCCTGGCGGCAGGACGGGCCGTGACCGGTCTTGCCGACCAGCATGGTCCGCGCCTCCCGGCGGGCATAGTCCAGGATCTCGGGGGCGACGAGGTCGTCGTACAGGATCACGTCGGCGTTGCGCAGCGCCCGCAGGGCCTTGAGCGTGAGCAGCTCCGCGTCGCCCGGACCGGCGCCGACGAGGCTCACCGCGCCGCCCTTCGGCGCCACCTCGGTCTCCCCCAGCAGCTCGGCGAGGTCCTGTTGCGTCGGAGCGCGGTCCGGCTCCGCGAAGGCGCGATCGGTGAAGCGTTCCCAGAAGCTGCGTCGCTCACTGAACCCGTGGAACCGGGCGGTGACGCCGTCCCGCCAGTCGCGGGCGGCCCCGACCCAGCGACTGAACCCGCGCGGCAGCATCGCCTCGATCCGGGCGCGCACGGTCTGGCCGAAGACCGGCGCCGCGCCCTCCGTGGAGATGCCGACGACCAGGGGCGAGCGGTTGACGATGGCGCCGAACTTGACGTCGCACAGGTGCGGCCGGTCCACCGCGTTGACGATCGCGCCGGCGCCGCGGGCCGCGACTACGAAGGCGACGCAGTCGGCCTCGTCCTCCATGGCGCCGATGCAGAAGGCGGCCCCCCAGAGGTCGTCGAGTGTCCAGGCGCGCTCGTGAAGGGCCACGCTGCCGTCGACGATCTCGTCCGGCACCGCACGGAGCTCGTCGCTGGGCTGCGGCGCGTAGACGTCGACATGGGCGCCTGCGGCGGCCAGGACCTTCACCTTCCAAGGCGCCCCGCCCGAGGATCCGGCGAGCACCACCCGCTTGCCTCGCAGGGGCACGAACACCGGCAGCACCGCCAGCGGCTCCAGGCCGGCGGATTGGGTCTCGCGGGGTGCGCGGGCCGCGCGCAGGAGGCTTGGGGTGTCGGTCACGAATCTATCCTGAGCCTACATCGTGCCGGTCATCCCAACCGACAACCTCATCCTGAGGTGCCGCGTCGCCGCTGCCGCTCCGCGCCCGCATCTCAGGATGAGAGGGGCTGGCGGGACGGGCCGATCCGTTCTCGATTGGGCATATATCAAAGAATCATGCGGCGCGGGCAGTCTGGCCGGGGAGCATCTTGCGGATCTCGGGGATGCAGGAGCCGCAATTCGTGCCCGCCTTGCAGGCCGCGCCCACCGCCGCGACGGATCCGGCCCCCGCCGCGATGGTCGCGGCGATCACGTCGGCACCGACCCCATGGCAGGCGCAGACCACCGGGCCGGCCGGCGCGGTGGCGGCACGGCCCGAGAGCAGGGCACGGCGCTCGGCCGCCTCGGGGGCCTCGATGGCGAACAGGGCCTTGGCCGTTTCCCAGTCCGGGCGGGCCTCCGCGGGGGCATAGGCGAGGCACGCGACCAGCCGCGCACCGTCGTAGACGGCGCAGCGGTAGCGGTCGCGGGCATGGTCGGCGTATTCGGCGAGTTCGTAGCCGGCGAGCGCCTCGCTCTGGATCAGCCCGCGGACCATCAGCGCCACGGCGCTGGAACTGGCCGCGGTGGCGAATTGTACGCCCCATCCGCCAGTGATCGCCGCCCGCGCCCACCACCAGCCCTCCGGCAGCGCCACCTGACGGCGCGACAGCAGGAAGCCCCGAGCCCGGTAGGCGACGGGCGCGATGGCGACAGGCGTCGCCTTCAACTCGGGCTGGCCCGAGACCGGGTCCGGCACGCCGCGGACCAGGGCCCCGACCCGGGCCTTCGACGCGTGGGCGCTGCCCCAGTGCATCGGCATGAACAGGCAGCCCGGTACCACCGTGTCCGTGACCATCACCTCCAATTCGGCTTCGCCGTGCTCGGTCCACAGGCGGGCGATGCCGCCCTCGGTGAGGCCGAGGCCGGCCGCGTCGTCCGGATGCACCTCGACGAACGGCACGGCACGGTGCGCCGAGAGGCGCTGGCTTTTCCCGGTGCGGGTCATCGTGTGCCAGTGGTCGCGCACCCGGCCGGTGTTGAGCACGAATGGGAACGCCTCCGAGATCGCCTGCGCGAGGGCCGGTGGCTGCACCGCCACGAAGCGGGCGCGCCGGTCGAAGGTGTAGAACCGCCCGTCGCCGAACAGCCGGGCCTTGCCCTGCGGCGCGCCCCGCGGGCCGGAGCGCTTCGGGATCGGCCATTGCACCGGCAAGGCGCTCTCGTAGGCGGCGTCGCCGATGTCGGTGAGCGCGCCGAGATCGAAGTCGCGGGTGCCGTTGTTCTCGTAGGCCGAGAGCCCGGCATGCTCGCGGAACACCGCCGCCGCGGAGTCGAACGCGAAGGCCCGGCCGTGGCCGAGCCGGCGGCCGATGTCGGACAGCACCGCCCAGTCGGCCCGCGCCTCGCCTGGGGGCGCCAGGAACCGGCGCTGCCGGGAGATCCGCCGTTCGGAATTGGTGACCGTGCCGTCCTTCTCGCCCCAGGCGAGCGCGGGCAGCAGCACCGTAGTCTTGCCGAGACCCCGCACCGTGTCGGAATCGGCCATCACCTCGGAGACGACGTAGAGGTCGAGCCCGTCGAGGGCGTCGCGGATCACGTCGGCCCGCGGCATCGAGACCAGCGGGTTGGTGCCCATCACCCACAGGGCCTTGATCCTGCCCCGGCAGATCGCCTCGAACAGGGCCACCGCCTTCATGCCCTCGCCGGTGACGATCCGGGGCGCACCCCAGAACCGGCGCACCCGGTCCACCTCCTCGGGGGCGAAGTGCATGTGGGCGGCCAGCATGTTGGCCAGACCCCCGACCTCGCGGCCGCCCATGGCGTTGGGCTGGCCGGTGAGCGAGAACGGCCCCATCCCGGTCTCGCCGATGCGGCCGGTGATCAGGTGGCAGTTGATGATGCTGTTGCCCTTGTCGGTCCCTTGGGCCGACTGGTTCACACCCTGCGAGAAGGCGGTGACCACCCGGCGGGTGCCCGCGAACAGGTCGTAGAAGGCGGCGATGTCGGCGAGCGGTACCCCCGTCGCGGCGGCGACCGTCGCCACGTCCGGCGCGATGAGGCGGGCGCGATCCAGGGCGGCATCGAGCCCGGCGGTGTGGGCCTCCACGAAGGCCCGGTCGCGGAAGCCGTTATCCGAAAGGTGCACGAGCAGCCCCGAGAACAGCGCCACGTCGCTGCCGGGCCGGATCCCGAGGAACAGGTCGGCCTCCTGGCCGGTCTGGGTCCGGCGCGGGTCGATCACCACGAACTTGGTGCCCCGACGGGCCTTGGCGTCGGCCATGCGGCGGAACAGCACCGGGTGGCACCAGGCGGCGTTGGACCCGACCATGACGATCAGGTCGGCCTCGTCCAAGTCCTCGTAGCAGCCCGGTACGGTGTCCGAGCCGAAGGCGCGGCGATGGGCCGCCACCGCGCTCGACATGCAGAGCCGCGAATTGGTGTCGACATGCGGCGTGCCGATGAAGCCCTTCGCCAGCTTGTTGGCGACGTAGTAATCCTCGGTGAGAAGCTGCCCCGAGAGGTAGAACGCGATCGATTCCGGACCGTGCGCCTCGGCCACCGCGCGCAGTTTTTCCGACACGGTCGACAGCGCCGCGTCCCACGAGGCCTGGACGCCATCGACCTGCGGGTGGAGCAGGCGGTTCTCCAGCGACAGGGTCTCGCCGAGTGCCGAGCCCTTCGAGCAGAGCCGGCCGAAATTGGCCGGGTGCTCGGAATCGCCCGCGATCGCCGCGCCGCCGTTCCCGTCCGGGGTCGCGAGAACGCCGCACCCGACACCGCAATAGGGGCAGGTTGTCCGCACCGCCGGGTCTGCCACGGACAGGGTCATGGCTGAATCCTCGAAACTTCTGTGTTCGACGGCGGCCGCAAGAGGCGGGCCGCCTATTCCCTCCCCCGCAGAGGGGGGGAGGGTTTCACGGGCTCAGTACACGTCGGCCTGGTAGCGGCCAGCCTTCTTGAGTGCGCCGAGATACGCCACCGCGTCCTCGGGGCTCTTGCCCCCGAACTGCGCCGCCACGTCGATGATCGCCCGCTCCACGTCCTTGGCCATGCGCTTGGCATCGCCGCAGACGTAGAAATGCGCGCCGCCTTCGAGCCACTTCCACAGGTCGGCGCCGTTCTCGCGCATCCGGTCCTGGACGTAGGTCTTCTCGCTGCCGTCCCGGGACCAGGCGAGCGACAGGCGGTTGAGCACCTTGTCGTCCTTCAGCGTGTTGAGCTCGTCCTTGTAGAAGAAGTCCGTGGCCTGGCGCTGGTGGCCGTAGAACAGCCAGTTGCGGCCGGGGGCGTTCGTGGCGGCGCGCTCGCGCAGGAACGACCGGAACGGCGCGATGCCGGTGCCGGGGCCGCACATGATCACGTCCTTGGACAGGTCCGCCGGCAGGGCGAAGCCGTGGGCCTTCTGGAGGTAGATCTTCACCTTGGTCTGCTCGGGCAGGCGCTCGCCGAGATGGGTCGAGGCCACGCCGAGCCGCAGCCGGGAGCGGTGGTTGTAGCGCACCGCATCGACGGTCAGCGAGACGCGGCCGGCATCCATCTTGGGCGAGGACGAGATCGAGTAGAGCCTCGGTTGAAGCTCGTCCAAAGCTTCCAAGAAGACCTCCGCGTCGGGCCGGGCGCCGGGGAACTTGTGCAGGGCGCCGAGCACATCGAGATAGGCGGCGTCCCCGTCCGGGTCCTCGCCCGAGGCCAGCGCCTGCGCCTTCTTGCGCGCCGCTCCCGAGGTGAGCAGCGACAGCAGCTGGTAGAGGTTGTCCGGCGCGGCGCCGAGCGCGTAGTCCGTGAGCAGGTGGTCGCGCAGGGTCTGGGTCCCGATCATCCGCTCGGGCCGGGCGCCGAGTTCGGCGATCACCGCGTCCACCAGAGCCGGGGCGTTGGCCGGGAACAGGCCGAGCGAATCGCCGGCCTCGTAGGTGATCGGCGTGCCGTCCAGGCCGATCTCGATGTGCCAGGTCTCCTTCTCGCCGCCCGGCTCGTTGAGTCGGCGGCGGGACAGGAACAGCGCCTCGACCGGGTTCTCGCGGCAGAAGCCCAGGGGGCCGAGATCGGCCGTTTGCTTCGGTGTGTCGCCCTCGGCCATCGGGGACACGGGCGCGCCGCCGGCGGTGCCGAATTCCTCGTCCAGCTTCTTGAGCATGCGCAGGGTCTCCTTGCCGCCGGGCTGGCAAAGATTCAGGCGCTCCTCGTTCTTCAGGAAGATCGCGTTGGCGTAGTCGGCGCAGTTGTAGCCGCACTGGCCGCAATCCTGCTGGGCCATGGCGGCCATGAGCTTCTGCGGCTCGGGCCGGTCCTTGGCCATCGCCATCCGGTCGCCGATCGGCACGGAGGGGTCGTGCCAGGGCGCGTCGTCGTTGTCGGCCAGCTTGGGGCCGGCGGCGGAGGCCTCGCCCGGCGCTAGGGCTGTGGCTCCCGTCACGGCGGGGCCGAGCAGGGCGGCGAAGTAGCCGGAGAGCCACGAGCGCTGGTCGGCGTCGAACGGGGCGGTCTCGGGGATCAGGACGAGGGGGGGCGAGACGTGCTGGGTCATGCGGCGGCCTTCAGGGCGGGCTGTTCCTCGGCGGCGTCCCGCAGGGCTTCGGCGCCGGTGCGGGCGGTGAAGGATTGGAAGCTCTCGTCCGGGCCTTGCCGGCGGGCCAGATAGGTGCGCAGCAGCGCCTCGACCCGGAACGGCGCGTCCTCGGCCTTCACGGCCTTCCAGATCTCGGTGCCGATCTTCGGGTTCTCGGCGAAGCCGCCGCCGACCACGATGTCGTAGCCCTCGACGGTGTCTCCCTCCTCCGAGACGACCACCTTTGCGCCGATCAGCCCGATGTCGCCGATGTAGTGCTGGGCGCAGGAATGATGGCAGCCGGTGAGGTGGACGTTCACCGGCACGTCGAGCTCCGTCACCGTGCGCTCGACGTGGTCGGCGATGATCAGCGCGTGACCCTTGGTGTCGGAGGCGGCGAACTTGCAGCCCCGTGCGCCGGTGCAGGCGACGAGACCCGAGCGGATGCCGGCCGCTTTGATGGTCAGGCCGAGTTCGAGGATACGGCTCTCGACCTCCGCCACCCGCGCGTCCGGGACCCCGGAAAAGATGAAATTCTGCCAGACGGTGAGGCGGATCTGGCCGTCGCCGCAGTCGCGGGCGATCTCGGCCAGCGCCCGGACCTCGTCGCTGGTCATCTTGCCGACCGGCAGGACCACGCCGATCCAGTTGAGGCCGGGCTGCTTCTGGGCGTGGACGCCGACATGGGCGAACCGGTCGGTGGGCCGGCGCGGCGCCACGTGGGCCGGATCGACCCGGTCGAGCTTGCGGCCGAGCTTCTCCTCGACGGCGGCGAGGTACGCGTCGAAGCCCCAGGCGTCGAGGACGTACTTCATCCGGCTCTTGTTGCGGTTGGTCCGGTCGCCGTTCTCGATGAACACCCGGATGATCGCGTCCGCGACCACATTGCAGTCTTCGGGCTTGAGCACGATGCCGGTGTCGCGGGCGAGGTCCCGGTGGCCGGAGATGCCGCCGAGCACGAGGCGCATGTAGACGCCCGCCGCCACCGCGGCCCCGTCCAGCACCTCGATCGCCTGGAAGCCGATGTCGTTGGTCTCCTCCAGGGTCGGCATGACGCCGCCGCCGTCAAAGGCGACGTTGAACTTGCGCGGCAGGCCGTAGAGCGAGCGGTCGTTGATGATCCAGTTGTTCCAGGATTTCGCCAGCGGGCGCGTATCCAGCAGCTCCTGGGTGTCGATGCCGGCGGTCGACGAGCCGGTGACGTTGCGGATGTTGTCGGCGCCCGAGCCGCGGGCGGTCAGGCCGATATCCACCAGCCCGTCGAGGAACGGCTGGGCGTGTTCGGGGCCGATCTCGCGGACCTGGAGGTTGGCCCGGGTCGTCACGTGGACGTAGCCGCCGCCGTGCCGGTCGGCGAGGTCGGCGACGCCTGCGAACTGCCAGTGGTGCAGGATGCCGTTGGGGATCCGCAGGCGCGCCATGTAGCTCACCTGGTTCGGCGCCACCCAGAACAGGCCGTGGTAGCGCCAGCGGAAATTGTCCTCGGGCTTGGGCGGCTTGCCGGCGGCGGCGTCCGCGATCAGCCGGTTATGGCCGTCGAACGGGTGCTCGGCGCGCTTCCACTTCTCTTGCTCGCAGAGCTTGCCGCCGTCCTTGACGGTCTTGTCCTGCGCCTTGAGGTGGATCGCGTCCGGCCCGGTGGGCTCGGCCGGCGCCGGCGGGCCCTGCCCGATCGCGAGGCCGCCGGTGAGGCGGGCCGCGGCCACGCCGGAGGCGAACCCTTCGAGATAGCGCTTCTGCTCGGGATTGAAGCCGTCCGGGGCGGTCTGTGGGGTGGTCTCGGCCATCTGCGCCTCCCTGGATCGCTCGCCGCCGAAGTGAACGCCGGTCCGGCGTAAGCGAGCGTGTCAAATCAAAGGCTTAGTACCCCCGGCCGATCGGCCGGGAACCTAAGCGGCGAGCGGCTCGGGCACCGGGCGCCCGAACATCAGGTCGTCGACGTTCCCGACCGGATCGCCGGAGCGGATCAGGCCCTTGCAGGCGCCCTGCTCGGCAATGTCGCCGACGAACACGGCACCGATCAGTCTGCCCTCTCGCACCAGCAGCTTGCGGTAGAGCCCGGCGCCGGGATCGGAGAGGACGATCGCCTCGGCATCTTCGGGGGTGTCCACGAGGCCGGCGGAGAAAACCGGGAGGCCCGAGACCTTGAGGCTGGTGGCAAGCGAGGTGCCGGCATAGGCGGCGCTCTCGCCGGCGAGGTGCCGGGCCAGGATGTCGGCCTGCTCGTAGGCCGGCTCGACCAGCCCGTAGATCAGGCCGCGATGCTCGGCGCATTCCCCGAGGGCGAAGATGTTGGCGTCCGATGTGGTCATCCGGTCATCGACCTTGATGCCGCGGCCGATCTCCAGCCCCGCCCCCTGCGCCAGGGCCACTGAGGGGCGCACCCCCACCGACATCACCACCATGTCGGCCGGGAGCACGGTCCCGTCGGCCAGGATCAGGCGCTCGACCCTGCCGTCGCCCTCGACCCGGGCGGTGTCGGCCTTGAGCAGTACCCGCACGCCGCGGGCCTCCATGGCCCGCTTCACCAGCCCGGCTGCGTGGTGGTCGAGCTGGCGCTCCATCAGCCGGTCCATGACGTGGAGAAGGGTCGTGTCGACCCCCAGACGCGCCAGGCCGACCGCGGCTTCCAGCCCGAGCAGGCCGCCGCCGATGACGATCGCCCGGGCGTGCTGCACGGCGGCCTTGCGGATCGCCGCCACGTCGGCGAGGTCACGGAACGTGATCGCCCCGGGAAGGTCCATCCCGGGCTTGGGCAGGCGGATCGGCAGCGATCCCACCGCCAGCACGAGCTTGTCGAAGGGCAGGACGTGGGTCTCTCCCACGATCGCCAGCCCGTTCTCGCGATCGATCTGGGTGACCGGGGCTCCGGTGATCAGGCGGATTCCGTGGGCCGCGTACCAGTCCAGGCCGCGGAAGTCGCAGGCCGCCTCTTCGACTTCGCCGCCCAGCAGCGAGGAGAGCAGGACCCGGTTATAGGCGGCCTTCGGCTCGGCGCCGACGCAGGTCACGTCGAACCGGCCGGGCGATCCTTCGGTCAGGCGCTCGAGGAAGCGGAGCGAGGCCATGCCGTTGCCGACGACGACGAGCCGCTCGCGTGGGAGACCGGTCTCGGCGCGCGTATCGTGTGCGCTGGTATCCATTGGGGATGTCGCCATCTCTCGATCGCGTCGGGGACCTCGATTGCAGGATCGTCGGCGGACCGCCCACGAAAAAGCCGCTGCCGGTTATCCCCCAGGGCAGGCTTGAACCCGCAGGAGAACCGGATCAGCGGCCTCGCTGACGGCGCTGCCCGTCGCCATTGACGGACGCGAGCTATCAAGCAGATCTCATGCCAAGCAGGATCCGAATCGGTAAGGTGTTGTCATGACGCTTGAAATCGCGGCGGCCCATGGGGCCTGGCACGCCGGAGCGCATCGCATCGCACTGCACAAAAAGTGGGCTGGTGGTCGCTTAAACGATCAGCGCTGTGGCAGTGGAACTGGCGTCCGAGCTGCCTTCAAACACGAGCGCAGACGGCAGCAGGATCGCACTGCACGCTCATTGCGAGCACGGCGAAGCAATCGAGGAACCCTATACGCTCGTAGCGAGAGCGAACTCGGATTGCTTCCCTCTACTCGGTGAGACGGAGAAACAGGAACACGCCGATCGGATCGGATTACATGCCGTGTTCGACTCGGATCTCAGATCAGTGTCGAGAGCATCGCCAGCAGGCCCAGCGTCGGCATGGCGCCGGCCACGAGCACCCAATACCAGGACGGAACACCACCGGGACGGCGGTTGTCGTTGCTGGCGCGCGGAGCCTTGGCGCCGCGGCGAACATAGCGTCGAAGCTCGATCCGGCTGCGCGGATGCGATGTCGACGATTCGGTATCGAGTTTACGGCATCCGGGCATGGCGTAGTCACAACGGCCGAGACCCGGCAACGTTCCGCGATCTGCCGCATCCCGGCAATGGGCGAATGACGAAATCCGCGTGAAGTCTGCTGCCACTCAGAGCGCTGTCGCGGCCCGGTAGAGGTCGGGCCTGTAGATGGCCGCCGCTTCGGCATCCGGGTGTCTCCCCGGCGGTAACTGCTGCGAGGCGGCCATCTGCGTCACGAGCCACCGCGCGGCCTCGGGCCGCGGCTCCTGCACGTCGGCGCCGAGGTCGAGACGGCCCGGCATCGGCCGCGTCGCGCCGGCCGCGTCCAGGATCGCATCGCCCGCGAAGCCCCGGGCCACGAGGTCGACGTCGAGGTCGAGATAGGTCCGGTGCGCCAGGCAATGGATCAGGTCGGTGCGGTTGGCCGGGTCGGCGCACCATAGGCCGGCCCGCGCCACCGCCCGGACGAGGGGCAGCAGCGCGTCGTCGAGCCGGCCCGACACGGCCAGGACCTTCTCGGGGGCGTCCGGTGCGAGGTCGCAACCGAGCGCCGCGATCCGCCCGTGACCGGCTGATACCGCGACGTCGTTCCAGGGCGCGCCCGCGCAATAGCCGTCGACCAGGCCGCGGGCGAGCGCCTCGACGCTGTGCTGGGGCGGAACCACGACCGTGCGGAAGGCCGACGGGTCGAGGCCGCCGGCCTCGGCGAACAGCCGCAGCTGATAGCTGTGGCAGGAGAACGGATGCACGGTCCCGAGCGTCAGCGGCTGGCCCGCGTCCCGGCGCTCGACCGCCACCCGGGCGAAGGCCCGGGCCACATCCGTCAGGGCCTCGCTCGCCGGGCCCATCGCGGCCCAGAGCCCGCGCGACACCGTGATGGCGTTGCCGTTGGCGCTGAGCTGCAGCGGGACGACGAGGTCGGAGGGCGGTCCCGACAGGGCGAGCCGGCTCGCCAGCGCCAGCGGCGCCAGCATGTGGGCGCCGTCGAGATGGCCCAGCGCGAGGCGGTCGCGCAGGGTCGCCCAGGACGGCTCTGCCGAAAGGTCGAGTTCCAGTCCCTCGGCCCGGGCGAAGCCGAACGCGTGCGCCACGATCAGCGGCGCGGCATCGCAGAGCGGGACGTAGCCGAGCTGAAGCCTCATCCGAGCAGGTCCGCCGTGGTGACGATGGCCCGGGCGATGTCGGCGATCTTGCGCTTCTCGTTCATGGCCTTGCGTCGCAGCTGCTTGTAGGCCTCGTCCTCGGTCAGCCCCTTCAAGTTCATCAGGATGCCCTTCGCGCGCTCGATCAACTTGCGGTCGGCCAGTTCGCCGCGGGCCTCCGACAATTCGCGCTGGAGCCGCGCGAAGGCATTGAAGCGCAGGATCGCGATATCGAGGATCGACTTGATCCGCTCCGCCCGCAGCCCGTCGACCACGTAGGCCGAGATGCCGGCGTCGACCGCCGCCTGCATCATGGTGGTGTCCGAGCGGTCGACGAACATCGCCACCGGCCGCTCGACTTGCCGAGAGACCCCGGACATCTGCTCCAGGATGTCCCGGCTGGGGCTCTCGAGGTGGATCACCACCACGTCGGGCTTGAGGGCGGTCACTCGTTCCAGAAGGTCGACGGTATCGGGAATCACCACGATTCGACCGATGCCGGCCGCGCGCAAGCCCTCCTCCAGGATCGCCGCGCGGGCGCGGCTCGGGTCGATCACGGCGACGGTGAGGTTGGATTCGGTCATCGGGGCCCGGTCGGGCGGGACTTCTCGAGAGGGCGACCCGGTTCGGGCGCTCCGGCCAAGCAAGGCATATGCCCCGCAGCTGTCGCCAGCGTTACCGCCGCGCAAAGAAACGGTCCAGCTTCCGCCGCAATGCTGGGGGCATTCTTGCGTCGTCGGAACTAGGGCGGGGGTGGTGAAACGGATGCGCAGGCCAGACCCGCTTGCCCTCACGGACGCCGCCACCGGCCGCGTGTCGATGCCGTTCCTGCCGACGTTGGTCGTTGTGGGGATCCTGGGCGTCGCGTCCCTCTACTGCCCGTCGTCGCAGCTGACGCCGCCGCCGGAGGCCCGCGCCGAGCTCGTCGCGCCCGAGGCTCCGTCGCCCACCGCGTTCGTCAAAGCCGCGCCGGTGTCCGTGCCGGTCCGCCGCCCGGCCACCGTGGCCTTCGCCGAAGTCTATCCCCTGGTCCCGACGCAGCCGGCCCGGCCGGCGTTCGCGGCCCGGGCGACGTCGCATATCGCGATCGCAGGCCGCCATGCCTGCCCCGGGCGCCGCTGCCCGGAGATGCCCCAGCGCATGACCGATCCGCTGGCCGCCGCCCGTGCGGAGACCATCGATTCGGATGAGGCCGGGCTGCTGCCCCCCGCCGCCCTGCCCTTCGCGGCCTCCGTGGTCGAACGGCTGACGCCCGCCGCCCGCGTCGTCGGCGATGCGGCCAACCTGATGCGCGACGGGGCGGCCGCCGTGCAGGGATCCGTCGCCCTGGTGGTGGCCGACTGCCTGCGCTGACGCGCCTGCAACTCCGTCCGTACGACACGGCATTCCGCTTGGCTCGCCGTGCCTCCGGCTCTGGACCTCGCAACCGGGCGTCCTAGGTGCGTTGCAGCGGATGGCCGGGGGATTCCGGCCGCGCGGGAGCCGGGGCCGTATGGCTGCACGCATCGAGGATTATGCGCTCGTCGGGGATTGCCGCAGCGCCGCGCTGATCAGCCGGCAGGGCAGTGTCGACTGGTTGTGCTGGCCGCGCTTCGACGCCGCCGCCCTGTTCACCAGCCTGCTCGGGACCGAGGCTCACGGATTCTGGAAGATCTATCCCGAGGCCGAGCATGTCGAGACCAGCTGGGCCTACCGTCCGGGAAGCCTGGTGCTGGAGACCCGGCACACGACGCGGCAGGGCGAGGTCCTGGTCACCGATTTCATGCCGGTCGGCGACGGCGCCCACTTGGTGCGCCTGGTCGAGGGTGTTCATGGGCGTGTTGCCATGCGCATGGAGATGGCGGTGCGATTCGACTACGGCTCCGCGGTGCCGTGGGTCTCGCGCTCGGAACTGGACGACCTGCGCGCCGTGTCCGGCCCCCACAAGGTCGTGCTGCGCACCGATGTCCACTTGAAGGGCTCGGACGCGCAGACGACGCTATCCGAGTTCACCGTCCATGCCGGCGAACGCTGCCGCTTCGTCCTGAGCTACGGCGCCTCGCACGAGGACGACCCGCATCCGATCGAGCCGCTCAAGACCCTCGAGGCTACCGATCAGGTCTGGCGCGACTGGTCGAGCCGCTGCGCCGGCGGCACCGCCTGGGACCGGATGCTGCAACGCTCGCTTCTGACCCTGAAGGCGCTGATCTACGAGCCCACCGGCGGCATCGTCGCCGCGCCGACCGCGTCCCTGCCCGAGGGCCTCGGCGGCGAGCGCAACTGGGATTACCGCTTCTGCTGGCTGCGCGACTCGACCCTGACGCTCATCGCCCTGATGGATGCGGGCTACATCGACGAGGCGCGCGACTGGCTGGGCTGGCTGCTGCGGGCGGTGGCCGGCAACCCGGAGCAGGCGCACATCCTCTACGGTATCGGCGGCGAGCGGCTGCTGCCGGAGATCGAACTCGACTGGCTGCCCGGCTACGAGAACTCCAAGCCCGTGCGGATCGGCAACGCCGCGGCCTCGCAGTTCCAGATCGACGTCTACGGCGAATTGTTCGACGCGCTCTACCAAGCCCATGCCCGCGGCCTGCCGATCAGCAAGGATGGCCTCCGGGTCGGGCTGGCGATCCTGGGCCACCTCGAGAAGGCCTGGCGCTTGCCCGACGAGGGCATCTGGGAGGTGCGTGGCGGCTCGCGTCACTTCACCCACTCGAAGGTGATGGCCTGGGTCGCCTTCGACCGGGCCCTGCGCATGCACGAGATGCACGAATCCGGCGCCACCGAGGGGCAAGCCGTGCGCTGGCGCGCGCTCCGCGACGAGATCCACGCGGAGGTCTGCGCGAAGGGCTTCGACGCCGAACTCAACAGTTTCGTGCAGTCGTACGGATCGAAGGCGCTGGATGCGAGCCTGCTGCTCATCGCCCATACCGGCTTCCTGCCGCAGGACGATCCCCGGGTGGTCGGCACCGTCGCGGCGATCGGCAAGGGACTGATGCGGGACGGCTTCATCCTCCGCTACGAGACGCAGGGGCAGACCACCGACGGCCTGTCCGGCAACGAGGGGGCGTTCCTGCCCTGCACGTTCTGGTATGCCGACAACCTGATCGGCCTCGGCCGGCGGGACGAGGCGCGGGCGATCATCGAGCGCCTGATCGGGATCTGCACCGATCTCGGCCTCGTCAGCGAGGAATACGACGTGCATGCCAAGCGCCTTGTGGGTAACTTCCCCCAGGCATTCACCCATGTGGCGCTCGTCAACACGCTGCTCAGCTATACGCGCGGCGAAGGGCCGGCGGATCGGCAGGGTGGTAAGGCCAACGGAGCCCCTCCCGCCGTCCTGCGGCAGCGTGAAGCCGACAAGCGGCACGCAAGAGGCGAACTGGAAGACGCGACATCATGAGCGGCGCTGATACTCCCGCCAAGGCGGCCCTCGCTGAGATCGATACGCTCAGCATCAACACCATCCGAACGCTCGCCATCGATGCGGTGCAGAAGGCGAATTCCGGCCATGCGGGCGCGCCTATGGGCCTCGCCCCGGTCGCCTACACGCTGTGGAACCGCTACCTCCGCTACGACCCGGCCCATCCGCACTGGCCGAACCGGGACCGCTTCGTGCTGTCCTGCGGTCACGCGTCGATGCTGCTCTACGCCCTGCTGCACCTGGCCAACGTCGCGGAGAGCGACGGCGGCAACGCGGCGGCCGTGACGCTGGACGAGATCAAGAAATTCCGGCAGCTCGACAGCCGCACCCCGGGACATCCCGAGTACCATTTCACCACCGGCGTCGAGACGACCACCGGGCCGCTGGGCCAGGGCGTGGCGAACTCGGTCGGCATGGCGATCGGCGGCCGCTTCCTCGGCCAGCACCTCAACCGGCCCAACCTGCCGCTGTTCGACTACAACGTCTACGCGATCTGCTCGGACGGCGACCTGATGGAGGGCGTCGCCTCGGAGGCCGCCTCGCTCGCCGGCCACCTGCGGCTGGCCAACCTCTGCTGGATCTACGACGACAACACCGTCACCATCGAGGGCCACACCGAACTCGCCTTCGGTGAAGAGGTCGCCACCCGGTTCCTGGCCTATGGCTGGCAGGTGCTGCGGGTCGCCGACGCCAACGACGTGCACGCGATCGCCGGCTCCATCGAGACGTTCCTGGCCACCAACGACCGGCCGACCCTGATCGTCGTCAAGTCGGTGATCGGCTACGGCGCCCCGAAGAAGCAGGGCACGTCGAAGGCGCACTCGGACGCGCTGGGCGAGGAGGAGGTCAAGGGTGCCAAGCGGGCCTACGGCTGGCCTGAAGACGCGCAGTTCCTGGTGCCGGACGGCGTGCACGAGAATTTCCGCGACGGCATCGGCAAGCGCGGCGCCGCGCTCTACGATGCCTGGCAGGATTTGCTGTCCAAGGCCCGGGAGGCCGATGCCGACCACGCCGAGGATCTCGACGCCCTGCTGGAAGGCCGCCTGCCCGACGGCTGGGACAAGGACATCCCGGTGTTCGAGCCCGACGCGAAAGGCCTCGCCACCCGCGAATCGTCCGGCAAGGTCCTCAACGCCATCGCGCAGCACGTGCCGTTCCTGCTCGGCGGCTCGGCCGACCTGGCCCCGTCCAACAAGTCGAACCTGACCTTCGAGGGCGCCGGCTCGTTCGGGCCGTTCTCGCCCGGCGGGCGCAACCTGCATTTCGGGGTGCGCGAGCACGCCATGGGCTCGATCGTGAACGGGCTCGGGCTCTCCGGCCTGCGGGCCTATGGCGCGACCTTCCTGGTGTTTGCCGACTACATGCGGCCGCCGGTCCGGCTCGCCTCCCTGATGGAGCTGCCGATCTTCCACATTTTCACGCACGATTCGATCGGCGTGGGTGAGGATGGACCGACCCACCAGCCGGTCGAGCAGCTGCTGTCGCTGCGTTGCATCCCGGGTCTCGTCACCCTGCGCCCGGCCGACGCGAACGAGGTCGCAGAGGCCTACCGGGTCATCTTCTCGCTCAAAGACCAGCCGGCCGTGCTGGCGCTCTCGCGCCAGCCGCTGCCGACGATGGACCGGACCAAGTTCGGCGCGGCCTCCGGCACCGCCAAGGGTGCCTACGTGCTGGCCGACAGCGACGGGACGCCCGACGTGATCCTGATCGGCACCGGGTCCGAGGTGCAGCTCTGCGTCGGCGCCTACGAGACGCTGAAGGCCGAGGGCGTGAAGGCCCGGGTGGTCTCGATGCCGTCCTGGGACCTGTTCGAGCGCCAGGACCAAGCCTACCGGGATTCCGTGCTGCCCCCCGCCGTCAAGGCGCGGGTGACCGTGGAGCAGGGCAGCATCATCGGCTGGGACCGCTACGCCGGAACCGAGGGCACGGTCATCGGCATGGATACGTTCGGCGCCTCGGCCCCGATCAAGGATCTCCAGACCAAGTTCGGCTTTACCCCCGAGAAGGTGCTGGAAGCAGCCCGGGCGCAGCTCGCCAAGCACAAGCGATAACGCGTGACCCCTCCCCCCTGCGGGGAGGGATCAGGGGTGGTGGTGGTTCATACGGAACCGCCGAGCCTCATCCGGCACCACCCCCACCTCCAACGCGTCCCCACGAGGGGGAGGCGAGCAGGGCGTGAGTAGGGAAGGACGAGGAACCGACATGAACGCGCTCAAGGCCCTGCACGACGAACAGGATCAGGCGGTTTGGCTGGACTTCGTGGCCCGCGGCTTCGTCCAGAAGGGTGAGCTGAAGCGCCTCGTCGAGGAGGACGGCCTGCGCGGGGTGACGTCCAACCCGTCGATCTTCGAGAAGGCGATCGGCCACTCGGACGAGTACGATGCCAGTCTGAAGGCCGTGCAGGAGACCGGCGACAGCCGCGTCATCGACCTCTACGAGGGCCTGGCCATCGCCGACATTCAGGCTGCCGCCGACGTGCTCCGCCCGGTCTACGAGTCGAGCGACGGGGCGGACGGCTACGTCAGCCTCGAAGTCTCGCCCTACCTGGCGCTCGACACCGAGGCGACGCTGACCGAGGCGCGGCGCCTGCACAAGGCGGTCGCCCGCGACAACCTGATGGTGAAGGTGCCCGCCACCCCGGAGGGCATCCCGGCGATCCGGCAGCTCACGGCCGAGGGCATTTCGATCAACGTGACGCTCCTGTTCTCGCAGGAGGCCTACGAGGCGGTGGCCCGCGCCTTCGTCGACGGGCTCGACGCGCGGGCGAAGGCCGGCCACGACGTCTCGAAAATCGCCAGCGTGGCGAGCTTCTTCATCAGCCGGATCGACGTGCTGGTGGACAAGCTGCTCGACGAGAAGATCGCCCAGGCCAACGACCCCGACGAGAAGGCGGCACTCGGCCAGCTCAAGGGCAAGGTCGCGATCGCCAACGCCAAGCTGGCCTACCAGCGCTACCGGACGATTTTTTCCGAGGCGACCTGGACGTCGCTGTCGGAGAAAGGCGCCAAGGCGCAGCGGCTGCTTTGGGCCTCGACGGGCGTGAAGAACAAGGCCTATCCCGACGTGCTCTACGTCGAGGAGCTGATCGGGCCTAACACCGTCAACACCATGCCGCCTGCCACCATGGACGCGTTCCGCGACCACGGCACCGTGCGGGCGACGATCGAGGAGGACGTGCCGGGCGCCGAGGCGGTCATGACCCGCCTCGCCCGGGCCGGCATCGACATCGAAAAGGTCGCCGAGCAGCTGGTGAAGGAGGGCGTGCAGCTCTTCATCGACGCCGCCGACGACCTGCTCGGCGCGGTCGCCGGCAAGCGTGCGGCGCTGCTCGGCCAGCGCCTCGACGGCCAGAGCCTCGTGATGGACGACAGCCTCGCCGCAGAGGCGAAGAAGACCGTCGAATCCTGGCGGGCGAGCGGCGCCATCCGCCGGCTCTGGGCCGGGGACGCGACGGTCTGGTCCGGCCACGACGAGGCCAGCTGGCTCGGCTGGCTGCACATCGTCGAGGAGGAGCTGGCGAAGGCCGAAGACTACGCCGCCTTTTCCGACTGGGTGAAGCAGGAAGGCTTCACCGACGCCGTGGTGTTGGGGATGGGCGGCTCCAGCCTCGGCCCCGAGGTGCTGAGCCTGACCTACGGACAGCGCGAGGGCTTTCCGAAGCTCCAGGTCCTCGACTCGACCCATCCGGACCAGGTGCGCGCCCTGGAGGCGAGCATCGACCTCGGCCGGACCCTGTTCATCGTCTCGTCCAAGTCCGGCTCGACGCTGGAGCCCAACGTATTTCGCGATTATTTCCTGGGGCGCGTGAAGGAGACTCTGGGTGACCGGGCGGGCGATCACTTCGTCGCCGTGACCGACCCGGGCTCGGACATGGAGCGTGCCGCTCAAAGAGATAAGTTCAAGAAAATCTTCTACGGCATGAAGCAGATCGGCGGGCGCTACTCGGTGCTGTCGGCCTTCGGGCTGGTCCCGGCCGCCGCCTTGGGCCTCGACGTGAAGGCGCTCTTGGAGACGGCTCGGATCATGGTTCGCTCCTGCGGACCGGTGGTGCCGCCCGCGCAGAACCCGGGCGTGCTGCTCGGTGCCGCGATGGGCGCGGCGGGTCTCGCCGGACGCGACAAAGTCACGATCATCGCCTCGCCGGGGATCGACAGCTTCGGCGCCTGGGCCGAGCAGCTCATCGCCGAATCGACCGGCAAGCAAGGCAAGGGCCTCGTGCCGGTGGACGGAGAGCCGGCGAGCGTTCCGGCGGTCTACGGCCGCGACCGGTTCTTCATCTACCTGCGCCTCGACGGTCAGGCTCAGGAGGCACAGGACGAGGCCCTGCGCGCCCTGGAGCGCGATGGACACCCGATCGCCCGGATCACCCTCGATTCGATCGAGCAGCTACCGCAGGAATTCTACCGGTTGGAGATGGCGACCGCCGTCGCCGGCGCGGTGCTCGGCATCAACCCGTTCGACCAGCCCGATGTCGAGGCCAGCAAGATCGAGACGAAGAAGCTGTTCTCGGAAGCGGAAGCGAGCGGCGCCCTCCCCGACGAGACGCCGCTGTTCGAGGACGACGCGATCGCCCTCTACGCCGACCCGAAGAATGCTGCGGCCTTGCCGCAAGCCACCGAAGGCTTGGCGGCGGCGCTCAAGGCGCAGATCGCCCGCCTGAAGGATGGTGACTATCTCGGGCTCCTGGCCTACGTCCCGCGCAACCCGAAGGCCGCCGGCATCCTGCAGGAAGCCCGGCTCGCCGTGCGCGACGCCCGGAAGGTCGCGACCTGCCTGGAATTCGGGCCGCGGTTCCTGCACTCGACCGGGCAGGCCTACAAGGGCGGCCCGGATACCGGCGTGTTCCTGCAGATTACCTCGGCCCCCTCCGAGGACCTGCCGATTCCCGGCCGGGCGCTTGGCTTCAGCACCGTGGTGGCCGCCCAGGCGCGGGGCGACTTCGCGGTGCTGGCCGAGCGCGGCCGCCGTGCCCTCCGGGTCCACATCAAGGGCGATCTCGACGCCGGGCTGAAGCGCGTGGCGGCGGCGCTCACGGCGGCAGTGGATTAGGCGCCGGCTGTCTCCTTCCCCTTGCGGGGAGGAACCGGAGGTGGAGGTGATTCCGGATGAGGCTCAGCGGTCCCGTCTGAACTGCCCCCACCCCTGACCCCTCTCCGCAAGGGGGAGGGGAAACCCCGAGGAGATGACGACAATGCAACTCGGCATGATCGGCCTCGGCCGGATGGGCGGCAACATCGTCCGGCGCCTCCTGCGCGACGGGCACACGGCCGTGGTCTTCGATCAGAACCCGGCGGCTTTGGCCGCGCTGGTCGAGGCCGGCGCGGTCGGCGCGTCGAGCCTGGAGGATCTGGTCTCCAAGCTGGAAGTGCCGCGCACCGCCTGGGTGATGCTGCCGGCCGGCGCGATCACCGAGGAGGCGGTCAAGACGCTGGGCGGCCTGATGCAGTCCGGCGACTGCATCATCGACGGTGGCAATTCCTTCTACGGCGACGACGTGCGCCGGGGGCTGGAATTGAAGGAGAAGGGCCTGCATTACGTCGATGTCGGCACATCGGGCGGCGTCTGGGGCCTGGAGCGCGGCTACTGCATGATGATCGGCGGCGATACCGAGACCGTCGACCGCCTCGACCCGATCTTCAAGACCCTGGCGCCGGGCATCGGCGACATCCCGAAGACCCCCAACCGCGACGGCCGCGACCCGCGCGCCGAGCAGGGCTACATCCATGCCGGGCCCACCGGCGCCGGCCATTTCGTCAAGATGGTCCATAACGGCATCGAGTACGGCCTGATGCAGGCCTATGCCGAGGGCTTCGACATCCTGAAACACGCCAATGCGGATGCGCTTCCGCCTGAGCGGCGCTTCGACCTGAACATGGGCGACATCGCCGAGGTCTGGCGACGCGGCAGCGTCGTCTCGTCCTGGCTGCTCGACCTGACCGCCCAGGCGCTGGCCGGCGACGAGAGCCTCCACGACTTCTCCGGCTACGTCGAGGATTCCGGCGAGGGCCGTTGGACGATCAACGCTGCCATCGAGGAGAGCGTCCCGGCAACCGTGCTGTCCGCCGCCCTGTACCGCCGCTTCCGCTCGCGCGAGCAGGAGAGCTACGCCGACAAGCTGCTCTCGGCCATGCGCAAGGGGTTCGGCGGCCACCAGGAGCCCAAGAAGTCCTGAAGCCAAGAACTCCTGATCCCAAAGAATCCCGAGGCGCCGATGAGCCTTCCCACCGGAATCCATGTCCTGCCCGATCCGCAGGCGGTCGCCCGCGAGGCGGCCGAGCGGCTGATCGTGGCCTGCGGCGAGACCGACGCCGAGCGGATCGCGCTCTGCCTGGCCGGAGGCTCGACCCCGAAGGTGCTCTACGGCCTGCTCGCCGGCCCGGACTACGCCGCCCGGGTGCCGTGGGAGAGGATCCACTGGTTCTTCGGCGACGACCGCGTGGTCCCCTGGGACGATGAGCGCAGCAATGTCCGGATGGTCCGCGAGGCGTTCGGGCACGGCTCCCGGATCCCCTCGACCCACCTGCACTTCATCCCGTCCGACGCGGGCGTGGAGGCCGGAGCCCGGGCCTACGAGCGGACCCTGCTGGACTTCTACGGGGCCGACAGCCTCGATCCCGCCCGGCCGCTGTTCGACCTGGTGCTGCTCGGCCTTGGCGAGGACGGGCACACGGCTTCCCTGTTCCCGGGCAAGCCGGCCGTCGCCGAGACCGACTGCCTGGTCGCCCCCGTGCCCGAAGCTGGGCTGGCGCCGTTCGTGCCGCGGATCAGCCTGACACTGCCGGCCCTGGCCTCGTCACGGCACGTCTTGTTCCTGGTCACGGGTGCCGGCAAGCGCGAGGCCCTGGCTCGGATCGCCGACGGGGAGGACCTGCCGGCAGGCCGGGTCACCAGCGTGGGCGACGTGGCCTGGCTGCTCGACGCCGCGGCGGCGCCGTAGGCGGTGATCCGGCGTTACGGTCTGGCAAGGCCGATGCGCTAAGACAGCCTGCCTGCGACGCGACGCGGATCCCGCTGCCTCTCGGGCCGGGGGCATGCCACGAAGAGCCAGATGCGCGCGGGCATCGTCGTCCTTTACACCGACCAGCCCGGCCGCCGCGGCGAACTCCTGCGCGTGCTCGGAGACATTGCCCCCTGCACGGTGCTGAACGCGGCCGCGATGCCGCCCCCCGGCCCCTGCCTCGCCCTGGTGGCGGATGTCGACCTGCTGCAGCCCTCCCCGCTCATCGGCCTGCGGACCCTGATCGCCGCCGCCCCGGCCCTCCCGCGGGTGTTCCTGATGCGCAGCATGGGCGCACGCAGCCTGTCGGCGGCGCGCGGGCTCGGGGCGGGCCTCTGCCTCCCCGTGGATACGCCGGCCGAGACAGTGGCCGAGGCCCTGCTGGCGCAGCTGCCGCCCGTGCCCGGGGAGGTGCCGAAGCCGGGCGGGCGCGTCGGGACGCCCCTCGTCGTCCAGGCCGCCGACAAGGCCGGCGCCGTCATCGCCGACCTGCTCGACGCCGCGCGAGCCTCCGGATCGGTCGATGCCGCCCTGGTCGACGACGGCCTTGAGCCGATCCTCGGGGCGATCGGCCAGGGCGGCCTCAACGCCTGGCTCGACACGGTCCGCGCCTACGACGACGCGACCTATCAGCATTGCCTTCTGGTAGCCGGCCTCGCCGCGACCTTCGCGATCGACCTCGGCTTCTCCGACGCCGACCGCCATCAACTCGTGCGCGCCGCCCTCGTGCACGATGTCGGCAAGGCCAAGATTCCCCTGGAGATCCTGAATAAGGCCGGTCCCCTCGACGTGGCGGAGCGGGCCGTGATGCGCGAGCACCCGGCGCTGGGGCACCGGATACTGGTCCAGGCCGGCGGCTTCGACGACGCGGTGCTGAAGGTGGTGCGACACCACCACGAACTCCTCGACGGCTCGGGCTATCCGGACGGGCTCGTGGGTGACGCCATCGACGACATCGTCCGGCTGATCACTGTCTGCGACGTCTACGCCGCGCTGGTCGAGCGCCGCCCCTACCGGGCCCCGATGTCGGCCGCGGCGGCCATGGCGATCCTGCACGGCATGGATGGCAAGCTCGACCGGGCGCTGGTGCGCGCTTTCGAGCGCTCCGTCGCCGGGTCCTGATGGGCGCTGGCGTCCGCGAACGATCGATCTCCCTGAACGGTCCGATCGACGCGGCCTCTCGCGTCACGTCGCCCTTACGAACGCAGCGAAGCGATCCGGGGAGACGCCGATGTCCGGACAACGCGCTGCGCTGGGTCGTTTCGCTCCGCTCGCGATGACGGTCGAGCCTGCAGACGAAGTATGCGGAAACCGCCGCCCACACACCTCCTGCATTGCGTCTGAACAGCCAGACGCGTGGGACGGTCTGACGCGATTGGTCAACTAAGAAATAAAACCCTCGCAATCCGTCGCTCCGCGCAATCTCATTGCGCGAGGGAGCAGCACGAGACCGAACTTGGCAACCTGTCTCCCGCACCCTGGCGGTAGGATTCGCCGAGCCCGACGGAGGGCTTCGAAGGAGATCGCCATGACCCCGCTAAGCCATCCGGCCGACATTGAGGCGATGATGGCGGATCTGGCGCTCTCGGCCGCTCGCTCTCCTGACGCCTACCTGGCCGCGGCTCGGACGACCCTGACGCAGATCCTGGCGCGCCCGGGGGTCGTGGACCGGACGCGGCTGGCCGCACCGCCGGAGGGTCTGGGCCGCAACCTGCTGTTCGGGACGCGGGCGATCAGCGTCTGGGCCATGGTCTGGAGCCCCGGCGCCATCACGCCGGTGCACGACCACCATTGCTCCTGCTGCTTCGGCCTGCTCAGCGGCAGCCTGCGGGAGACCTGGTATCGCCCGATCAGCGACACCCACGCGGTCGCGACCCGCGATGCGGTCCGGGAGCCAGGCTACGTGGCCTGCATGATGCCCTCGGGGCCGAACCTGCACCGGATCGCCAACGACGGACCAGCGACGGCGATCTCGATCCACGTCTACGGCTACGATCACCGGGAGCGGGCCTCCTCGGTGCACCGCACCTACGAGGTCGCGGCGGGGTGACGGCGGGCGAATACACGGTGCCCGGCTGAGGCTTTCGGATCTCGCTGATCGGCATCGCGCCGAGCAACCCGGTCAACCCGCGTCTCACGCGTGGTACCGCCTCGAGGCGGAGACTTCCGGCGCAGGGCAGACGTCCGCTACAGGAACGAAAGGCCCCCCGGCCCGAGTCGTAACTCGGCTCGACCGTTCGTTCAGTCTCGCAGCAGGACGCCAACATGAGCCTTCGCGTCGGCATCGTCGGGATCAGTGGTTTTGGCGGCGGCGAGGCGTTGCGCCTGATCGCGGGCCACCCGTCCTTCGAGCTCGTCTACGCCGCGGGCGAGGGGAGCGCCGGTAGCCGTTTGGCGGATCGCTATCCCGGTGTGCCGGCTAAGCTGGCTGAGCTGGTGATCGAGAAGTGGGACCCCGGGGCCCTGCCGAAGCTCGACGTGCTGTTCGCGTCGCTACCCACGGGCACCTCGGCTGAGGCGCTGGCGCGCGTCCCCGGGGACGTCAAAATCGTCGATATCGGTGGTGACCACCGCTACGTCGCGGGGTGGGCATACGGCCTGGCCGACATCTGGCCGGCCCGGATCGTGGATCAAGCGCGCGTCGCCAACCCCGGCTGTTTTCCGGCAGCGACCCTGACGGCGCTGGCGCCGTTGCTGGCCGATAAGCTGATCGAGCCCGGCAACATCGTGATCGACGCCAAGACCGGCATTTCCGGTGCCGGTCGGGGCGGTGCGGACAGCCGGTTCGGCTACGCCGAGAGCAACGAGAACCTGGTGCTCTATGGCCTGCTCAATCATGTCCACATGCCCGAAATCGCCGAGACGATCGAGCGGCTGAGCGGTGGCAGCGCGGCCGGGCTGGTGTTCACGCCGCACTTGGTTCCGATGACCCGCGGCGTCCTCGTGACGATCTACTGCCGTGGCCGCGCCACGACGGATCAATGCCTGGAGGCGGCGCGGCGCTTCTACGCCGGACGTGCCTTCGTCCGCGTCACCGACAAGCCGCCGCAGACCAAATGGGCGACCGGCTCGAACC
The DNA here is from genome assembly GCF_008000895.1 of Methylobacterium sp. WL1. Lineage (NCBI taxonomy): Bacteria > Pseudomonadati > Pseudomonadota > Alphaproteobacteria > Hyphomicrobiales > Methylobacteriaceae > Methylobacterium > Methylobacterium sp. WL1. The sequence continues at coordinate 732,875 of NZ_CP042823.1, read as the reverse complement.
TCGCGTTCGTCAGTTATGCGGCAGATCCCGAGCGCAACCTCGTGATCGCGATGGGCGTGGTCGACAATCTCGGCAAGGGGGCGGCCGGTCAGGCGGTTCAGAATGCGAACCTGATCTGCGGCCTGCCGGAAACCGCAGGGCTCGACGGCGCACCTGTCTGGCCGTGAGGCTTGCACGCGTGCGCGTCGTCGGCTTGAGGCGGTCGGCAGTGCTTCATTGCGCCGGATTCGCCGCGGTCCGGGACCGCGCATCGCCCCGGGTTGCCCCGCCGGTCCCGCGATGGCGCCGGAGGCCACGCCCTGCCTCCTGCTGAAAGACGGCCTCACGTCATGTAGATCGTCGGCACCGCGGTCGTGTACTTCATCTCCTCCATGGCAATGGAGGAGGACAGGTTCGAGAATTCGAGCTTCGCGATGAGCCGCTGGTAGACCGCGTCGTAGGTCTCGATATCGGGCACGACGATGCGCAGCAGGTAGTCGATCTCGCCGGTCAGGCGCCAGGCCTCGACGATTTCCGGGAAGCCTGCCACCACCCGGCGGAACGCGTCGGACCAGTCTGCGGCGTGGCGCGGTGCCTTCACGGCGACGAACACCGTGGTCGGGACGTTGACCTTGCGGCGGTCCACCAGGGCGACCCGGCCCCGGATGACGCCGGAGGCCTCCAGCTTCTTGACCCGGCGCCAGCACGGCGCGGCGCTGACGCCGACTCGCTCGGCCAACTCGGCGACCGGCAGCGTCGCGTCCTGCTGCAGGACGTCCAGGATTTTTCGGTCCACCGCGTCCATACGACCATCGCTCCCGCGCGGGGTCCGGGCTGCCGGGGCTACAGGAAGAAGTGCTTCGAGAGCTTCAGCCCCTGGGCCTGGTAGTTCGATCCGGCCCCGGCGCCGTAGAGCGTGCCGGGGATGGCCAGCATCCGCTCGTAGACGAGCCGTCCGACGATCTGGCCGTCCTCCAGCAGGAACGGCACGTCCCGGGAGCGGACTTCGAGCACCGCGCGGGCACCCGCCCCGCCGGCCCCGGCATGGCCGAAGCCCGGGTCGAAGAACCCGGCGTAATGGACCCGGAACTCGCCGACCAGCGGATCGAACGGCACCATCTCGGCGGCGTGGTCGGGGGGGACCTGCACCGATTCCTTGGAGGCCAGGATGTAGAACTGGCCGGGATCGAGGATCAGGGCGCCCGAGCCGTCCGCCGGCAGCGGCTCCCAGAAATCCGCCGCCCGGTGGCGGCCCGGGGCGTCGACGTCCACCAACCCGGTATGGCGCTTGGCCCGGTAGCCGATCAGTCCATCGAACCCGGACAGGTCCACCGAGACCGCGACGCCGCCCTGGAAGGACGGGGCCGCGCAATCGACCAGCGGTGAACGCAGGTGGAGCTGGCCGAGTTCGGCCTCCGTCAGCCGCGGCGCCCCACGGCGGAAGCGGATCTGCGACAGACGCGATCCGGTGCGGACCAGCACCGGGAAGGTGCGTGGCGAGATCTCGGCATAGAGCGGCCCGGTATAGCCGGGCTCGACCTGGTCGAATGCCTCACCCCGGTCGGTGATGACCCGGGTGAACACGTCGATGCGGCCGGTTGAACTCTTGGGGTTCGCGGCCGCCGCCAGGTCGGCGGGGAGCGCCAGGCCCTCCTGCAGTTCCGCGATGTAGACGCAGCCCGTCTCCAGCACAGCGCCGGGGCGCAGGTCGATCGTGTGCAGCGACAGGCGGTCGACGCAGGCCTGGACCGTCCGGGCCGCCCCCGGCAGGAAGCTGGTGCGGACCCGGTAGGCCGTCGCACCGAGGCGCAGGTCGAGGCTCGCCGGCTGGATCTGGTCCGGCGCGAAGGCGGCGGCGGTGCGGATGCCGCCCGCCTGCGCCAGCGCCGCGATCGCCTCGGCCGGCAGGATGCCGCCACGGATCTCGACGCCCGGATCGGTGGCCTGCGAATCGGCGGCATCCTGGCCTGCGCCCGCGTTCATCGCGCCTCGACTCCTTCGCGCGCCTCCGGGTGGATCCGCGATCCCCGACGTTCTCCGCCCGGACTGGCTAATGCCGGCTTAATCCGGATGGTACGATACGCGCGGCGCTGGACTCGACCCCCCTCGGACGAGGCTGCGGCATCATCCGCGCGAGGTAGTCCGCCGCAATTGACGCCGATTTCACTGGCCACTACCACCGCCAGTGAAGCGCGTTCAATTCGTCTTCATCGAATCGCACCGTTCGAAGAAGGGCCTAATAGGGCGATGTACAAGGCCGAGACGCGGGGAATTCGTGTGACCGTTGAGCCCCGCTTCGTCGAGGAGGAATCCTCGCCGAATGAAAGTCGTTACTTCTTCGCCTATACGGTCGAAATCGTGAACACCGGCAGCGAGCAGGTGCAGCTGCGCTCCCGGCACTGGCGCATCATCGACGGGCACGGGGCCTGCCAGGAAGTGCGGGGCACGGGCGTGGTCGGCAAGCAGCCGGTGCTAGAGCCCGGCGAGTCCTTCTGCTACACGAGCGGCTGCCCGCTCAACACGCCCGATGGCCTGATGGCCGGCAGCTACACCATGGCGACGGTGGCCGGCGAGAGCTTCGAGGCCGAGATTCCCGCCTTCTCCCTCGACAGCCCGCACGTCCGCCGCAGCCTGCACTGAGGTCCCGGCTCCGGGGTCTCGCTCCGGAGGGACCTATGTCTGGGATCGGCGAGCGGCTCAGCCCGCTCGACATGCTCGCTCGCCTCGTGTCGTTCGATACCGAGAGCGACAAACCGAACCTCGCCCTGATCGATTCCGTCTGCGCCTATCTCGACGGTTGGGGTGTCCTTTATCTGCGCCTGCCGAACGCGGCCGGCGACAAGGCCGCCCTGTTCGCCACGATCGGCCCGATGGTCGACGGCGGCGTCGTGCTCTCCGGCCATACCGACGTGGTCCCGGTGGCGGGCCAGGCCTGGACCGGCGACCCGTTCACCCTGCGCGTCGCCGACGGGCGGGCCTACGGGCGTGGCGCCGTCGACATGAAGGCCTTCGACGCCCTGGCGCTGGCGCTGGTGCCCGACATGCTGGCCGCCAACCTCATGCGGCCGATCCACATCCTGCTGTCCTACGACGAGGAGACCACCTGCCTCGGCTCGATGGATGTGATCACGCGGTTCGGTGCCGACCTCCCGCGGCCCGGCGCCGTGATCGTCGGGGAGCCGACCGGCATGGAGGTCGCGGACGCGCACAAGAGCATCGTCACCTGCCTGACCACCGTACACGGCCACGAGGCCCATTCGGCACGGCCGGCGCTGGGGGCGAACGCGGTCGCGGCGGCCTGCGAGCTGGTCGCCGGCCTGAACCGGATCGCCGACCTGATGATCGAGCGCGGCGACGCCTCCGGGCGCTTCGATCCGGCCGCCACCACGGTCCATGTCGGGACGATCCACGGTGGCACGGCGCGCAACATCCTCGCCAAGGAGTGCCGCTTCCTCTGGGAATACCGCGGCCTGCCAGACCTCGACCCGGCCGAGGTTCCGCGCCTGTTCGGCGAGGTGGTCGAGCGGGTGACGCGCGAGCGCCTGAACCGCTACGGTGAGTACGGGCGAATCGAGACGCTCGAGGAGGTCGACATTCCTGGGCTCGCACCAGATCCAGGCTCAGAGGCCGAACGGCTGTGCCTGCGGCTCGCGGGGCGCAACCGCACCATCGCGGTGCCCTACGCCACGGAGGCCGGCCGCTTCCAGCAGGCCGGGATCGCGACCGTCGTCTGCGGCCCCGGCGACATCGCCCAGGCCCACCAACCCGACGAGTTCATCACCCTCGACGCGCTCGGCAAGGGCGAGCGGTTCCTGAGGGCCCTGATCGAGGCTTGTGCGTCATGAACGCGCTGATCGGCATCACCATCAAGCTGCGCCCGCTGGAACGCGAGGACCTGCGCTTCGTCCACCAGCTGAACAACAACGACAGCATCATGCGCTACTGGTTCGAGGAGGCCTACGAGTCCTTCGCCGAGCTGCAGCAGCTCTACGAGCGCAACATCCACAACCAGACCGAGCGCCGCTTCATCGTGGCCGATCCGAGCGGCGAACCGGCGGGGCTGATCGAGCTCGTGGAGATCAACCACCTGCACCGGCGCTGCGAGTTCCAGATCGCGATCCACCCCAGCTTCCAGGGCCGTGGCTATGCTTGGCAGGCGACCCGGATCGCCATGGATTACGCGTTCAGCGTGCTCAACATCCACAAGCTGTACCTGCACGTGGACCGGGACAATGCCCGGGCCGTGCGGATCTACGAGCGCTGCGGCTTCCATCCCGAAGGCGTGCTCAAGGACGAGTTCTTCGTGAACGGCCGCTATCGCGACGCCGTGCGGATGTGCCTGTTCCAGCCGGATTATCTCAAGAACCGCGGCAGCGGCGACATCGCCGAACCGGTGCTGAAAGTCTGATCCCGCGGCGGATGCGGGAGGGGCCGCGCGGACCCCTCCCGGACCTCTGCTTAGTTGCGGCCGGCGCCGGGCTCGCGGCCGACCCTTCCGGCTCCCTGCGCTGCGCCGCCCTGAGCGCCACCGGCATTCATGCCGCCGCGCTCGGTGTTGCCCATCCGGCCACCGTCGTTGTTGGCCGGCCGCGCGCCACCCTGCTGGTCGCCGCGCTCGGAGGCATTGCGGATGCCGTCCTGTCGGCCGCCCCGCATGTCGCCGCTACGCGTGCCGTCGTCCCGGCCCTGGCGATTGGCCGTCCGATCCCTGTCGCCGCCGTCAGTATTGCGGGCGCCGTCGCGTTGATCGCGACGGTCCGTGCGGACGCCGGCGCGGGTCTCGGCCCGGAAGCCGGCATTGACCGTGCCGCCGCCGCTCAGGCGACGGTATTCATCGGAGCCGTAGCGCACCCTCTGGCCGTGGATCGTCACGAACCGCTCCTCGCGCACCGATACCAGGCGGCGATACTCGGGCGAGCCGTACACGACACGCTGGCCACGGATGGTCACGAAGCGTTCCCGCGGCCGGCTCTCGCGGACGCCGACGAGGCGGCGGTACTCGGGCAAGCCATAGAGGACGCGTTGCCCGCGGATCACCACGTACCGGACCCGAGGCCTACGATTCTCGGTAACGATCAGGCGGCGGTACTCGGGCGATCCGTAGACCACCCGGTGGCCGCCGATCACCACGAACCGGCCCTCGCGGCGGACGCCGCCTCCGACTCGATCCGACCGGACATCGGTCCGGCGCTCCGTGCGGCTCTCGCTGCGCCCACCCCGGATCTCGGCGCGCTCGCCCCGCCCACCATCCCGGCCGCCGCGCGCACCGGCTTCCGATTCGGCCCGCCCGCGATCCTGGGCTGCCCGGTCACCGGAAGCTCGGTTGCCGTTCCCACCCTGCGCGGCCCGGCCGCTCTCCGCACCGGTGCGTCCCGCTGCGGCCTGATCGGCGGCCTGTGACCCGGTCCGGTCGGACCCGGTCCGCAGGCTCGATTCCGAGCCGCCGGCTTCGGCCCGGCCGGCCATCCCGGTGCCGCGATCGGCCCCGCCCGGCTGCTGCGCATAGGCCGAGGTGCTGATCAGCAGCGCGGCCAACCCGATCGACAACGTTCGCATGGCGTCTCCTCCGATATTGAAGCAGCCACGCAACGTCGAAGGTCCGAAAACGGTTCTGTCCGGGATCCTTAAAAATTCGCGCATCGAATACTGAGGTGACAGCGTTTCGCGCGGAGAAGCTTGACCGTTATCGGTAGCCGAGACCGGAAGATCGGTCTTGCTGGCTAAGTATCTACTGGTTCGACTGCGCGCCGATTTCGGCTTCGACCTCCTGCGGGTCGAGGTCGTAGCGGCGGGAGCAGAACTCGCAGGTGATGACGATGCGCCCGTCATCCGCGATGATGTCGCGCCGCTCCTGAGGCGAGAACGAGCGGATCATGCCCATGACGCGCTCCTGGGAGCAACGGCAGGCCTCGTGCACCGGCTGACGGTCGAACACACGCACGCCGCGCTCGTGGAACAGCCGGTAGAGCAGGCGCTCGCTGGACACGTTCGGATCGACCAGCTCGTGGTCCTCGACCGTGCCGACGAGAGAACGCGCCTCGACCCAGGCATCGTCCTCGACAGCTTGACCGGACAGATGCGTATGCCCCTCCGGGATGTCGCCCGGCGGCAGATCGGCGAGGCGGGCGCGGTCGATCGACTGCGGCAGGAACTGCACGATCAGGCCGCCGGCCCGCCACCGGGCAGCCCCCTCCTCCACCGCCTCGGCGACCGCGAGGCGCACCTGGGTCGGGATCTGCTCGGACTGCCGGAAATACTGGTGCGCAGCCTCCTCCAGGCTCTGGCCTTCGAGGGCGACGACGCCCTGGTAGCGGCTGGACGCGGAGCCCTGGTCGATGGTCATGGCGAGGTGGCCCGCACCGATCAGGTCGGCGTCCTTCAGCGGGCGCTCGCCCAGGGCGGCGACCCGGTCGGCGTCGAACCGCGCGGTGGCGCGCAGGCGATCGGGCGCCTCGAAGTCGACGACGATCATCGCCACCGGACCGTCGGTCTTGGTCTGGAGCTGGAAGCGGCCCTCGAACTTGAGCGACGAGCCCAGCAGCACGGTCAGGGCGGCGGCCTCGCCCAGAAGCCGGGCGACGGCATCCGGGTAGCCGTGACGGCGCAGGATCGTATCCACCGAGGGGCCGAGCCGGACCAGCCGCCCGCGTACGTCGAGGGCTTCCACGGCAAAGGGCAGTACGGCATCGTCCGCGCCGTCATGGCCGTTGCCGACCGCCTGCACCTGAGATTGCGACTCTGTTCCTGAGGTCATGCCCGCTCCGATCGATCCATTCGGCGCCCGCGACGGCCGCTCCGACAGGCCGGGGCGCGGGTCCCGCTCCCGCAGGGAGGGGAATGGCGTGAGGAAGAGGACCCGTCTGGAGCGATCTGTTCCCTCACCCCGCCCGCGCCGGCACGGGAGAAGGGGCGCATCGCGCCACATCCGTCGCCGAGATACTGCCGTCCGGCAGCCGTGATGGGGAGGCGGGCCGCGAAAGCCGCCCGCTCACCCGTATATGGGGCGGCATTCCGAAATTCGCGACCGCCCCGCCTCGAAAATCGGGACCGGTGCGGTGCGCGAGCCTGCGTTCAGGGCGTCTCCGCGCCCAGGCACCAGGCCAGGATCCCCTTCTGCGCGTGCAGGCGGTTCTCGGCCTCGTCGAACACCACAGAGCGCGGCCCATCCATGATCTCGGCCGTGACTTCCTCGCCGCGGTGGGCCGGCAGGCAGTGCATGAAGATCGCGTCCGGGTTGGCGGCCGCCATCAGCTTGGCGTTCACCTGATAGGGGTTCAGCAGGTTGTGGCGGTGGCCTTCGTCGTCGTCGCCCATCGAGACCCAGCAATCCGTCACCACGGCGTCGGCGCCGGCCACGGCCGCGAAGGCGTCGGTGCCGACATTGACCGTCGCGCCTTCGCGCTTCGCCCAGGCGATCAGGCCGGGCGGGGGGGCGAGCTCGGGCGGGCTGGCGATGTTGAGACGGAAATCGAGCCGCGCGGCCGCGTGGACCCAACTCGCCAGAACGTTGTTCGAATCACCCGACCACGCCACCGTGCGGCCCTTGATCGGCCCGCGATGCTCCTCGAAGGTCATCACGTCGGCCATGATCTGGCACGGATGCGAGACCTTGGTCAGCGCGTTGATCACCGGCACGGTCGCGTGCTCGGCCAGTTCCAGCATCTGGCCGTGGTCGAGGATGCGGATCATGATCGCGTCCACGAAGCGCGACAGGACCTGGGCGGTGTCGCCGATGGTCTCGCCCCGGCCGAGCTGCATCTCGGAGCCGGTCAGCATCAGGGTCTCACCGCCGAGTTCACGCATCGCCACGTCGAACGAGACGCGCGTCCGGGTCGAGGGCCGGTCGAACACCATCGCGAGGGTCTTGCCGACCAGGGGGCGCTCGGCGGCGCGCTCACCCTTGCGGCGGCGCGCCTTGATGGCGGCGCTCGCGTCGAGCACCCCGCGCAGCTGCGCTCCGGAGAAGTCCTTGAGGTCGAGGAAGTGGCGGGGGCCGGCACCGTTCAGGTGCGGGACTGGGGCACGCGCCCGGCCGTCAATCTGGGCTTTCATCGCGTCACGTTCGCTAGAGCCTGCTCCACGATCACCTGATCATGAACGACACTCTATCTCCTGGTGAGGGGCATTCTCGTCACGCACGGCGGGATCGACCGTGCCCGAAAATGCTTCGCACCGCCCGGCACCGGAACGCGGCGCTGGGCGGTGATTCGTAGAAGCGGGATCGGCCTGCTATTCGGCCGCCCCGCGCAGAGCTGCGAAGGAGGAGGCGGCCTCGTCCAGCCGCCGGACCGCCTCGTCGATCTCGCTGTCGCCGACGATCAGCGGTGGCAGCAGGCGGACGATGTTGTCGCCCGCCGGGATAACCAGAAGATGTGCGGCCCGGGCGGCGGCGGCAAAATCCGTGTTCGGCACGCCGAGCTTGAGGCCGAGCATCAGTCCCTCGCCTCGGACCTCTTGGAATACGTGCGGGTGGCGGTCGCGCAGGGCGGCCAGCTTCTGCTTGAGCAGCAGCCCGGCATGGGCGACGCGGGCGAGGAACCCATCCGCCAGCACCACGTCGAGAACGGCGTTGCCGACCGCCATGGCGAGCGGGTTGCCGCCGAAGGTGGTGCCGTGGCTGCCGGCAGTCATGCCGCGGGCTGCCTCGCGGGTGGCGAGACAGGCGCCCATCGGGAAGCCGCCGCCGATGCCCTTGGCCACGCTCATGATGTCCGGGGTGATGCCGGACCATTCGTGCGCAAACAGCTTGCCGGTGCGCCCGACACCGGTCTGGACCTCGTCCATGATCAGCAGCAGGCCGTGCGCGTCGCAGATCTCGCGCAGGCGGCGCAGATCCGCATGTGGGATCACCCGCACGCCGCCCTCGCCCTGGATCGGCTCGATCATCAGGGCGGCCGTCTCCTCGCCGATCACGGCCTCCAGAGCCGCGAAGTCGCCGGCCGGGACCTGATCGAAGCCTTCGACCTTGGGGCCGAACCCCTCGATGTATTTCTGCTGGCCGCCTGCCGCGAGGGTCGCCAGGGTCCGGCCGTGGAAGGCGCCCGCGAAGGTGACGATCCGGTAGCGCTCCGGATTGCCGCCGGCCGCGTGATACTTCCGGGCGATCTTGATCGCCGCCTCGTTGGCCTCCGCCCCCGAGTTGCAGAAGAACGCCACGTCCGCAAAGGTCGCGTCCACGAGACGCCGCCCGAAGCGCTCGCCGCCCGGGATCTCGAACAGGTTCGACGTATGCCAGATCCGGCTGGCCTGCTCGGTGAGCGCGCCGACGAGGTGCGGATGGGCGTGGCCGAGGCCGTTGACCGCGATGCCGGCGCCGAAATCGAGATATCGCTCCCCGGCCTCCGTCACGAGCCAGGCGCCCTCGCCGCGCTCGAAAGCGAGCGGCGCGCGGACGTAGGTCGGCAGAAGGGCTGACGTCACGGATCCCGTCTCCGTCTCTCAAGGCACCGGAGCAAGCATTGTGCCGGCTCCAAATGAAAGTGCCGCCTCGTTATGGGCGGCACGCGCGCGATTACTATGAAACGGCCGGCTCCTGTCAACGTTGCGACGTCGGTTCAGGGTGCGCGGCAGCTCTGCGCGATGCTTGCGCGGATCGGATTTCAGCGGTGTGACACCCGGCCGATGCCCTTGCGCGGCAGGGTGCGGACATGCTCCTGCTGCCGCAGATTCGAGTTGGCGCGGGAGAATCCCATGAGCACGATCAAGGACCGTCTGGAGAGCCTGGGCCTTACCCTGCCGAAGGCGGCGGCACCGGTTGCCAACTACGTGCCGTTCGTGCGCACCGGCAACCTCGTGGTCATCTCCGGCCAGGTCTGCTTCGGCGCGGACGGGACCATCGCCCCCGAGCACAAGGGCAAGGTCGGCGGCAACGTCTCGGCCGAGGCCGGCAAGGCGGCAGCCCGGCTCTGCGCCCTCAACGTCCTGGCTCAGCTCGAGGCTGCGGTGGGTGACCTCGACCGGGCCCTGGAGCAATGCGTGCGGCTGGGCGGCTTCATCAATGCGGCCCCGGGCTTCTCCGCGGTCGCCGGGGTGATGAACGGTGCCTCCGACCTGATGGTCGAGCTGCTGGGCGACAGCGGACGCCATGCCCGCTCGACGGTCGGCGTCGCCGAATTGCCCCTCGACGCCGCGGTCGAGGTCGAGGCGATCTTCGAGGTCCGCTGAGCGTGGCTGCGCCCGACTGGCTCACCGCGCGGCCGATCGCCCATCGCGGGTTGCACGACCGGGCGGCGGGTCGGCCGGAGAACACCCTGGCTGCCGCCCGTGCGGCGGTGGCGGGGGGCTTTGCCATCGAATGCGACGTTCAACTGAGCGCCGATGGCGAGGCGATGGTGTTCCATGACGCGGCGCTGGGCCGGCTGACCGGGGCGAGCGAGGCGATCGGGACCAAATCGGCGGCCGAACTCGGGGCGCTCGTTGTCGGCGGGACCGCCGAGACGATCCCGACCCTGTCGGCCTTCCTGGCGGCGGTGGCTGGGGCGGTCCCGGTCGTGATCGAGGTCAAGTCCCGCTACGATGGAGACCTGCGGCTGGCGACCCGTGCGGCGGAGATCGCCGTGGCTTCGGGCGGCCCCGTGGCGATGAAGTCCTTCGACCCGCAGGTGGTGGCCGCCTTGCGGGATCTCTGCCCGCCCGCAATGCCCCGTGGGATCGTGGCCGAGACCACCCAGGACGACCCTGCCTATGCCGCCCTCCCCTGGGCGACGCGCCGGGCCCTGTCCAACCTGCTGCACTTTTCGGAGTCGCGGCCCGACTTCCTGTCCTGGCGGGTCGACGACCTCCCCTGCGCGCCGACCTACCTGTGCCGGCTCCTCAGCCGCATCCCGGTGATGGCCTGGACGGTGCGGACCGAGGACCAGCGCATCCGCGCGGGCGCGCACGCGGACCAGATGGTGTTCGAGGGTTTCGTCCCGTGATCGATGCGGGCCGTTCGGTTTTGCCGCCCGACGGTGTGACGCCGTCGTCCATCTGACAAGTCCGCCGGGCAGCCGCGCGCATCCGCCCGCTTGCCCGGCTGCCCGGCCCGGCTAGATTGGGCGCATGAAGCAAGCACCCGGGCCGGCGCCGGAGACCTCCTCGCTCACCGTGCGGGCGATGACCGGCTTGAAGGAGATCGGCGCCGCGGCCTGGGATGCCTGCGCGTTCTCCTCCGAGACCCTGGCGGCGGGCGACGAGACTCACAACCCGTTCGTCTCGCACGCCTTCCTGTCGGCGCTGGAGGAATCCGGCTGCGTCGCGCGCAAGACCGGCTGGCTGCCGCTCCACGTGGCGGTGGAGCGCGAAGGTACGCTGCTCGGGGTGGCGCCTTGCTATCTGAAGTCGCACAGCCAAGGCGAGTACGTGTTCGATCACGGCTGGGCCGATGCCTACGAGCGGGTCGGCGGCGCCTATTATCCGAAGCTGCAGGTCAGCGTGCCGTTCACCCCCGTGAGCGGCCCGCGTTTCCTGATCGCCCCGGGCGCCGATCCGGACGAGGCGACCGCCGGGCTGGTCGCCGGCCTGCGGGCGCTCCGGGCCGAGACCAAGGCGTCGTCGATCCACGTCACCTTCATGCGCGAGGCCGAGTGGGAGCGGGCCGGAGCCGCTGGCTTCCTGCAGCGCACCGACCAGCAGTTCCACTGGGAGAATGCCGGCTACGCGAGCTTCGACGATTTCCTCAACGCGCTCGCATCCCGAAAACGGAAGACCATCCGCAAGGAGCGGCGCGACGCGCTAGCCCCCGGGATCACCGTCGAGCACCTGACCGGCGCCGACATCACCGAGGCCCATTGGGATGCGTTCTACGCCTTCTACATGGATACGGGCGCGCGCAAATGGGGGCGGCCCTACCTCAACCGCCGGTTCTTCTCGCTCCTGTCCGAGCGCATGGCCGACCGGGTTCTGCTGATCATGGCCCGCCGCGGTGACGCCTACATCGCCGGCGCGATCAACCTGATCGGCGACACGGCGCTGTACGGACGCAACTGGGGCTGCATCGAGGACCACCCGTTCCTGCATTTCGAGATCTGCTACTATCAGGCGATCGACTTCGCGATCCGCCGCGGGCTCAAGCGGGTCGAGGCCGGGGCGCAGGGGGAGCACAAGCTGGCCCGCGGCTACAGGCCGGTGCTGATGCACTCCGCCCACGACATCGCCGACCCGGCCTTCCGCCGGGCGGTGGCCGATTATTTGCAGCGGGAGCGCGCCCACGTCGCCGAGGCGGTCGACGTCCTCGACACGCTCACGCCGTTCCGGCGCACCGACGCGGACGCTGTCGGCGACGCTGAGGCCCGGTCCACGCCTTCGTCCCCCGAGAGCCCGAGCACATGAGCCCGATCGACCACATCAAGACCTATGCCGACGAGCTGACGGCCCTGCGCCGCGACCTGCACGCCCACCCGGAGCTGGGCTTCGAGGAGGTACGCACCGCCGGCATCGTCGCCGATCTCCTGGAGCAGTACGGCTGCGAGGTGCATCGCGGCGTCGGCGGCACCGGCGTGGTCGGGCTCCTGAAGGGCCGCACCGATAACGGCCGCCGGATCGGCCTGCGCGCCGACATGGACGCCCTGCCGATCGAAGAGGAGACCAACCTCCCCTATCGCTCGACCTACGCGGGCAAGATGCACGCCTGCGGTCATGACGGCCACACGACGATGCTGGTCGGCGCGGCGCGCTACCTCGCCGAGACCCGCGACTTCGACGGCACGGCCGTGTTCGTGTTCCAGCCCGCCGAGGAGGGCCGCGGCGGCGCCCGGGCGATGCTGAAGGACGGGCTGTTCGAGCGCTTCCCGTGCGACGAGATCTACGGCCTGCACAACCAGCCGGGCGGCGGCCACGGGCGGATCAAGCTGCGCCCCGGGCCGCTCATGGCGGCGGCCGACTTCTTCGACATCAACATCCGTGGCCGGGGTGCGCACGCCGCCCATCCGCAAGGCGGCATTGACCCGATCGTGATCGCCACGGGGCTCGCCCAGGCGCTCCAGTCGATCGTCTCGCGCAACGCCGACCCGCTGAAGTCGATCGTGCTGTCGATCACCCGGATCTCGGCCGGCTCGGCCTACAACGTCATCCCGGAGACGGCGCAGCTGGCCGGCACGATCCGCACCTTCGATCGGGAACTGCGCGCGCTCGCCGGAACTCGCATGCGCGAGCTGGCCGCGGGCTTCGCCGCCGCGTACGGCGCCGAGATCAAGGTCGATATCCACGACATGTTCTCCGTTCTGGAGAACGCACCCGAGCAGGCGGCCGCCGCGACTGCGGTGGCGACCGAACTCTTCGGACCCGACAATGTCGAGGCGGATGCGGCCCCGAAGATGGGCAGCGAGGATTTTGCCGACATGGCCCAGGCTGTGCCGGCCGCGTATGTCTGGCTCGGCTCGAACCCCGGTCCGGGCCTGCACAATGCCAGCTACAATTTCGACGACTCGGTTATCCCGATCGGCAGCGCCTTCCTGGCCCGGATGGTCGAGAGCCGCACCGCCGCCTGAGACGACGCCTCAGCCCGCTGCGGTCGCGATCCGCGACCGCAGCGCGGCCAGCGCGCGGGTGAAGACCGCCGGCTCGTCGAGCGCCCGCGCGAGCACGATCGCCCCCTGGATCTGCGCGACGACGTCCTCGGCCAGCGCCGTGCTGGCTTCCGCATCGTGCCCTGCACGCAACAATGCGTCGGCGAGGGCGGCGACCCAGCGGGCGAAGTAGCCCCGCACCGCCTCGGCGAACAGCTCACGGCCGCTGCCGAGGGCCAGGACGCCGACGAGGCAGACCCGCTGCCCCGACCGGAAATAGGTTTGGACCGACGCGAACATCTCCCAGATCGCGGTCTCGGGCCGGTCGGCCTCGCGCAGCGGCCGGTATACGTTGGCCTCGAACCACGCGTCGATCTCCGCGAGCACGCAGGCTGCCATCTCGGCCTTCCCGCCCGGGAAGAGGTGGTACAGGCTGCCTTTGCCCAGGCCGGTGGCCTTGCCGATCAGCGCGAGGCTGGCGCCCGCGTAGCCGTGCTCACGAAAGACCTCCGCGAGCGCCGGCAGAATCTCGCTGCGCACCGTCACCGTGCCTAGAGGCCCAGGTCGCTCAGGCCCGGATGATCGTCGGGGCGCCGGCCCAGCGGCCAATGGAACTTCCGGTCGGCGGCGGCGATCGCCAGATCGTTGATGCTGGCGATCCGGCGGCGCATCAGCCCGTGCGCGTCGAACTCCCAGTTCTCGTTGCCGTACGAGCGGTACCATTGCCCGCCCGCGTCGTGCCACTCGTACGCGAAGCGCACGGCGATCCGGTCGCCGCCGCAGGTCCAGAGCTCCTTGATCAGCCGGTATTCGCGTTCGTGCGCCCACTTGCGCTGGAGGAACGCCACGATCGCCGCGCGCCCCGACAGGAACTCGCTTCGGTTCCGCCACACGCTGTCCGGCGTGTAGGCGAGCGAGACCCGCTCTGGATCCCGCCCGTTCCAGGCATCCTCGGCCATGCGGGCCTTTCGGGCGGCGGTCTCCGCGGTGAAAGGTGGAAATGGCGGGCGGTCCGACATCAGCGTATCCTCACGGTTTGTACCGATTGGTACAAACGTGGACGCATCGGGAGCTCGCGTCAACCGGATCGGCTCGCCTTGCGGGTCGGTACGGCTCGTCCAAAGGCAGCGGCGGGATCCGCGCCCTGGGTCCGATAGGCGGCCGGGGCTGCACCGATGATCCGGCGGAACATGGCCGCAAAGGCGCTGGGCGTCTCGTAGCCCAGCGCGGCCGCGGTTTCGGCGACCGATCCGCCTCCAACCAGCATCGGCAACGCGGCCAGGACGCGGGCCTGCTGACGCCAGACTGAGAACGGGACCATCAGCTCTCGTTCCGCCAGCCGCGCCAGTGTTCTCGGCGAGGCCCCGGCATCCCGGGCGAAGGCCGCCATGTCCCGCCGGTCGCCGGGACGCGCCAGGATCGCGTCGCAGACACGCCGGAGCCGCGGGTCTTCCGGCATCGCCAGGCAGAATGGGCAGTGCGGGAGCGCGGCGACCTCATCAAGCAGGACATCGAACAGCCGGCCCTGCCGCCCGACCCGATCGTCCGCCCGGCCATCGCGGATCGCCCGCAGGATCAGTTCGCGCAGGAGCGGTGTCACCGCGAGACCGGTCGGCACGTTCGGCAGGTCGGCCGGCACGGCATGGTCGGCGACGTAGAAGGTCCGAAGCGAAACGGCGCCGCGGGCGCGCATGGCGTGCTCGACGCCGGCTGAGACCCACAGGGCCCGCTGCGGCGGTACGATCCAGAGACTGCCCGCCGCGCGGATTTCCATCACCCCGGCCATCGCGTAGATCAACTGCGCGCGTGCGTGACAATGCGGGCCGACGATCCCGCCATCCGGGTAGTCGCGGCCGAGGCAGATCACCTTCGGGCTTGGCTGAGAGGCGGGGCCGAACACCGGGCGATCGTCAGGCGGTCGGCCGCGCGCCGAGACGAGCGATGAAGAAGTCCCGGGCGGCGCAGCTGGTGCGATCGAAGTGCCGGACATACGGATCGAAATGACCGCCCGGCACCAATACCAGATCTTTTGGCGGCAGGGCGCGCTGATAGGCTTCAAGGCACAGGTCGGTGGCCGTGAGACCGTCGTCTTCGGCCACGATCATCAGCAGCGGTGTCGGGCTGATCCGGGTGATGTGCACGCCCGGCTCGTTCTCGCGGGACAGTTCGGCGCTGCGCAACGTCACCGCATTCCGCCAGGCCGGTGCGAAGGCTTGGGTGCCGGTGAAGAAGGCGTGGCCGTCCTGTCCCGGCATCGCACAGGGTTGGCGCGGATCGTCCGACACCGCTAGCAGCATGGCCGGCTCCTCGCCGCGGAAGCGCGCGGAGCGGTCGGCCTCGAAGCGACGGAGCTGGGCCGGCACGAGATCGGCACGGGTCCGGCGCTGTGCCGAGCTCGAGCCGCTGATCTGTGGCACCTGCGCGACGACGCATCGGACCCGGCGGTCGATCGCCGCGACCTCGATCACGTGGCCCCCGCTGAAGCTGGTGCCCCAGATCCCAATGCGGTCCGGATCGATCCAGGGAATCGTCTGTGCGAAACTGATCGCATCCCGGTAGCCGCGCTTCTGCGCCGTCGGATCGACCTCCTGCCGGGGTAGCCCGTCGCTGGCGCCGAAATGGGCGTGGTCGTAGACCAGGACGCCGAGACCGGCCGCCGCGAAAACCTCTGCGTAACGACCGAGATACTGCTCTTTCACCGCCGAGAAGCCGTGGGCCATCACCACGGCCGCAGCGGATGCGCCCTCCGGTGTGTCCGGCCAATAGAGCCAGCCCCGCAAGGTCCGGCCCTCCGAACTGAACGCAACATCGCTTCGCATCGGTCGCTCCCTCGATCGCCGAAGCATCGTGCCGGACCTTGCTTAGGTCGGCGCGGTGAACCCGGTCAAAGATGGCGCCGTTTCGGCCAGAGATCCCTGTCGCCCGATGGCGCCGTCCACCGTCGACAGCCAGGCCGATCGGTGCAACTCTGGCACGCAAAGCGCCGCGGAGCGCGGCCCGGCGGACCGGGCGATACGATCGGGGAGGCTCATGGCGTCGGACATCCAAGAATCGCGGGCTGCGCTCATTCTTCTGGCGGTTGTGGTCGGGGCGGTGCTGCTGTTCGGCGCGTTCACGCTGGTCACGCAGATCGGCTGAAGCCCGCGCATGAAGTACAACCGTCGCGCGTCCATTGACATGGCGCGAAACCGGGGACGGTTCGTCGGTCGGCGGGAATAACCTCAATCCATCAGTAGAATGACCGGGAGAGCATTGAGGTTGCGGTGTTGAGTTAACCGCCTCTTAATTCCATCATGGGTTGTATGGCTGCGAAGAATGCGTGCGAGGGGCACGCCGGTTTCGGAGATCGCCCATGGTTGTCGACGCGATCAAGCGCCCGCGCGGCCTGCCGGTGGATCTGTCGGCAGCCCTCGACGCGTCCGGCGTGATCGGCGCGTGGTCGTGGTCGCCCCGGTCCGATCGCTGCACCCTCGATGCCGGCGCCGCCGACGTGCTCGCGGGCGATCCTGGCCTCGCCGGGCGGCCGATTCCGCTGGAGATCGCGAAGGCCTGCGTCCATCCCGAGGACCGGCCGGCGGTGGTGCGGCAGTTCCAGGCGGTCCGCGAGCGCGGCGGCCTGTTCGTGGCCGAGTACCGCACGCTCTCGCCGGCCGGCCAGGTCCGGTGGATCCTCGACCGCGGCCGGCTGCCGGCGGGCTCGTCGAGCCGGCGGACCGGGCACGGCATCATCATCGACGTGACCGACAGCCGGCTCGAGGATGAGCAGGCCGCCCCGTTGCCGGTCGAGCCGCTGGATGCGCTCTCGGTCGCCATCGACCGGGCCCTCGAATGCCGCGACGCGCTCGAAGGAGTCGCGGATACCGAACTGCAATTGCTGATCGATATGCTGCTGCTGCGCCTCGGGCAGAGCATCGCCAAGACCCCCGCCGCCGCGGCGGCAGGCCGGCGCGGGCATTGACCGATCGCGGGGGCGGCTCCTCGGCACCCTGGCACAGGATCGCGCGCGGAAGCGCGGAAGCGCGGACCGGATCGGCCTTCGGCGAGGATATCGGCCCCTCGGCAAACGAGAGGGCCCGCTTCGAGACGTTGTTTGCGAAGGCCGCGCGATTGCAAGGCGCGGGGGCGTAGGGGCGGCTGATTGCTGACCCGGTTGAACGGGCGATGCATCCGGAGCAGTGATTTGCTTTGGCGATCCGGATGCTGTTGTCTGGCCGTTGTCGGAGCGACCCCGGTCTCTCTTCGATCGGACCTCTATGTCGCCCTGCCCGCCGCACGCATCCTGACGAGGCTGCTCCGATGGATCCCGGCGCGCGCGACACCGCTCGGCGGGGTGGTCTGTCCCGCTTCCTCGTTTTGTACGTTGCCCTGTACGGGGCCTACGGTTTCCTCTCCCCGATCCTGCCGGGCTTTCTCGCGGCGCGTGGGCTGGAGCCGGGGCAGATCGGCACCCTCCTGGCAGCCGCCGGCGCCCTGCGGCTGGTGATCGGCCCCCTGGCCGGCGCCTTCGCGGACCGGAGCCGGGCCGGCCGTCCCGTCCTGGCGGCGAGCATCGCGCTCGCGGGTCTCGCCGTCCTGGCGCACCTGCCCGGCGTCGGGTTCTGGCAGCTCCCTTGGGCGGGCCCTGCTGTACGCGGCCGGAACCGCCGCGCCTGCGCCGCTGGCCGACGCGCTGGCGCTCGCCGCCGCCCAGGGCGGGGCCGTCTTCCAGTATGGCTGGGTCGGGCGGCCGGCTCGGCTGGCTTCATCGCCGCCACCGGCGCCGCCGGCTGGCTGATCGCCGCGTCCGGCTTGTGGGCCGCGCTGGTGGCGAGCGGGGGCCTGTTCATCGCCGCTTCGGGTGCGGCCCTGGCGCTGCCGGTCCGCGAAGGCGCGCAAAACGGCCCCATGCCGTGGCACAACTTCGCGGATCTGCTGCGGCTGCCGCGCTTCCTGCGCGTGGTCTTCGCGGCTTCGCTGGTGGTCGGCGCCCACGCCATGCATGACGGTTTCGCCATGATCCTGTGGCGCGCTGCCGGAATTGGAGCCGGCACCGCCGGACTGCTCTGGTCTGGATCGGTGGCGGCCGAGGTGCTGGTGTTCCTGTTCGCCGGACCCTGGCTCCTGGCGCGGATCGGGCTCCCGGCCGGAATCGCGGTCGCGGCGCTGGCCGGCGCCCTGCGCTGGGCGGCGCTCGCCTCGACCACAGCGATCCCCGTCCTCGCGGGTGCGGAGGTCCTGCACGGGCTGAGCTTCGCCCTGCTGCACCTCGCCTGCCTCGGCCTGATCGAGGCCGCGACGCCCCCGGAACGTCGGGCCACCGCGCTGGCACTCTACGGGACCCTGGGCCTCGGCCTGTCCGGCGTGCTGGCGACGCTGGCCTCCGGCGCGCTCTTCGGCGCCTTCGGGGCACCGGCCTTCTGGGCGATGGCGGCCATGAGCCTCGCCGCCCTGCCGCTGGTGCCGGGTCTGCGGGACGGCTGAAGCCGCGGGTTCTTTTCCCGGCCCTGTGGTACGGACCCGGAACGGACCCGCCCGATACGCCCGCATGCCCTTTGTCGCCGAGATCCTGATCCCGC
Source organism: Methylobacterium sp. WL1 (assembly GCF_008000895.1). NCBI lineage: Bacteria > Pseudomonadati > Pseudomonadota > Alphaproteobacteria > Hyphomicrobiales > Methylobacteriaceae > Methylobacterium > Methylobacterium sp. WL1. The sequence goes on along the minus strand of NZ_CP042823.1, from coordinate 713,857 downwards.
TGGCGCTCGATGCGCCCTACAGCTACGCCGTGCCCGGCGGCCTCGACCTCGCGGTCGGCGACGTGGTGCAGGTGCCGCTCGGGCCCCGCGAGATCGTGGGCGTCGTCTGGGGCTTGGCCGAGACGGCCGGCGGCTCGAACCTGCGCCCCGTGACCGGCACCCTCCCCTACGCACCGCTCTCGGAGCCGCTGCGCAGTCTGGTCGACTGGATCGCCCGGTACACCCTCGCCCCGAAGGGCTCGGCGCTCGCCATTGTGCTGCGCCTGCCCGACGAGGCCGCCGCCGCCGAGATCGCCCGGGTTGCGGTGCGCCTCACCGACAAGCCGCCCTCACGGCCGACCGCGGCGCGAGCCAAGGTCGTGGCGACGGCCGCGGACCGTGCGCTGCGCGGCAAGAGCGCGCTCGCCAAGGAAGCCGGGGTCTCGCTCTCGGTAATCGACGGCCTGATCGACGACGGCGTCCTGGAGACCATCGCGGTCGAGCCCGAGCCGGTCGCCCTGCCCCCCGAGCCGGACTTTCCGCGCACGCCGCTCTCGCCCGCCCAGGCCGAGGCGGTGACGGAACTGGTCGAGCCGTTCCCGTGGCTGCAACCCGACGCGGAGGCGGCCGACAACCGGCCGATCCTGCTCGAGGGCGTCACCGGCTCCGGCAAGACCGAGGTTTATTTCGAGGCGGTCGCGGCCTGCGTCCGGGCGGGGCGCCAAGCGCTGATCCTGATGCCCGAGATCGCCCTCACGGCGCAGTTCCTCGACCGGTTCGCCCAGCGCTTCGGGGTCCGGCCGGCGGCCTGGCATTCCGGCATCGGCGGCAAACGCCGCGAGCGACTGCGGGCCGCGGTGGCGGCCGGCGAGGCTCTGGTGGTGGTGGGCGCGCGCTCGGCGCTGTTCCTGCCGTTCGCCCGCCTCGGCCTGATCGTCGTCGATGAGGAGCACGAGGCGGCCTACAAGCAGGAGGACGGCGTCCACTACCACGCCCGCGACATGGCGGTGGTGCGCGGGCGCCTGGAGGGCTGTCCGGTGGTGCTGGCCTCGGCGACGCCGTCGATCGAGACCCGGGTGAACGCGGCGCGCGGGCGCTACCGCCACGTGCTGCTGCCGGAGCGGTTCGGCGGGCGGCGCCTGCCCGACATCGCCGCCATCGACATGCGCAAGGACCAGCCCGAGCGGGGCCGCTTCCTCAGCCCGCCGCTGGTCAACGCCGTGAAGCATACCCTGGAGCGGGGCGAGCAGGCCTTGCTGTTCCTCAACCGCCGGGGCTACGCACCGCTGACCCTGTGCCGGGCCTGCGGGCACCGCTATCAGTGCAAGAACTGCTCGACCTGGCTCGTGGAGCACCGGTTCCGGCGGGCGCTCGTCTGCCATCAGTGCGGCTACACCGAGCGGCGGCCCGACGCCTGCACCGAGTGCGGCACCTTCGACAACCTGACCGCGTGCGGCCCCGGCGTCGAGCGGATCGCCGAGGAGGCCGCCGCGCTGTTCCCGGACCGGCGCATCGTCGTGCTGTCGAGCGACTTTCCCGGTGGCGCCGACCGCCTGCGACAGGAGCTGGAGGCGGTGGCGGCCGGTGAATGCGACCTCGTCATCGGCACGCAGCTGGTGGCCAAGGGCCACAACTTCCCGAGCCTGACCCTGGTCGGCGTGCTGGACGCCGATATCGGACTGACCTCTGGCGATCCGCGGGCGGCGGAGCGCACTTTCCAGCTGCTTCAGCAGGTTACCGGCCGGGCCGGGCGCGGCGACAAGCCCGGCCGGGCGCTGGTCCAGACCTACCAGCCCGAACACCCGGTGATCGCCTCCCTGTTGTCGGGGGATGCGGAGCGCTTCTATCAGGAGGAGATCCACGCCCGCGAGGCGGCGGGGCTGCCACCGTTCGGGCGGCTCGCCGCGCTGATCGTCTCGGCCGCCGAGCGGGAGGTCGCCGAGGCGCACGGACAGGCGCTCGCCCGCGCCGCCGATCCGCCGGAGGGTGTGATGGTGCTGGGGCCCGCGGAGGCGCCGCTCGCCTTGGTCCGGGGCCGCTACCGCTTCCGGCTGCTGGTGAAGACGGAGCGCAACATCGACATGCAGGCCTATCTGCGCGCCTGGATCGCCCGCGGCCCGAAGGTGCGTGGCAACGTCCGGGTCGCGATCGATGTCGACCCGCAGAGCTTTTTGTAAGACAGTGCGGCCACGGGCAGCGGACCCGCGGCCGGAGATCGGCGGCGGGACGCGTGCGGTTCCCGGAGGAGCGATCAGTGCTGAGCTATACCAAGACGCCGGACTCGAACGTCGCCGAGATCGTGGTCGACGGCAAGATCTCCGACGAGGAGATGAACGCCGCGATGAATGCCATGAAGGCGGACCTCGACAAGGGCGGCAAGATCAAGCTGCTCGAGGATATCCGCGCCTTCGAGGGCATGGAGCCGGCCGCCTTCTTCAAGGACCCGCGCTTCGGCATCTCGATGATGAAGAGCGTCAGCCATGTCGCCCTGGTGACGGATGCGCCCTGGCTGAAGGCATTGGCCGAGACCTTCAATTTCGTCTCGCCGACCCAGATCAAGGTGTTCGAGCGCGCCCGCCTCGCCGAGGCGCGGACCTGGCTCGCCGGCGCCGCCTGACCGTCGTCAGTCGGCCTGCGCGGTGCGGTCGTTCCTGCGCCGCGCGGTCCAGTGGCCGGAGCATAGGGTGGCGACCTTCCAGGTGCCCGAGCCGGTACCGGACTGAAGCCGCCCGGTTCCGGTCCCGCTCGCCGTCCCGGTGGTGACGGCGAGACCGACGCTGCCGTCGGCGCCGACATGGCCGCTCACCCGGGCTCCTGCCTCGCCCGAGACCAGCCGAACCTGGCCCTCGCGGATCGCCAAGGCGTAGGTGTAGCGGGCGTTGCATAGCCCGCTCTCGGTCACGAGTTCCACCGACCACGTTCCGTTGTTCGCGCCCGGTGCGGCGTGGGCCGACGGGGATATGGCGGAGAACAGGCCGGCGGCGAGAGCCGCGGCGGCGACCAGTTTGATCATGCGGGTATCTCTTTCAGCAAAGCGCGCGCCGCCCGTCATGGCGCGCCGGGTCACACTCGTCGATGGAGGATGACGCAATGCTGAATGAGGGAAGCGGCAAGAGTATGGCCGCACGGTTTTTGGGTGAGATCAGGATCTGCGCCTCGACGAGGCGGAAATAGTCACGCCGCGCTCTGCGATTGCTTGGCCGTATCATTGATTGGGGAACGTTCATCCACGCCGTCCTCGAAGGCGGCGTGTGGAACGGGTGCGCCCGGGCCCGGCGTAGCATTCTTCTCAACCCGCGCCCGGATTTTCAGATTGCGCCTTGGCACGGGGAACAGACGCGCCCGCCCATACCGTCGAGCTCGTGCATCGCAGGGCGAGGCATCGGTCCCCCGCGCCGGCGCGAGAGACGAGATGTCTAGTTCGGGCTGGACAGCGCGACGGCAGGATGAAGAAAAAGTCCTCTGCCGTCAGGGAGAGGAGGTACGGCGCACCTGGCGGAACGCGCTGCGTGACCGTCGCAGCCCGTCCTGGAGCGGCAGTACGAGGCCGGTGTTTCGTCGAGCGGCGCGGACCATGTCCGCCCGACCGCGTGTCCCGGCCCCGCGCGTCTCAATCCGTCAGTGAGCGCGCCTCTTCCGGCAGCATGATCGGGATGCCGTCGCGGATCGGGTAGGCGAGCTTCGCAGAGCGGCTGATCAGTTCCTGGCGGGCGGAATCGTATTCGAGCGTGCCCTTGGTCAGCGGACAAACCAGTATCTCAAGGAGCTTGGGGTCCACGCGGGTCGCCTCGACGGTGGTTGTGAGGTCGTTGGTCATCGGTCGTGCGCGCCTATTGCATCGTCGGCTCGGGGCCGGAGCCGCGAACCAGTTCCATCTGCGTGACCGCGATCAGGATTTCCGCCCGGGTCTTCAGGTCGGGGGCCTCCAGCATCGCCTGCTTCTCGCGAACGCCGAACGGACTCATCATGCAGAGGGCGTTGACCAGCGCCTCGTCTGGCGCCTCGTCGATCCCGTCCCAATCCACCTTCAGATCGTTCGATTCCACGAAGTCGCGCAGTGCCTTGAGGACGCCGTCGCGGTCGACCAATTCCTCGCCCGCCCGCGGCTCGAAGTCCACCGCGAAGTCCTCGTAGGAGACGTGGCAGCGGCGGTAGGTGCTGGTGGAGGCCAGCTCGCTCTCGACCCGGAACCGGCTGATGCCGGTCAGCGAGACGAGGTAACGGCCGTCGCCGGTCTCGGCGTATTGCGTGATCCGTCCCACGCAGCCGACCCGGTAGAGCTTGGGGTTCGCCGCCCCCGACCCTTCCGGATCGGGCTGGATCATCCCGATCACCCGATCCGTGCGCATCGCGTCGTCGATCATCGACAGGTAGCGTGGCTCGAAGATGTTCAGGGGCATCTGGCCGCGCGGCAGCAGCAATGCGCCGGGCAGCGGAAAGACTGGGATGACGGCGGGGCAATCCGCCGGGCCCTTGTAGCTCGCATGGGTGCTCATGGCGCCTCCCGGATGGGCCTGATGCTGGGGCGGAATATCCGCCCCAGGGCGAGCCGAAGTGTCATGAGAACAGGAGCGCCGAGAGCTTGCGTCGTCCCCGGATCGTGTCGGGATCCATCACGCCCCAGGCCTCGAAGAACTGCAGGAGCTGCTTGCGCGCCGCATCCTCGTTCCATTCCTTGTCTCGCTTGCGCAACTCGATCAGGTGATCGACCGCCTGTCCGCGCTCGTTCGCGGCGGCGAGACCCAGAGCGAGGTCGAACCGCGCCTGGTGGGCGTCCGGATTGGCGTCGACCTCACGCTGCAATCCCGTGAGGTCGCCGAGCGAGGCGGCCTGCTCGGCGAGTTCCAGGGCGGCACGGACGCCGGTGAGCGCCGGGTCGGCGGCCTTTGCGTCCGGGACCATCGCCAGCACGCGCTTGGCATTCTCGATCTCGCCGGCGTCGAGCTGCATCTTCGCCAGGCCGGCGAGCGCCGCCACGTTGTCGGGCTGCTGCTCCAGGACCGCGGCGTAGATCTCGGAGGCGCCCGCAAGGTCGCCCTCCTCGATCAGGGCGGCGGCGTCCGCGAGTGCCAGCTCGACCGGATCCTGGGCGGGGCCCGCGACACGGTCGATCAGCTCCTTGATCTGGCTTTCCGGTACTGCACCCATGAAGCCGTCGACGGGCTGGCCCTTCTGGAACACGATCACGGCCGGGATCGACTGGATCCCGAGCTGGCCCGCGATCGAGGGATGGTCGTCGATGTTCATCTTGACCAGCGCCACGGCGCCCTTGGCCGCCTTGACAACCTTCTCCAGGACCGGCGTGAGCTGCTTGCAGGGGCCGCACCAAGGCGCCCAGAAATCGACCAGGACCGGCCGGTGCATCGACTCGGCGATGACATCCTGTCGGAAGCCCGCGGTCGTCGTGTCCTTGATCAGGGCATCGGTGTCGCCGGCCGGAGCGGCGCCGCCGGCAAGGGTGTCATTCAGCATTGGCCTAGCTTCGGAACTTTTTTCGTGGAGTGCCTTAGATGGGGCTTCTGACCGGGTCTGACCAGTCCAAACTCACCGGGCCGGCGCCCCGGGTGCCCCCTTCTCCGCAGCTTTGGCGGCCGTTACGAAGGTTCCGGCGAAGGCGCGGCCATCCGCCGTGCTGGCCTCGCATGTGATCGCGGTGCGGCCGGGCTCCGGGGCCGAGAAGCGGCAGGCGCCGATCGCCAGCGTCGGCGTCCCGTCCTTGCCGACCATCACCAAGTTGATCGGCTGCAGCGGGTCGGTCTCCTCGGTCGCCTCCTGCTGTGCGCCGTTGCCGCTGAAGCTGATGGTCTGGCCATCCTTCGCGGAGAAGTCGAAGCTCGTGCGGTTGCGGTTGACGGCATTCATCAGCACGTCGCTGCAGGACGCGCTGAGATCCTGGCCGTTGACGATCAGCTTCTCGCACGACCCTTCCAGCCGGAGCGCAGCCTGCGCGTGCGCCGTGCAGGGGAGGCCGAGGAGCGCGCAAAGCAGCGCGAGGCGCAGTCGGTTCGTCATGGCAGGCCTGTCTCCTCCGTTTGCGGTCGAACTAGGCGTCCTGAACGGTCTGTCGAGGGAGGCGGGCCTGCCGGGCGGGATCGGCCTCCGCTCAACCGAACCGTAGGGCACGGTCGTTTGGGGCGGTAAGATCGAGTTCTGGACCGAGCGGTACGATCCGGGTCGGGTTGATGGTCGGATGACTCTCGTAATAGTGCCGCTTGATGTGCGTGAAATCGACTGTCGAGGCCACACCGGGAAGCGCGTAGAGGTCGCGCTGATAGTTCGACAGGTTGGGATAATCCGCGATGCGGCGCCGGTTGCACTTGAAATGCCCGACATAGACGGCATCGAACCGCACGAGCGTCGTGAACAGGCGGATATCAGCCTCGGTCAGTCGGTCGCCGCAGAGATAGCGGCCCCGGTCGAGGCGCTCCTCCAGCGCGTCGAGTTCGGAAAACAGCGCCTCGAAGGCTGCCGCGTAGGCGTCCTGCGCGGTGGCGAAGCCGGCCTTGTAGACGCCGTTGTTGACCCGGTCGTAAACCCGCTCGTTGATCGCGTCGATCGCAACGCGCAGATCCTCGGGGTACAGGTCCGGCCCGGTCTCCCCGAAGGCGCTGTTGAGCATCCGCAGGATCTCGGCGGATTCGTTCGACACGATGGTGCCGCGCTTGCGGTCCCACAGCACCGGCACCGTGACGCGGCCGGTATAGGATGAGTCCGCCGCCCGGTAGACCTCGTAGAGGCGGCTGGCGCGATGGATCGGGTCCGGCGTCGCCCCGGGCGTGTCTCCGAACACCCAGCCCTCGGCACCCATGTGCGGATCCACCACCGAGACCGTGATCGCCTCCTCCAGGCCCTTGAGCGCCCGCCCGATCAGGGTGCGGTGGGCCCACGGGCAGGCCAGCGAGACGTAGAGGTGATAGCGCCCCGGCTCGGCCCTGAAGCCGCCCTCCCCTGAAGGACCGGGTGCTCCGTCGGCGGTCACCCAGTTGCGGAAGGACGAGGCCTTTCGCTCGAACCGGCCTCCGGTCGAGGCGGTGTCGTACCACTGGTCGCGCCAGACGCCGTCGACGAGGAGGCCCATGGTGATATCCCGGTTCAGATGGTCGTCGAAGCGAGATGGGAGCCCAGACGGCTGCGGAAAGGGGCCGGCGGCGCCGTCCGACTCGGTTCCGGCGTGCGCCACAGCCTCGTGCAACGCAGGCTTGCGCGAACGCTTCTATTGCAGTGCAGCATAATCGGCCATTTTCCGGCCACCCGCCCGCTTTTGCGCATCCGCAGCGCCCCCGGCTCGGCGGGAGACTGCATGGAGCTGAGAGATGTCGTTCGCGCTGGTGCCCGTCGCTGAGGCGGCCCTGTTCACCCTGGGGTGTCTGTTGATCCACACCCTTAAGCGGCATGCGGACGTGGTCACGGCGACGCTCGCCTGCGTCGCCACCCTGCTCGTGCTGATGATCGGGATCGCCTGCGCCCCCGAATCCTTCGTCAAGTATCAAGGGGCCAGCATCACCGAGTTCGCCCGCCTGGACCCCGCGATCTACTGAGCCGCGGTGGCGCGCCCGGCGCCGTTCATCTGCGCCAGCCGCCCGCCGGTCCCGCGCTGGCCAGAGACCGCCACGTCGAAATCGTCCCGCGGCAGCCGCGCCAGGAATCGCTCGGCCAACTCGAACAGCAGGATGTCGGGGCGCACGCGTTCGATGTAGCCCCAGTCGAGGCTGGCCGACCAGACAAAGTGAACCTCGCGGAAGCTTTCGGCCAGCAGCCCGGTCAGCAGGAACGGGTCAAAATGCGCGCAGGAATCACCGAACAGCACGAGGCGGCGCGGGTCGGCGCCCTCCGCCTCGTTCCGGAAGACGACGTGGGCCCCGACATGGGCCTCCCGGTCGCGCCCCTGCGCCTCGTAGGCGGCGAGCAGCGGGCCGACCTCGACCCGCTTGGCGTCGCGCAGCAGCATGAACCGGTTCAGCCGCTCCAGTGGGCGCTCGCTGAGTTTCTCGCCGAGGTCCATCACGGCTTCGGTGACGAGTTGCGGCCGCGCGCCGATATCGGCCGGCGGGATCGACCCCAGCGCGCGCATGATCTCGCGATAGGCCAGGAGGCAGCCCTCGATGGTCCAATGCGTGTCGGTGCGGAGGTAGAGCGGCACCAGGCCGTCACGGCCCGCCCGGAGGGGCGCCAGGAGATCGAGGTAGGCCGGATGCCGGGCCAGGCGTCGCGCCAGACGGCGTGTGGAGGCCTTGCCCGGGGCGTAACGCAGCCCGTCGGTCTTGTCGTCGTAGACCGACAGCTTCTCCGGCACGATCACGTGAAGGCAGCGGATCCCGAGACGCTCCGCGCGCCGGGCCCGGGCTTCGATCAGCCGCGTCCAGCCGCGCAGGAGCAGCCAGTGCCGCAATCCGCCCCGGTAACGGTCCAGGACGCGGTTGGTGCCGCCGATGAGGAACAGCCATCCGTCGCGGCCGACATGTACGCTCTCCCTGCCTGCAGCCATGGCGGTGCTTTAGAGCCGTTCCCGATCACCTTGCAATCGGGAACGGCGACAGGCCTTCAATGCGGCGAGCGCTTCGGCCGCACGCTGCCGGGTCGCCGAGGCCGGACCCGCCCGGGGTGGCGTGCGTTCGACAGACATGTCGTCCAGCGCTGCCCTGATGCCCGCCCCCTCGCCGGTTGAAAGCCACGGCTCGGCCCGTGCCCGTCCGGCCCGGCTCTGGCGCCCGCGCCGAGTGCTGGTAACCCCGGCCGCGCTGGATTTCGCGCATGGGCGTGCCATGGTCGCGCGGGCCGAGGCGATGGGGCTGCCCGTGGAGCGGCTCGCCGCCAACCGCCTCACCGGGCTGCGCGACGCTGATCCGCGCCGGGCCTACACCGCTGCCAAGGCGACCCTCGCCATTACGGTGGCGCCGCCGACGAAGCTGCGGTTGCAACCGATCCCGCCCTCGGCCGACTGGCGCTTCGACCTCGCGGAGGGCTGCCCGGCCCATTGCCAGTATTGCTACCTCGCCGGCTCGCTCCAGGGGCCGCCCTTGACTCGGGCCTACGCCAATCTCGACGCGATACTGGGCAACCTCGCGGGCTATGCCGGCCAGGGCGCCGTGACCTCCGCGTCCACTGAGCGCGCTCACGAGGGCACGACCTTCGAGGCGTCCTGCTACACGGATCCTCTGGGCATCGAGCATCTCACCGGCTCGCTCTCGGCGGCGATCCGGCATTTCGGCGCTTGGAACGCGCCGGTGCAGTTGCGCTTCACCACGAAGTTCGCCGCCGTCGCCCCGCTCCTCGACCTGCCGCACAACCGGCGCACGCGGATCCGCTTCTCGGTCAATGCCCGTCCCGCTTCCCGCTACGAGGGCGGCACCGACCCGCTCGACGCGCGGCTCGCCGCCATGGCCGCGATGGCGCGGGCCGGCTATCCCGTGGGCCTAACCATCGCGCCGATCATCCCGGTACCGGATTGGGAGGCGGCCTATGCCGGGCTGATCCGCGATGCCGCCGACGCGCTGGCGGGCATCCCCGATCTGGACCTGACCGCCGAACTCATCACCCACCGCTTCACGCCGATCTCGAAGGCGGTCCTGCGCGGCTGGTACCCGGGATCGGACCTGCCCCTCGACGAGGCCGACCGCGTGGAGAAGCGCACCAAGTTCGGCACCGTGAAGCACGTCTTCCCGAAGCCCTTGATGCAGGCGATGCGCACGCATCTGACGGATCGCCTCGCTCGCGACCTGCCGGCCGCGCGGGTGCTCTACTGGACCTGAGCGGTTTTGGCGCCATGTCGCGTCTCATGCATGACGCGGCCCCCCTGATCCTGACGCTCGCCTTCGACGAGCCGACTTTCGCGCGCTTCGACGGCGAGCGCCGGCGCAACTTCCCGGAGGCCCTGAACTTCATCCCGGCCCACGCGACGCTGTTCCACCACCTGCCGGGGGACCGGGAGCGCGGGGTGATCGAGGCGGTGACGACGCTGGCCCGGACGGTGCCGGCGCCTGGCGTCGCCGTCACGGGCCTGCGCTTCACGGGCCGCGGCGTCGCCTACGTCCTCGAATCAGAGTCGCTGTCGAACTTCCGGGCTCGGCTGGCCAAGGCCTTCGAGCCCTACTTGACGGCGCAGGACCGGCAGGGTTGGCGGCCACACGTGACGGTGCAGAACAAGGTCACCCCCGACAAGGCCCGCGCGCTCCGCGCCGACCTGTCGGCCGGCTTCGCGCCGTTCCACTTCACTGCGCCCGCGACGCAACTGTGGCGCTATCTTGGCGGTCCCTGGGAGCCCGTCGCCACGCTGGCCTTCGGGGAGAATGCCTAATGGTTCTCACGCCGACCGGAAGGGGAGCGCCATGAGGGCGCCGGGTGGCCTGCAGCGCAATCCCCTGACCGGGCGCGCGATGTCGGTCTGGCTGCGCCTTCGGCTGAACGAGGTCGGGCCCCTCGTGGCTCTGCTCGGGGTCAGCATCCTGGGCTACGGCTTCTTCTACCTCGCCCACGAGGTCGGCGAGGGCTCGACCGCGGCGCTGGACCGCAAGATCCTCCTGGCCCTGCGCAATCCCGCCGACCTGTCCGACCCGATCGGGCCGCCCTGGCTCGAGGAGACGATGCGCGACATCACCGGGCTCGGCAGCGTCTTCACGGTCCTGTTCCTGACCTGTGCGGTGGCGGCCTACCTGGCGGTCTCCGGACGCCGGCGGATCAGCCTGTTCGTGCTCGCCGCGGTCGGCAGCGGTGAGCTAATCTCGACGGTGCTGAAGCTGTTCTACCAGCGGCCCCGGCCGGACCTTGTCCCGCACGGCATGGAGGTCTTCACGGCGAGCTTCCCGAGCGGCCACGCCACGATGTCGGCGATCGCGTACCTGACCCTGGCGACCCTCATTGCCCGGCTCGACCGCAATCGCAGCGCGAAGGCCCTGGTTCTCGGACTGGGGGTCGGCCTGACGCTGCTGGTCGGACTCAGCCGGATCTATCTCGGCGTTCACTGGCCGAGCGACGTGCTGGCCGGGTGGTGCATCGGCGCGGCCTGGGCGTCGCTGTGCTGGTTCGTCGCCCTCCAGCTTCAGCGGCGGGGCGAGGTGGAGGCGCCCGATCCCCCGCCGCCCGCCTGACCGGACGATCAAGGTAAACCGGAGGTTGAGGGGGCCTTCGGGTCCCATCCGCGAGGCGACGGAGGCGGCCTCCGAGTCGGATTCCGGCGGCCCGCCGCCTGACCGACAGTGAGGCGGAGGTCGCGCGTCTGCGCGCCGCGCTGCTGTCCGGAAACGACCGGATGGCGGCCTGCGTTCACTGACGGGACAGCGTTGATCGCGGACGCTCGTCCCATGTCGCGGCGATTCGCTGCCGTGACCCGGATCCAGCGAAACGGCGAGGCTCATGGCGGACGACACCCGACTCTCACGACGCACCCTCCTGGCCGCGGGGGGCGCCCTGGCCGGCGCTGGCCTCGGCAGCACCGCCCAGGCGGCCCAGCTCGGCCCGGCGGTTCCGGCCGATACCGGCGCTGTTCAGGGCGGCCGCGTGATGTTCCCGAACTGGCGCGGCCCGGCCGACCGGCCGCCGGCGCCGAGCCCGGCGCCGCAGCCTCCGGGCCAGCGGGTTGGCTATTGCGTCGTCGGCCTCGGGCGTTTGAGCCTCGACGAGATCCTGCCGGCCTTCGGGGTTACCAAGCGCTCGCGGTTGGCCGCGGTGATGTCGGGAACCCCCGACAAGGCCAAGCTCGTGGCGCGGCAATACGGCCTGCCCGAGGATGCCGTCTACGGCTACGACGAGTGGGATCGGCTGAAGGCCAACCCGGCAATCCAGGCGGTCTACGTCGTGACGCCCAACAGCGTGCACCGGGACAACGTCCTGGCCGCCGCGGCAGCCGGAAAGCAGGTGCTGTGCGAGAAGCCAATGGCGGTGGCCTCGCAGGAGTGCCGCGACATGATCGCGGCTTGCAACCAGGCCAACGTCAAGCTGATGATCGCCTATCGCTGCCAGTACGAGCCGCACAACCGCGCGGTGATCAAGCTCGCCCGCTCAGGCGAGTTCGGGCGTCCCCGGCTGATCCAGGCGTTCAACGGCCAGACGAGCGGGCTGCCTGAGCAGTGGCGGCTCAAGAAGGCGCTCGCGGGCGGCGGATCGCTGCCGGATATCGGGCTCTACTGCCTCAACACCACCCGGGCCGTCCTCGGCGAGGAGCCCGACCTGATCCAGGCCCAGATCCACTCTCCGCCCGACGATCCGAAGTTCCGCGAGGTCGAGGAGACGGTCACCTTCACGATGCGCTTCCCGTCCGGGGTGATCGCGCAATGCACGTCGAGCTACGGCGTGTACGAGGCCCGGAGCCTGACGCTCCACACCGGGAGCGCCTCCGTCGATCTGCAGAACGCCTTCGCGTACGAGGGCCAGCGCCTGTTCGTGTCCCACCGCGACGGCAAGAACGGAACCCGCGACGAGAAGGTTCTGAGCCCCAAGAACCAGTTCGCCCTCGAGATGGACCACTTCTCCCGGTGCATCCAGGAGAACCTGCGTCCCCGCACCCCCGGTGAAGAGGGGCTGCAGGATCAGGTGCTCATGGAGGCGATCTACGAGGCCGCGCGCACCGGTGCGCCGGTGAAGGTCGGGCCGCCCGCGGGGGCCGCCTCGGGCCTCGACGTGACCCGCGGGCCGGAGCCGGAGGAGCCGAGTTGAGAGCGTTCAGAACGGCAGCAGGATATCCACGATCTGCTGGCCGTAGCGGGGCTGCTGCACGTCGGTGATCTGGCCGCGGCCGCCATACGCGATGCGGGCCTGGGCGATCTTGGTCGAGTCGATGGTGTTGTCGGACTCGATGTCCTCCGGCCGGACCACGCCGGCCACCACCATCTCGCGAACCTCGAAGTTGACGCGGATCTCCTGCTTGCCCTCGACCACCAGGTTGCCGTTGGGCAGCACCTGCGTGACCACCGCGGCGACGTTGGTGGTCACGGTCTCGGCCCGCTGGACCGAGCCGGCGCCGTCGTTGGCAGTGGCCGAGGTGGCGGCGAGCAGCGCCGTGCTGCCGACGCCGAAGGACTTGCCGACCGCATTGTTCTCCAGCCCCAGGGCGTTCGGCAGGCCGAAGCTCTCGGTGTTGGCCCGGGACCGCTTGGTCTCGTTGTTGATGTTGGCCTTGTCGGTGACGTTGACCTTCACGGTCAGCAGGTCGCCGAGCCGGGCCGCCCGCTGATCCTTGAAGAACGCCCGGGAGCCGGTGCGCCAGAGCGAATTCGGCGCGTAGGAGACCGGCTGCACGTCGGGCATCGGCATCCGGACAGGCTTGTAGCCCGGCTGGGTGGTCGGATCCTCGATCGCCGACAGCGCCGGGGTGGCGCCGACCTGGGACAGCCGGTCGGCGGTGTTGCAGGCCCCGAGGCCGGCGAACAGCACGGCGACGAGCGGGGTCAGGGCGAGGCGGCTGGTCATCGGGAAACTCGTTGACGCATCGGATGGGCGATCAGCGCAGGGACGCCGTCGCCTGGACTTGCGGGGCCGCGGCGGCCTGATGAGTCGTGGAGGCGGGGCCGACCGAGACCCGGCCGGGGCCGATCACGGTAGCCTGGAGGACCTTCTTCGAGGCCACATTCACGACGTTGACGACCGCGCCCATCCGGCCGGCCTCGTTGGCCAGCCCGCGCATCGACAGGCTGACGCTGGCGGTCTCGTACACGATGGTCACGCTCTCGCCCCGGGCCACCAGCTCCGGCAGGGCGGTGTCGGAGACCCGCAGCACCGTGCCGGCCGGCAGCGCGTGCTGGGCGACCTCACCCAGGACCGCCGTGGCGCCGGCCTGCGCGTCGGCCGCGACCATCTCGCGGGGGCGGCGCTCGACGACGAGGTCGCCGTCTCGCACCGGATCACCCCGGTTGAGCGACCGGGTGAGCACCGCCACCTCGCGCAGTTCGACCACCACGCCCGAGACCCGGAGCGATGCCTGCCGCTCGCCGAGACTGACGAGACCCGTGACGCGGCGGGAGCGCGGATCGTAGGTCAGGTCGAGGGCCGTGGCCTGACCGGCGAGGTCAACCGGCGCCAGCAGCGTCGGGCCGTCGCCGTCGAAGCGGACGGCCACGCTGCGCGGATCGAGGCCGTAGCCCGTCTCCAGGGCGCGCTTGAGCGCGGCCTCCAGATCCGGCGGTCCCAGGCGTCGCGCGGCGCGCTGCACGGCGATCTGCATCCGGCCACCGGTCTCCAGGCCGGTCAGGCCCAGGGCTGCGGCGGCCTCGACGATGCGGCGGGTCTGGATCGTGCCGGTGGCGCCGAGCGCGGGTGAGCGGAACAGCGGCCGCGTGGCGAGCGCGTCCGGCGCGCCCTCGACGAGGTCGGACAGGGCGAGCACATCGCCGCGGGCGGTCACGTCTCCGCGCAGGCGCGGCTGCGCCTTCTGAGCCTCGTTCTGCGGGGGGGCGGTCTGGGCCATCGCCGGGATCGCAAGGGCGCCGATGGCCGCGAAGGTCAGGAAGGCGAGCGCCGCGCGCACAAGCACCGCGGCGCCGGGGGGCGCCACCCGCGGGCGGGTCCGGCGGACGATCGGGTTGAGGTCGCTCTCGTCCGTCGCCGTGCTGACGAGGGGCAGGTCGGCAAGGTCGATCTGGGAGCCGGCATACATGATCGGAGACCTGAAGTGAGGGCAGGACGCGCGGTCAGCTGCGGAACATCTGCGAGGTGGTGGAGAGCATCTGGTCGGCGGCGGTCACGACCTTCGAGTTCATCTCGTAGGCGCGCTGCGCGGCGATCAGCGACGAGATCTCGGTGACGGCGTTCACGTTCGCCTCTTCCAAATAACTCTGCTGAAGGTTTCCAAATCCTTCCGCTCCCGGCAGGCCGCTGATCGCCGGCCCCGAGGCCGCCGTCTCGATGAACAGGTTGTCGCCGATCGATTCGAGGCCGACCTTGTTGACGAAGCGCGAGAGCTGGAACTGGCCGAGCGCCTGCGGCGCGGTCTGCCCGGGCAGCGTCGCCTGGACGGCGCCGGTAGCGCTGATCGTGACCGCGGTCGCCGTCTGCGGCACGGTGATCGCCGGATCGAGCAGGTAGCCGTCGCGGGTGACGAGTTGGCCGGTGGCCGAGAGGTCGAACGAACCGTCCCGGGAATAGGCGGTGCGGCCATCCGGCATCGTCACCCGGAAGAAGCCCTCGCCACGGACCGCGACGTCGTAGTCCTTCTCGGTCGAGCTCAGCGTGCCCTGCGACATGACGCGGGCGGTCGAGGTCGTCTTCACGCCCGAGCCGAGGGCGAGGCCGGCGGGAAGCTGGGTGTTCTGCTCGGAAGTCGAGGAGCCGGCTCGGCGCAGGTTCTGGTAGAGCAGATCCTGGAAATGCACCTGCTGGCGCTTGTAGCCGGTGGTGCGCAGGTTCGCGATGTTGTTCGAGATGACCTGGACGTTCAGTTCCTGGGCCGCCATGCCGGTGGCGGCTGAGTAAAGGGCGCGCATCGGTCGAGCCCCCTTACGCGACGTCGGCGAGGCGGCGGATCGCCGTGCCCCGCAGGTCGTCGAGGCGGCTGATCATGCTCGACATCATTGCGTAGGAGCGGTTCACGTCCATCAGCCGGGTCATCTCGATGACCGGACGGACGTTCGAGCGCTCCAGCGCGCCGGATTCCAGGCGGCCGTCGAGTCCGGCCGCGCGGGCCGGCTCGGGCGACGCGTAGAGGTTGCCGCCCTCGTTGGTGAGACGCTGCGGGTTTGCGAAGGTGACGAGCTTGATCTTGCCGCGGATGCCGAGGTTGGTCGACACGGTGCCGTCGAGGCCGATCGTCAGCCCGGTCTCCTGCTGGTTGATGGTGATCGGCCCGCCGTCGCCGACGACCTTGTAGCCGTCGCTGGTCACCAGCGCACCGGTCGGGTCGATCTCGAAGGCGCCGTTCCGGGTGTAGCGCTCGCCTTGGGGCGACTGCACCGCGATGAACGCCGAGCCCTTCACCGCGACGTTGAGCGGGTTGCCGGTCTGCTCGATCGGCCCCTGCCCCAGGTCCAGCGTCGTGCCCTGGTCGATGACGTAGGAGAGGCGCCTGTCCGGGCGGGCGAACGAATCCGCGCTCGCCACCGGCATCAGGTATTCCTGGAACCGCGTGCTCCGGCCCTTGAAGCCGGTGGTCGAGACGTTCGCCATGTTGTTGGAGATGACGTCCAGCTCGCGCTGAAGCGCCACCTGGCTCGACACGCCGACGAAGAGGGCATTCTGCATCGTGGACTCTGACACTCGCGTGCCGCGGTGGCGGCAACGATCCATTCAGCATCCGCTGTGCCAACGCTCAAAAATCCAAATTTGCATGCAAATTGAATGATTTGCGCGACGCTCCGGCAACCACCCGGATGGGTCGGGCCTGCGCTACGGCAATCCTGGCCCGGCAGGATTTGCCCGCTTAACGACGCGTTAACCGTAATGCTCCGATATCCGGTCATACCCGGCACGCGGATATCCGCGAGAGAGTATTATTTCCCATGGCCAAGAAGCCCAAAAAGGCCGCCGAAGAGGGCGAAGCCGGCGCCGAGGCGGCTCCGAAGGGCAAGAAGAAGCTCATCATGATCGGGGCGGCCGTGTTGCTGGTCGTCGTCGGCGGCGGCGGTGCCTTCATGATGATGGGGTCTGGCGGTGGCGGTGAGGGCAAGGAGGCTGCCTCGGGCGGCGGACATGGTGGTGGTCATGGCGGCGGGCACGGCGACGCCGCCAAGGGCGTCGGCCCAGACGGCAAGAAGCCGATCGTGTTCGTCGAGATGCGCGAGATGCTGCTGAACCTCAGCCCCGACGCGCCACAGGAGAAGGCCAAGTACGCCAAGCTGCGGCTCGCCCTGGAACTCAAGGATGCCGGGGTCGAGGACGAGGTGAAGCCCCTGATGCCGCGCATCGAGGACACCCTGCAGGTCTACATGCGCGAGCTGCGTGCGAGTGACCTCACCGGGTCGGTCGGGCTCTACCGCCTGCGCGAGGAGTTGCTGCGGCGCGTGAACGTCGCCGTCTATCCCGCCAAGGTCGAGGCGGTGCTGTTCAAGGACGTGATCGTCCAGTGACCGACCCGTCGGCCCTGGAGGTCACCGCGAACCAGGCTTCTAGCGGACGCGTCTGATGGAACCCGAGGACGAACTTCCCGAAGACGACTGGTCGGCCGCCCTCCTGGAGCAGGGCGCCGAGGGCGGCGACACGTCGCTCGCCGAGGAATGGGGCGCGGCGCTCGCCGAGCAGGGCACCACGCGCAACGCCGGAGACGTCGCCGCCGAATGGGCGACGATGATTGAGGACGGGGAGAGCGACAACCTCCCCGAGCTCGCCGGCAACGACCGGGTGCTGAACCAGGACGAGATCGACGGCGTCCTCGGCTTCTCGATGCGCGAGCTCTCGGCCTCGGGGGCCGGGGGCGTTCAGGCCATCGTCGACTCGGGCGTCGTCCAGTACGAACGCCTGCCGATGCTGGAGATCGTCTTCGACCGGATGATCCGGTTGCTGTCGACCTCCCTGCGCAACCTGTTCCAGGACAACGTCGAGGTGACGCTGGACAACATCACCTCGGTGCGCTTCGGCGACTATCTCAACGCGATCCCGCTCCCGACCCTGCTGGGGGTGTTCCGCGCCGAGCAATGGGAGAATTCCGGCCTCGTCACAGTCGATTCGAACCTCGCCTACGCGACCTTCGACCTGCTGCTCGGGGGCAAGCGCGGTGGCTCGTCGAGCCGTCTCGACGGACGGCCGTTCACGTCGATCGAGATGACGCTAGTGCGCCGCCTCGTGGAGATCGTGCTCGGCGACCTGGAGATGTCGTTCCAGCCGCTCTCGCCGGTGACCTTCGGCATCGACCGGATCGAGACCAACCCGCGCTTCGCCACCATCACCCGCCCCGGCAACGCCGCGATCCTGATCAGCCTCCGCCTCGACGTCGACGGGCGCGGCGGCATGCTGCAGATCCTGTTCCCCTACGCGACCATCGAGCCGATCCGGGAACTGCTGACCCAGAGCTTCATGGGCGAGAAGCTCGGCCGAGACCATGTCTGGGAGGGCCACCTCGCCACCGAGATCTGGCAGGCCGACGTCACCATGGAGGCGGTGCTGCACGAGATGATGCTGCCGCTTAAGCAGGTGATGCGCCTCAAGGTCGGCGACACCCTGATGTTCGACGCCAAGCCCTCCGACCTGATTGCGGTGCGCTGCGGCGACTGGGCCCTCACCCAGGGACGGATCGGCCAGGTCGACGGTAACATCGCCGTGCAGGTCACCCGGCCCCTGCGCCGCTCGCGCACGACCATCCAGGCCTACGAGGCCTCGATGAACAGCCACACAGACGTCTAGCGTGCGATAGGTCCGGATCATGAGTCTCTTCGTCACGCTCGCCGCCGACATCCTGGTCGCCGTCCTCCTGGCGGCCACGATCGTCACCTGCCTGCGCCTGTCGCGCCGGATCAGCCAACTCAAGGGTGACGAGGCGGCCTTGCGCCAGACTATCGGCGACTTGATGGTCGCCACCAGCACCGCCGAGCGCGCTATCGCGGGGCTGCGCTCGGCGATCGATGACGGCGACCGCACCCTGACCACGCGGATCGAGGCCGCCACAGCCCGCTCCGCCGAACTGGCTGCGCAGGTGGAGGCCGGGGAGACCGTCGTGATGCGCATCGGCGCAATCGTCGCGCAGATGCGGGCCGCGCCGGTCCGGTCCGAGCCGCCGTCCGCCCGCGGCCGGTCCCCGAGCCGAGGTTCCCGCGACGCGCCGGTCCGAGCCCGCGAGCCCCAACGGCGAGCGCCTCGGCGCCGCCGCCGCCGGCCCTGGCCATGAGCGAGCGCGCCCTCGCCCGCGTCCGGGCGCGCGCCGCGTGACCGGCGTCCCGGCCCCGAAGATCCCACCGGCACCCAAGCCGACCCCGAAGGCGCCACGCACGGACGCCACGGCCCTGCGCCGCCCGCGGTTGAAGCCCGTGCGGCCGGTGCGGCTGCGCCTGATCGATGCCGTGGCGATCGCAGCCGGCGGCCTGCTGCTGCTCAAGCTGCTCACCCTGGGGCAGGTCGGCCTGCCGGGTGCCGGAACCCTGCCCGAATACGGCCGGGCGGTGGCCCGGGCGCGCACCGGCTACGAGCCCCCCGATCCCGGTACCACCGGCTCGGTCGGCGCCAAGGAGGAGACGGCCGCGGCACCGATCGAGAAGCCGTCGGAGATGCCCGCGCCCGAGCCGGCGAAGGCGGCATCCGGTTCCCCGACCGAACGCGCGCTCCTGGAAAAGCTCGGCGCCCGGCGCGACGCGCTGCGGCAGAAGAACGACGAGCTGGAACTGCGCGAGAAGATGCTCAACGAGGCCGAACGCAAGCTCGAGACCGGGCTGGGCGACCTTAAGCAGGCGGAGGAGAAGGTCGATTCGGCTGCCAAGGCCCGCGAGGACGCCGAGAAGCAGGGGCTCAAGAACATCGTCACGATGTACGAGACGATGAAGCCTAAGGATGCTGCCCGGGTGTTCGACCGCCTCGGCCAGGACGTGCTGGTGCCGATCGTGCTGGCCATGAACCCGCGCAAGATGGCCGAGGTGCTCTCGGCGATGCAGCCCGATACGGCCGAGCGCCTCACCGTCACCCTGGCCAACCGGGCGCGCGGGGTCGGAACTGCGCAGGCGCAGGTCGGCGCGGCCCTCCCGGCGAACGAGTTGCCGGCGATCGATCCGGGACCACCGCTGTCGCGATAGGCTCGCGAGGCCCTCCGGTCTCACGCCGATGCGGCAGCGCCTCCCGGCCTCCGCCTCGGTCGACGATGACGAATGGAGATCGCCCGGTGTCCCGGTGTCGAAGGGCGAGGCCGGGTCTTTCCTGGATGCCCGCGCGGCGACCTGGTCCCGGAGCGGGCCAGGGTTTTCGGGAAATCGTATCGTCTGCCGGCTCGGGACCGAACTGAATCGGTGCCGATCGCATGAGATGCGCTGCGCAGTGTCCTTGACATTACAGTAAAAACATTTACTGCGCTGCGCAAATTCATGTATCTGGGCCGGACGGTGATGACTTCGAGGGAATATCTCCTTTCCGGTGCGTCTAGCTTGGCCGGCAAGCTGTTAGACAATGTTGCCATCCAAAAGATGTTATTCAACGCTTTGCGCCTCAACAGGAAGCAGGTACGACGGTTCGTATTGGATCGCGATGCGACGTTCCTTGCGTATTGCCTTGCGCGAAGGTCTCAATCGAAATCGCAGATTTTGCAGGATCTCTGGGTTTGCTTCGAGCTGGGCGAGAAGATCGGCGGCTACTTTGTAGAATTCGGGGCCACGAATGGCAGGAAGAACAGCAACACGTGGCTGCTCGAAAAAACACTGGGGTGGAAGGGGATTCTTGCGGAGCCGAATCCTATCTGGCACGCCGCGTTGGCGGCCGAGCGAGACGCCGCGATCGAACACAGATGCGTTTCGTCCCGGTCGCACGAGACGGTCACCTTCATCGCCACCAACGACTCGGATCCCGAATTGAGCGGCATCGCCCGTTTCGCTGAGTCCGACCATTTCGCCGAGACGCGCAGCCGTGGGCAGCGCATCGAGATCGAAACCATTTCCCTGGACGATCTGCTCGACGCCTACGCGGCGCCACCTTGCATCGATTACCTGTCGATCGATACCGAGGGGAGCGAACTCGACATCCTTTCGGCTTACAGCTTCAGCCGAAAATTCAATGTCCTATCTGTCGAGAACAATCCGAAGAACGAGGTCGCGATCGACGCGCTTCTCGCGGCGAAGGGATATGTCCGGGTTTTTCAGCAGTTCTCCCAGTGGGATAGCTGGTACGTATCCGGGGAACTGAGGGCTGAAGGGCCGGTGATCGTGGCGGCCCCGGATGCATGATCGTCATCCCGGATCGCGAATGG
Source organism: Methylobacterium sp. WL1 (assembly GCF_008000895.1). Lineage (NCBI taxonomy): Bacteria > Pseudomonadati > Pseudomonadota > Alphaproteobacteria > Hyphomicrobiales > Methylobacteriaceae > Methylobacterium > Methylobacterium sp. WL1. The sequence goes on along the minus strand of NZ_CP042823.1, from coordinate 693,084 downwards.
CCCTAGGTTAAGCACCGGTCAAAGGTTTCTTCGGTCGTGATCGCTGAGATCACTTCCGCCAGATCGGGCCGGTTCGTCGGGGTCGGTTGCAGGCAGGCCTCCACAAGCGTTTGCAGCCCGTTCGGGGCCCCGTCGCTGCGGTCCAGCAACTCGCTCAGCAGGATCCCCACCGCCCGCACCTCGATCCGCTTCAGCGCCGCACCGTCTTCGCCAGCAGGCAGCGCCGAGGCGGCGCCGAAATCGCTGAGCACGGCGGCGCCGGTTGCGGCATTCCACAGCGTGTTGTGGGCGTAGACGTCGCCGTGGAGCAGGCCACGCCCGTGCAGATGGGCCACGGCTTCGGCCACCGCGCCGGCGATGCGCAGGCCATGCCCTGTGGCAAGCGTCAGGGTGGGGTCGTAGACGTCACGGCTGCAACTCGCGAGGCTCGGCGGGCCGGCGAGCACGCGCCACTGGGCCGGCAAGAGCCGGAGCAGCAAGCCCTGCGAACCGTCGGGATGGTCGACGAGCCGGCCGAGGGCGCCTGTGAGCGCCGGATGGGTTCCGGCAGCGAGGCAGGCTACCATCTCGCGCTCCGGCAGACCGTCGCTGGTCATCGCGCCCTTGAACAGCTTCAGCGCAACCTCCTGCGGGCCAGTAGGTCCGCGCCAGACGGCGCGGTGGACCCGGCCCGAGGCACCCTCCCCAAGCAAATCGCCGACCTCGAGCGCGGTCCACGGCACGGCCGCCGCCGGTGCGGGCTCCGTCGGCGGTTCGGCGGGATTGCCCGCGTAGGAGATCCAGGCGAGGCGCGGCAGGCGTGCCAGCCAAGGCGGCAGCGCCTCGAGACGGTTGCAGGACAGGCGGATCAGTTCGAGGTTCTGCGCCTCCGCCAAGCTCTCGGGCAGATGCGCGATGCGGTTGCCCGACAGCATCAGCTTCTGTAGCAGCGGCCGTGCCCCCAGCGTGTTCGGCAGCGTCTCGATCCGGTTGTCCGTGAGGGTGAGCCAGCGCAGGTCGCGTGGCAGCGCCTCCGCCGGCACCTCCCGGATGCCGCATCCGCGAAAGCCGAGCTGGCTCAGCGTCGGGCATTGGCCGAGGACGGACGGCAGCCGCGCGAACGGATTGCCGGAGCAGAACAGCACCCTCAGATTCTTGAGGCGGCCGAGATCGACCGGCAGATCGGCGAGGCTACCACGTCCGAGATCCAGCACTTCCAGGGTGTCTGCGAGGCCGAACACCTCCTGGGGAAATTCAGCGAGTCCGTCCGGCAACCGCAGTTCCCGGGCGCCCGCGAGATCGCCGCGCCGCAGGGCCGCGAGGGTTTCGGTCCGATCCAAGATGTCAGCCCCGCTTGAAAAAGGCGTCGGCCGCGCCTTGTGCGGCCTGCTTGGCCGCCCGGGCCGCCTCGATCCGCGCGATCTCCTCTCGCAGCAGCGCGACGCGCGCGTCGAGGTCGGAGAGCGACAGCGTGTCGAGGGATTGCCCGATCTCGTGGGCGACGGCCTTGCGCGGCCGCTCGTCGTCGTCTCGCATGTCTCGGCTCCCTACAGGAACGATTGGCCGGCGCCATCCCAGGCCAATCCGAGATGGGCCGCCAGGGTGGCGCCGATATCGGCGAAGGTGTCCCGCCGGCCGATCGATCGGGACGCGACACCGGGGCCGAAAGCCAGGACTGGTACCTGCTCCCGCGTATGGTCGGTCCCCGGCCAGGTCGGGTCGTTGCCGTGGTCGGCAGTGATCACCGCCAGGTCGCCGGGCCCGAGCGCCGCCAGGATCTCCGGGATGCGGGCGTCGAACGCCTCCAGTTCCGCGGCGTAGCCGGGCACGTCCCGGCGGTGGCCGTGCTCCGTGTCGAAATCCACCAAGTTCACGAAGATCAGCCCGCCCTCGGGCAGATCTCCCAAGGCGTCCAGGGCCGCATTGAGGCAGGCCGCGTTCGCGCCAGGCTTGATCTCGCGGCCGGTGGCGCGGTGGGCAAAGATGTCGCCGATCTTGCCGACGCTGACCACGGCCCGGCCCTCGGCTTCGGCCCGGTCGAGCAGGGTTTGCCCCGGGGGGGCGACCGCGAAATCCTTGCGGTTGCCGGTCCGGCGGAAGCCCGCCGCCACGGAGCCGATGAACGGCCGGGCGATCACGCGGCAGACCCGGTAGGGGTCGCATAGGCGGCGCGCGGTCATGCAAAGCGCGTAGAGGCGCTCCAATCCGAACGCCTCCTCGTGGGCGGCGATCTGGAAGACGCTGTCGGCCGAGGTGTAGCAGATCGGCCGACCGGTCCGGACGTGCTCGGCGCCGAGTTCGTCGATGATGGCGACGCCGGGCGCGTGTCGGTCACCCAGGATTCCGGGCAGGCCGCCTTCCGCGATCAACGCCGCCGTCAGCGCGGCCGGGAAGGCTGGTTGGCTGTTCGGGAAATGGCCCCAGGGTTCGGGCATCGGTAGCCCGGTGATCTCCCAATGGCCGGATGGGGTGTCCTTGCCGGCGGCTGTCTCTACGGCATGTCCGTAGGCGCCCTCCGGCTCACCTGCGGGGTCGAGGTTCGGAGGCATACGGCCCGAAGCTCCGGCGGCCGCCAGACCCAGCCCGAGGCCGGCGAGATGGGGCAGGCGCAGAGGGCCGGCGCGCAGGCCCGCCTGGTCGCCGCGCCCGCCGCGCAGGCCTCGGCGATATGCCCGAGCGTGTCGGACCCAGTATCGCCGTACGCTGCGGCGTCCGGGGCGCCGCCGATGCCGACGGAATCGAGGACGATGAGGAGGGCGCGCGCCACTTTCAGGCGGGCTCCAGCTCGGCGGCGACATCGCTGTCCAGGGCGAAGGCGGCCTTGAACAGCGCCCGTGTGTAGGGTGTCTGCGGATCGGAAAAAATCGTCTCCGCCGGGCCTTCCTCGACCACCCGGCCGTTCTGCATCACCACCACGTAGTTCGCGAGCGCCCGCACCACCTTCAGGTCGTGGCTGATGAACAGGTAGGCCAACCCGCGCTCGCGCTGCAGGTCGCGCAGCAGCGTCACGATCTGCGCCTGCACCGAGCGGTCCAGCGCCGACGTCGGCTCGTCCAACACGACGAAGCGTGGGTTGAGCACCATGGCCCGGGCGATGGCGATGCGCTGGCGCTGGCCGCCGGAGAATTCGTGCGGGTAGCGGTCCATGGCGGCCGGGTCGAGGCCGACATCGGTGAGCGCCTTGGAGACCACCGCCCGCCGCTCGGCCCGGGAGCGCGCGGTGCCCTGCACGATCAGCCCCTCGGCGACGATGTCGGCCACGGACATGCGCGGCGAGAGCGAGCCGTAGGGGTCCTGGAAGACCACCTGCATGTCCTTCCGGAGCGGGCGCATCTGCGCCACGGTGAAGCCGTCGATGGCCTGGCCCAGGAACACGATCGGGCCTTCGGAGCCGGTGAGCCGCAGCAGGGCGAGGCCCAGCGTGGTCTTGCCGGACCCGGATTCGCCAACGACACCAACGGTTTCGCCCGCCCGCACCGTGAGCGAGACCCCGTCCACCGCCTTGACGTGGCCGGTGACGCGCCGGAACGCGCCCGCCTTCAGCGGGAACCAGACCTTGAGCGGGCCGGCCTCCACCAGGGGCGCCGCGTCGGCCGGGACCGGGTTGGCCCGGCCCTTCGGTTCCGAGGCGATCAGGCGGCGTGTGTAGTCGTGCTGCGGGTCGGCGAAGACCGCCTTGGTCTCGCCGGCCTCGACGATCTTGCCCTTCAGCATCACGCAGACCCGGTCGGCGATGCGCTCGACGATGCCGAGATCGTGGGTGATGAACAGGAGCGCCATGCCGAGCCGCTTCTGAAGGTCGGCGAGCAGCGCCAGGATCTGGGCCTGCACCGTCACATCGAGAGCGGTGGTCGGCTCGTCGGCGACCAGCAGGTCCGGTTCGCAGGCCAGCGCCATGGCGATCATCACCCGCTGGCGCTGGCCGCCGGAGAGTTCGTGCGGGTAGGCGCCCAGGCGGCGCGCGGCATCGCGCAGGCCAACCAGTTCCAGGAGCTCGAGAATCCGCGCCCGGGCGGGTTTGCCGGTGAGGCCGCGGTGGAGCCCCAGCACCTCGCCGATCTGCCGCTCGATCGTGTGGAGCGGGTTGAGCGAGGTCATCGGCTCCTGGAACACCATGGTGATGTCGGCGCCGCGCACATCGCGCATCTGGCGTTCCGGTAGAACCGCCAAGTCCCTGCCTTTGAACAGGATTTTTCCACTCTGCCGCGCCGCGCCGTCGAGCAGCCGCAGGATCGCCAGGGCGGTCACGGACTTGCCGGAGCCCGATTCCCCCACCAGCGCGACGGTCTCGCCCCGGTGGATCGTGAAGCCGATCGAATCGACCGCCGCCGTCTCGCCTGCGCGGGAGCGGAAGGCGACGGACAGGCCCTCGACGGACAGGAGCGGCGGGGTTTCGGCCTCGGACATGGGACCCTTATAGCGCGGCCGGCACCCTAGCCTACCCGCCCGCGGATGCGCGATCATGCGCGGTGCTCGCAGCGGGGGGGACGCGCCATGCCCGGGATCGACGAAGAATTGGCCGCCCAAGTCCGGCTTCCCTTCGCAGAGCCTTCACGGCCTGCCGCCAGACTTCGCGTTTCCGGGTCCGGCGCCCTGCCCTCCGCATTCCGGGTGACGGACCTCGCCGCGGCCTCGATTGCAGCCGCCGGCCAGGCGCTCGCGGAAGTTGCGGGCCTCGATGGGCCGGTCGCCGTGGACCGGCGGCTCGCCGCGGCCTGGTTCGCGACGTCGCTGCGGCCGGATAACTGGCGGGTGCCGGCGCCCTGGGATCCGGTGGCCGGGGATTACCGGACCCGGGACGGCTGGATCCGGCTTCACACCAACGCCCCGCATCACCGGGCGGCGGCCGAACGGGTGCTCGGCGCCCAGGCCGACCGGGCCGGCATGGCGCGGGCGGTGGCCGGCTGGGCCAAGGCGGATCTCGAGGCGGCGGTGGTGGCCGAGGGCGGCTGCGCGGCCGAGATGCGTGGGTTGGAGGCGTGGGCGTCCCATCCCCAGGGCCGGGCGGTGGCGGCCGAGCCCCTGGTGGCGTTCGATTCGGACCCCGACCGGAGCGCGTCGCGCTGGCGGCCCCGGCCGGAGCGGCCGCTGGCGGGTTTGCGGGTGCTCGACCTGACCCGGGTGCTCGCCGGCCCGGTGGCGACCCGGTTCCTGGCCGGGTTCGGGGCGGATGTGCTGCGGATCGATGCGCCCGACTGGGACGAGCCGGCCCTCGTGCCCGAGATGACGCTGGGGAAGACCTGTTCCCGCCTCGACCTGCGCCGGGCCGCAGACCGGGCGACCTTCGAGGCGCTGCTGGCGGGGGCGGACGTGCTAGTCCACGGCTACCGCCCCGGCGCCCTCGACGGCCTCGGCTACGGCCCCGAGGCGCGGCGGGCCCTGGCCCCGGGCCTGATCGACGTGGCGCTCGACGCCTATGGCTGGACCGGCCCCTGGGCGGGGCGGCGCGGCTTCGACAGCCTCGTGCAGATGAGCTGCGGCCTCGCCGAGGCCGGGCAGGCCTGGCGGCAGGCCGAGGCGCCAGTGCCGCTCCCGGTCCAGGCGCTCGACCACGCCACCGGCTTACCTCATGGCGGCGGGCGCGCTCCGCCTGCTGCCCACCGGCTTCGAGACGGCACCGGCGGCCGCGCCCGCCTGTCGCTCGCCCGGACGGCGGCGTTCCTGATCGCGGCCGGCCAGCCGAACCGGAAACCGGCCTTCGCCCCCGAGACCCCGGAGGATCTCGCCCCGGAGGTCGAGGCGACCTCCTGGGGGCCTGCGCATCGCCTGCGCCCACCGCTGAATGTCGCGGGTGCCGCGATGCGCTGGGACCGGGCCGCCCGCCGGCTGGGGGATGACGCGCCGGCTTGGGCCGGGGAGCCGGGGGCGTCCCTGCGGTAGGAGCCGGGTTTTGGGCCAGCCCTCTCGAGCTGTTTGGATGGGGTCGCGATAGAGACGTTCGACCAAGCGGATCGACACGTCTCAGTTTGGCGCCAACGCCTCGAAAAATAGGCGTTTTCCCGCTCCCCGCTCCACTTCGGCGGCCCGCACGCTGGACCGGCGCGTGAGGCCGGCAACGCCGTGATGTTGGCGATCTGGTCGATCGGCCCCGTGCGCGGAAGATTGACGGTGAACCAGTCCACTGGAGACATGTCGGCAAGAGCGGTAGTGGGAGCGAGAATTGGGCTTCAAGACCGCCAATTTGAGCTTGACATTTAACATGAATGAAATAGAAACACTTAAAGATGGTATTGACCTATAAAAATTGAAACATTCAGAGACGTGTATACTCTGAAGGCATGGGTGGAAAGCAGAAGCGACGGACACTGAGCCATTGCGCGCCTAACTTTTTAGCAGCGGGTGCCTTATGACAGCGATGCGAAAGATCGACGTCACGATACGAAAGATCTTCCATCGCATTGCACAATGGCCGTCCAAGACAACGCATTTGGTCTATTCGCTTGGTCCTATCCAGCGCAGGTCGATCAACAACCGGGCGTCTGATGTCGAAGCTCACAGGCACAAGTTGCCGATATTGACGTTTCAGGAGCTGCCGCTCGCGCATGCGTTGAGTGAGCAGGGGTTCTGCAGGGCGGACGTGGATTTATTCGAATCCTTCACGGCGAACCGATTTCGTACCGCCGCCAATCGGATCTATGATGAGACGGAACGGACCTACCTCGAAACAGGCAAGACTATCGACATCATAAGGTTGCTCGACGCAAATCCCTCTTTGCTGGATCAATTCAAGGTCATTTTCTCCGCGGGACTGGATGACAAATTTCTTAAAATCATTGAGCATTACTTGAAGCTCCCCGTCGCGTTCGGAGGAGTCGATATATTTTTCACTGTTGCCGATGGCTTAGAAAAAGGCGCCAGGACTTGGCACAAAGATAGCGAAGACACTCCGATGGTGAAAGTTGCCATCTATCTGAACGATGTCGGTGACGACGACGGACCTTTTGAAATTCTTCATTTGCAACACAAAACCTCCGATCTTGAAAAATCACGAGGCTTCAAGCAACAGAAATTGATACAGGCTCAAAACGAGGGCAAGATCGATTTCGACATCACAACCTTCACCGGCCCGGCGGGGTCCGTGATATTTTGTGATACATCGAAATACTACCACAGGGGCAAGCCTGCCACCAGCAAAAATCGCAGGGCCTTGTTCTATAACTACTACGCCAGCAGGCCGCTAACCCCGTATTTCTGCCCGAATCCGCCATTCTCCCCGGATGGCATGAGAGATCTGGTTTCAGGTCTATCGCCGACACAAAAGGCAGCGGCTTTGTGGCGCGAGAATTTAACGCGCTTCGATAAAATCGTGACCAAGCGAAAGCCGTATCTGAACTTATAACGTGACAACTTCGGTCACCTATAGATTGACGGGCGCTTGCCGGAGAAACGACATCTCCCCGTGCCGGTCGGGGCTATGTGCCGACAATCTTGAGGGTGCGGCTGAACTGACCGCCGTTACAGGTGGATGATGGCGCCGCCGACCAAGGATGTTTAATCACGGCCGCGTTTTATCTCTCTAATAAGAAATTGATTTAATATAAATTTTTAAAATATTTAGTAAAAATCGTGCATCTCTTCGTTCGCGTACATTCAGTAAAGCAATTGCAGTCGAGAAACTACAGTCATGCAAATCAGGTGGCGAGCGCCCGCCGACGAGGAGCATACTGGTGCGGCGGCGCGCGTTGAATTGCGGATTGAGACCCATCCGTTTCCAAGTGTTTGCTGCGGGAGGCAGGCACTATCCCGCCGTCCGACGCGCAAGTTGCTTGCCGACGCCGGTCCGACAGCAACCCCGGTCATCCCGGGGTGCTTCGCTGACCGCCATGACGGAGCGGGTCGCGTCAGCCGGCCGAAACCGAATTCATCCCGGATATCGCGGCCGCGGGATGACGCGGTGGGCATCCGTGTAGCTTGAGCAATCCCTAGTCACGGCCGCACGGCGGTGACCTCGATCTCCACCAGCCAGCCCGGATTGGCGAGCGCCGCGACCTGCACGGCCGAGCGGGTCGGCAGGTTCGGCTGAGCCGCCGTCCCGAACGTCGCGCGGTAGGATTCCATCAGGCCGGCGAAATCCATCCGCCCGCCCTTGGCCGGGTCACCGACCA